>PMIJ01000199.1 GCA_003157015.1 Bacteroidales bacterium
CATTTTTTTAAGATTTATTACGATACAAAATTGCACCCTAATTCATATGGATTTCATAAAAAGCCAGCCGGAAAGCATTAAGATTTTATAAATAAGAGGAAAATGTCAAAAACAAAAGGGACATGTTAAAGCATATCCTTCCATGTTTTTTTATATGAGATCATTTGCCCACACTATGGCATGGATTCATATGCGACCTTGTCTTTTATTCTATTTTTATCGGAAAAATAACGATAGGTATACCGAATTTGAAAAATCTCTTCTGTATAGAGAATATTGTGTGATTGTGTAGCAATTTAGAGAGATAAAAGGTTTTAGAGAAGACAAGTTGTCCTCCAAAAAATGCGGCACCTGATAACCTGGGTCTTAATTTCTTAACAATCCTGTATATTTCATTAACAGGGTCCGTACCGATTGTCCAGATACTCTTTCCGTACAATCCAAACTGATTGGCAACATTAACATACTTTTCACCGTCCTCTTTTACCTGATCTTTAAAATGTTCAAGTTCAATAGTTCCCCTGTAAATCTTCGAATTAATAATGCCAATCCTAACAAAAACAATGTTGCTGTAAACACCTTTAAAGTTTTCAAGAATTCGTAAAAATGTATATAACCCTGTACCGCCAAAGCCGCTTACAAGAATTATTGCAGTTTTGCCTTCTTTATTAAACTTTATTTTTTTCAGGCTCCTGTCTTCACACGGACGTTGTCCGATCAGCTTTTCTATTTCCATGTATGCGCTTAATCTGAGCTTCTGAAGTTTTCTTGCTGTTTTAAAATAGTGACGTTTAATATTAATAGCTAACAAGATTAACATACCTGTAATGAGTAAGGTAACCCAGCCACCTTGTCCGAATTTCAGAATAATCACAGAAACCAGGATGAAGGAAGTAAGTATCAGACCTATGCCATTTATAGCAATTTTTCGCTTCCATGGAACCTGTTTTCCTCTCATCTCCCACCAGTGCTTCACCATACCTACCTGAGAGATAGTAAAGGTGATGAATACGTTAATACTATAGAGAACGACAAGTAACGCCACAGAACCTTTAGACAAAACCATAATAATAAGAGATCCGGTTCCCATCAATAAAACCCCATTCATTGTTACCAGGCGATCGCTTAGCGAGGCAAATCTCTTAGGTAACCAGTGATCGATTGCCATATTGGCCATTATTCTCGGACCGTCAATAAATCCGGTTTGGGCAGCAACAAACAATAATGCAGCTTCTGAGATAAGAGTGATCAGCACAAAACTTCTTGACCAGAACGGGCCCCATCCGGTTGTCAGATTATCAAATAATACTGCATTTAATGTTTTATGCGTATCGAGTTGCACATTGAAGAGCATGTAGCAAATCATAAGACCCAGCACCATAAAAGAAAGCGAGATCACCATCAAAAACATAGTCTTCCTGGCTGTGGCAACTTTAGGTTCTCTCAAAATCGGCATACCATTGCTCACTGCCTCAATTCCGGTATAAGTTCCGGCTCCCATGCTGTAAGCCCTGAGAATTATAAAAAAAGTGGCGAAAAATCCAAACTGGCTTACTGTTGCATGAATCTGATGCGAAGTTTGTGTTGCGACAGCGGTAAAATTAGAGGAATGAATAAAAATACCATATAAAATGGCAAAAACATGTGTAACAATGAAAATCACAAATATAGGGGTAAGCGAAAGAACCGATTCTTTCACTCCCCTTAAATTCAAAAGAATCAGAAAACAAACACCCATAAGGGCGAAAGGAAGTTTATATGGCTGTAATCCGGCGGGAAAATAACTAAAAATAGCATCGGCTCCACTCGAAACAGAAAGCGTAATTGTGAGTACATAATCGATTATAAGTGCAGAGCCGGACACCATTCCGGTTGTGGGTGACAATAATTTACTTCCAACAAGATATCCGCCGCCACCATGAGGGAAAAGCCTGACTATCTGGTTGTAACTGGAACTTATTATGACGATCGTAAATACGGTTCCGAGAGCTACAAATATCGCCAGAGCCGGATGTCCCTGCAAATTTCTGAATGCCTCTTCCGGCCCGTAACAGGAGGATGAAATACCGTCGGCTCCCAGACCAATCCATGCGAAGAATGCAACTAAAGTCAGCTTATGAAATAATCCTTTGTCCTGGATCGCCTTAGCCCTGCCAATAAACGTATTCTTTAGTTTTTCATTAAATGTAAATCCTTCAGTTGAATTAGCCATATACCTCCTGTCTATTGACTTATTAACATTTTAACATTTTACCTGGCTAAAGGTTTTTTCAGACTAAACCTAACAGTTAATAAAACGCGCGAAATTAATCTAAAATCCACAAGGAAATTATAAAGATCATAAAAAAAAATAAAAAAATTGTAAAGTATGCAGAAACAGGTGATTCTGACCGATGAATTAACGATAGCCAGGTATAACAGACTTTTTGGAATAATATTTTTATATTTGTTTGAATAACTTAATTATCGTACAAAATGCCGGTTTTTACAAGAACAACTAGGAATCTGATAATCAAGATCGATGAATTTTTTGATGATATAGATCTCGGGCTGCTGGTTTTCAGAGAGGGAATTAAAGCATACCTCGAAAAAGATATGGAGGCCTTTCTCAGGCATCTTCAGAAAGTCGACTGGCTTGAAAACAATGCTGACAGGCTTCAGCGAGAGATAGAAAACGAGATGATTACTCATTCGATTCTGCCTCAGCACAGACAGGAAGTCAGCACACTTATTGATGAACTCGATGAAATCATTGATGCTCTGAAAAGCTCTTTGAATGAAATAAACATTGAATTGCCTGATATTCCAACCTCTATTAATAAAAACCTTATAAGTCTTGCCGAAACTTCAATTAATGCTGCTGAAGAACTTATTCCTGCTGCCAGAGCTTATTTTAAAGCCCCATATACTGTCAGGGAAAAGCTGCTGAAAGTCTATTACTTTGAAAGTGAAACTGATAAACTTTCCTTAATGACCAAAAAAATTATTTTTCAGGATATGAAAGAGCTTGATCTGGCACATAAAGCACATTTAAGATATATAATACACCATATTGAAAATGTTTCCGATCTGGCCCAGAAAGCAGCCGATCTGCTCTCGGGAATGGCGATTAAGATTGTGATGTAGGTTGGGTACTGGGTACTGGGTACTGGGTACTGGGTACTGGGTACTGGGTACTCGTTGCTGGTTGCTGGTTAGTCAATTAGAAGACAAAAGACAAGAGATAAAAGTAACTTGTAAATGCAAGAAGCATGAAATAAGGAACTAGCAACGAGCAACATATTTAAGCGTATTGGATTTTGGATTAATTGAAATAAATTAAGAGTGAATGATTCTGTTTTTCCTAACAAGCGGTCTCTTCCTTGGATGGTCACTGGGAGCTAATGATGCTTCACATATTTTTGGCTCGGCAGTTGGATCAAAAATGGTGACATTCAGGAAGGCTGCTATAATAGCATCCGTATTTTTTATTCTTGGTGCAGTTATTCAGGGTTCCGGCACATCACATACTCTTGGCAAACTGGGCGCAGTAAATGCAATCGGAGGTTCCTTCACACTTGCACTGGCAGCTTCAGTTACAATTTATATGATGACAAAGTTCGCGCTTCCGATATCCACAACACAGGCTATTGTTGGTGCAATTATCGGATGGAACTTTTTTACCGGAAACCAGACAGATAGCGCAACTTTGGAAAAAATAGTAATTTCATGGATCGCCGGACCTGTGATTGGAGCAATCTTCGCAGTTATACTTTATATTTCAGTTAAAAAAATTAAAAATTCTTCAAGAATTCACCTCATAAGATTTGAATCATACATAAAAACCGGACTGATTGTAGTCGGAGCATTCGGGGCCTATAGCCTTGGTGCAAACAACATTGCCAATGTTATGGGAGTATTTGTACCTGCTTTCCATCTCAGGGATATTGATCTTTGGATTTTTACACTTAATTCAAGTCAGCAATTGCTGCTTCTCGGAGGACTTGCTGTTGCCTCAGGAATTATTACTTATTCGTGGAAGGTTATGGAAACCATAGGAAGCAATATTCTTGAACTATCATCTGAAGCTGCCCTGGTGGTTGTCCTGGCTCAATCTCTTGTACTTTTTATTTTTTCATCAACAGGCCTCTCTAATCTATTCGTAAAAACAGGTCTCCCTCCCATTCCCATGGTTCCCGTTTCAAGCTCACAGGTAATTGTCGGTTGTATTTTGGGAATCGGTTTATACAAAGGTGCCCGAAATATCAATTTTAAGGTTCTGGGAGAAATTGGTCTGGGCTGGATCATTTCCCCTCTTGCATCAGGTTTGCTGACATTCATATTGCTCTTCTTTATGAAGAATATTTTCGGGATAAATGTCGGATCGAAAGCAGGTGAACCAGTTGGTGCATCTGTTCCGGCAGTCAAATTATCAGAGTACGGGCAAGTAGATGTTTCTGGCATTATCAGATACCTGCTTCTTGGTCTTTTAATCTTTGGAACAATAGCTATTGTCTTTTATATTCTGCTCGAGAATAAAAAAAGAAGGGAAATGCAAAGATCGGAAGAGAAGTTCTGGAGGAATATGAAGTGATCTTTGTGAAACTCTGTGGATCCACAAAGAGCCACAGAGAATTGTTTATTATAAAAAGGAGTATTCCTTCCCATAATACAGCATCTGACCAAGGTAATCAGTTTCATATTCGACCTTCACATCAGTTATTTCACCCTCACCATCAAAAACAGGTATTAGCCGTGGATTGACAAATCCGGTGTACGGTGCCAGATTTAGTTTTTCATATCTTGCAAGTATCTCGGCATGAAGATCCTGGTCAATTTTTACTCCCCAATTTTCTATTATCCTTCTGCCTGATTCATAATCACCTTCAGACTTAATCCGTTGAATCTCTTTAAGCATCTCCACGAATAAATTTCTGAGCTGCGAATAATTGTTAATCCGTACGTAGCTTTTCCCTCCTCGTTTGAATATTTCAACGATATTCGAGGCTCTGCCCTGCTCATATACCCAATGAGAAATGGCAGCTCTGTTTCGCATATGTGCCTCTTCAATATACTTGCCAGGTTTTATCCTTACTATCTGTGTCAGTAAACCATTCCGGAGATATGCATCGTATGACGCTTTAGCAGCATCCTCATCAGGCAGCAGCCCAAGATCAAGCAGCTTCTTATCCATTATATAATAAAGAGCAAAAAGATCCGCTCTGGCTTCTTCAAGCGGAGAAGCATAATTCTTAAGGGCATGGACATCTGTGCCTTCCGCAAGTTTTCCACTGGCATGCCCTACACATTCGTGAAGATCGGTATGCAATGCGTCGGCCAAAGATCCGTATTTCTTTATACGATCAAATTCAGCCTGATCTGCTGCAAATTCTTCAAGGAAACCATTACCCAGCGAGGTGATATCTTGAGCATGCGTAATATTTGCCAGCGATACTGATTTTGATCCAACCTCTTTCCTTATCCAGTCAGAATTCGGAAGATTAATCCCAAGAGGTGAGGCAGGATAACAAATGCCTCCAAGCATAGCAATATTAATAACTTTAGCAGCGACACCTGTCACTTTTTCCTTTCTGTATTGATGCTGGATCGGAGAATTATCCTCAAACCACTGGGCATTTGCTGTTATTATCCTGGTTCTCTTTGTTGCTTCAAGATCGGTATAATTAACTATAGCTTCCCATGTTGCCTTCATCCCCAAAGGGTCACTGTATGTTTCGATAAAACCATTGTTGTAATCAATTTCAGGTTCGTTATCCTGAGCCCAAAGAACGTTGAATTCGTCCCATATTTTCAGATCCCCTGACTTATAGAATTCAATAAGGAGACCTATCTCTTTTCCCTGAATATCTGAATCTGAAACGATTATGGCTTTTTCCAGCCATTTAATAATCTGATCGATTACTGATCCGTAACGGCCTCCTGATCTATAGACTTCTTCAACAATCTTACCATTTTTTTTCACAACTTTTGAGTTAAGTCCAAGTGCTACAGGACGAGGATCCCTTGGATCAATTTTCCCGGCATAAAAAGCTTCAACTTCCTTCTGATTCACTCCTTCATACAGGTTTATAGCCGATTCAATAATCAGATCAGCTCCTTTTTTCTGCTCAACTTTTCGTCCAAAAAGCTTTTTATCAAATATAACAGGTGTAAGAATGGATATCAGATCAGTTCCTGTTTGTCCACTTGCAAGAGGCAGATTCTTCTGCTCAATATCCAAAATAAGATGGGCAAAATATTTTTTAGTGAAGACCGGTATCATTTTATCATTTGAATAATGATGATGAATTCCATTTGAAAACAGAACTTTCTTTGAGTAAACCAGGAATGCTTTATATTCATCGGTTAATCTGTCTCCTGAATAATATTCCAGTATTGACTCGATTGTTTTTCTGATTTTCATATTAAATCTGAAATTCTGATCCCACAGGATGTCTCTTCCGCAAAGAGCTGCCTGACTCAGATAATAAATGAGTTCTTTCTGTCGAAGGGGAAGCGATTCGAAGCCCGGAAGATTATACCTGAGTACCCTGATATCATCAAACTGCTCTACAAAATATTCAAAATCATCAAATTCCATAATTGCTAACCTATTTATTAATAAATCGCTAAATTATTAAAAAGTCAAATATTTAATTCCTTTGTGACCCTTAGTGGTAACCTTTGAATACCTTAGTGTTAAAAAAAATAATATCTACAAAGGAGCACAAAGTATAGCACAAAGGAACACTAAGGATATTTTAAAATATATTTGATAAACTTTATATAATAAAATTACATACATCGCAATGTCGGATATTGTATACAAAATAAGAGAGGAATTGATTCAAAATGCAGATGAAAAGACAAAGTCATCAGGCGAAAGGTTCTTTAAAGAGGAGGTCAAACTATATGGGCTTAAATCTGCCGATGTAAGCAGGATAAGCAAAGAACATTACAAAAACATAACAGATAAAAGCAAGTCACATATTTTCTCACTTTGTAATGAGTTATGGAAGTCGGGTTTTATGGAGGAATCATTTGTAGCATGCAACTGGTCCTATAATATACATAACCAATCAGAGCCGTCTGATTTTGACATATTTGCAGAATGGGTAAACATTTATGTTGGAAACTGGGCGTCATGCGATACTTTTTGCAACCATACGGTGGGCACCTTTATGGAAATGTATCCTGAATATATTACAGGATTGCATAAGTGGGCAAAATCAGACAACCGATGGGTAAAGCGTGCATCAGCGGTGTCTCTCATAATACCTGCCAGAAAAGGAAAGTTCCTTGATGACATTTTCATTATAGCAGATATCCTGCATTCCGATAAAGATGATATGGTTCAAAAAGGCTATGGATGGATGCTCAAGGCTGCAAGCGAAGCTCATCTGCAGGAGGTATTCAATTATGTTATGGATAAAAAAGCTACAATGCCCAGAACTTCACTCAGATACGCCATCGAGAAGATGCCGCCGGAATTAAAAGCTATGGCAATGGCAAAATAGTAATCCCGGTTTTTTAACTTTGCAGTATAAATAGATTTTGGAATGAGAAGAATTGTTTGTGTTGCATTTGCCATTCTGGCAAATGTTGTTGCTTTTTCACAGGACAGGATTACCGGTCACGACTTTGCCACAAGATCTGAGGTAATTGCATGCAATGGGATGGTTGCAACCAGCCAGCCTCTGGCGACCCAGGCTGCACTTGATATTCTGAAAAAAGGCGGAACTGCTATTGATGCTGCCATAGCTGCTGATGCAGTTCTTGGAGTTGTTGAACCCACCGGAGCAGGCATTGGAGGAGACATTTTTGCAATAATATGGAGCGCTGACAAAGGTAAATTATATGGTTTAAACGGAAGCGGAAGGTCACCACGTTCTCTGAAACTTGATTATTTCAAGCAAAACAGATATGAATTTATTCCATCATATGGTCCTCTTCCGGTTTCAGTTCCCGGATGCGTCGATGGATGGTTCGAAATGCACGATATGTTCGGTCGCATGCCTATGAAAGATATCCTTCAACCTGCAATTACCTATGCCAGGTATGGATTTCCGGTCACAGAGGTCATTGCGTTTGCTCTTAAACAGGGAACCGACATATTAAAACAATATCCGAACATAAAAGAAGTTTATATGCCATCTGGAAAGACTCCCACAAAAGGTCAGATATTCAGAAATCCGCTCTTAGCTAATACCCTTGAAAAAATTGTAAGGGGAGGAAGATATGAATTTTACAAAGGTTCTATAGCAAAGGATATTGCTGCATTTATGAAGCAGCAGGGAGGATTTCTCTCTTACGATGATATGTTTCGTCATCATTCCGAATGGGTAGAGCCAATCAGTACTACATACAGGGGCTACGAGGTATGGGAACTCCCTCCGAACGGCCAGGGAATTGCTGCACTCCAGATGTTGAATATACTTGAAGGCTTTGATATTTCTGCAATGGGCTTTGGTTCAGCTGAATACATTCATGTTTTCACTGAAGCAAAAAAACTTGCTTTCGAAGATCGTGCCAAATATTATGCTGATCCTTTATTCAGTAAAATACCGGTTTCCCAGCTTCTTTCCAAAAAATATGCTGCCGAAAGGCGAAAACTTATAGATAAGGATAAGGCAGCTAAGATTTATGATCCTGGAATAATTGAAGGTGGCAATACAATATACCTTACTGTTGCTGATAAATATGGCAATATGGTTTCACTTATCCAGAGCAATTACCGTGGCATGGGATCGGGTATGTGTCCAACCGGACTTGGCTTTGTTCTGCAGGACAGGGGTGAAATGTTCAGCCTCGAAGAGGGCCATAACAACATGTATGCACCGGGGAAAAGACCTTTTCATACAATTATTCCGGCATTTATCACTAAAAACAAGAAGCCCTGGATCAGCTTCGGTGTGATGGGTGGTGATATGCAACCTCAGGGTCACGTCCAGATCGTAGTTAATCTCATTGATTTTAAGATGAATCTGCAGGAAGCTGGTGATGCACCCAGGATGCACCACATAGGTTCGTCAGAACCAACCGGCCAGCAAATGACGAATGGTGGCATTTTGCTACTTGAGAGCGGGTTCCGTACTGAAGTCATTCAAAAACTGATGTCAATGGGGCATGTAATACAATGGGATCTGGGTGGTTATGGCGGTTATCAGGCAATCATGTGGGACGATAAGAACAAAGTATGGTTTGGAGCTTCGGAATCGAGGAAAGACGGGCAGGCTTCGGGGTACTGATTTTCACCCCCTACCTCCCCATTTGGGGGCTCTCGCCTATCGTAATTAAGGTTTAAAGTCCCCCATTTGGCGGATTTAGGGGGTAATCCCAATTAAATCCATCACTCCATTAATGAATGTCAGAGGGTGAACAGGATTTCCCGGTATGTATAAATCGATATTATTTTGTTCAATAAAACTTCTGTCAATGGCGGGACTCCCTTCAAAAATACCTCCACTGATAGCATCTGTTCCGGCAAGAATAATAATTTTAGGGGAAGGAACTGCGTTATAGGTAATCTCCAGGGCTTCAGCCATATTCCGCGAAAGCGGGCCTGTAATAACAATACCGTCAGCATGACGGGGTGAAGCAACAAATTCAATTCCATACCTCCCCATATCAAAATTCACATTCCCGCATGCATTCAGCTCTAGCTCAGTACTGTTATCTCCTCCCGCCGAAACCTGTCGTAGTTTCAATGCGCTTTTAAAAAGTTTTCTTATCTCTTTCCTGACTATTGTTTCTTCAAGTCGTACAGGATTTTCAGAACCAGGTTTTATTACAAGCGTTTCCCTTAAATTTGAAGTTATCCTGTAATCATTTGTGAACCTGATTTTTTCAGGCAGCAGGAATGAACATTCTTTACAAAAAGTACATCTCCCCAAATCAATGGATCCCGATCTGTTGTCAATAGCCATTACAGGGCAGATGGCAGATACATTTTCAATTTCTTGTATTGTCATGTCTCCTGAAATGACCGGACGTCCTCTGAACAAACCGGACACAGGTTGTGTACGCAGATTCTTAATATATTGTCTGCCATGACTTTTCAGAACTTTTATCTCTTTCAGCATTATAGAAATGTTCAATAAAATTTTATAAATCGTTTCCGCAATAAGACAGGTTAAAACTCTTATTGCATATCGGGAAGTCAGATATTTCCTGATTACGTACAGCCAATGCAAGAACCATCCAGTTATGAATCGAAGGATCCTTCACTTTATAATGTAAAATGTTGCCATCATTGTCACTAACGGCTGTATGACAAATTTCTCCCCTCCATCCTTCCACTATTGAGATCCCAACGCTGTTTTGTTTTAACTCATAATTATAAACAGGCTTAATAATTTTTTTTTCTTTTTGTCGCCAGATCTCAATAAGCCCACCTAAGATTTTCACCGATTCACGTACCTCAAGATTGCGTTGCATGCCACGAGCAAATACATCACCTGTTTCAAGTGTTACCTGTTGAACCGGATAGGTCCTGTAGAATTGAAAGGGATGTGTTACCCGAATGTCGCGTGGAATATCACAGGTGCGTGCAGCCATTCCTACAGCACCTGTCATCAGGGCTTGTTGCTTTGTTACTTTTCCGATATCCTCAAACCTAGCAAGAAGGCTTGGCAAGGAATATATACACTCAGTCACTTCACAAAATCGCCGGTCGACATCTTTAATCACTCTCAGCATTTCTTCTGCAACATCATTACTAAGGGGAAAATTACTTCCTCCCGGACGCACTAAACCTTTGCCAAAGCGGTTGCCACACCATAACTGAGTTGTATTTATTATTAATGTTCTGAGAGCCTCACTTACAACTTGTCCAAGTTGGTAAGCAACATCACCGCATAATGCAGCAGTGTCTCCAATATGGACAGCAATCCTTTCCAATTCCAAAGCAATACATCGTTCAATCTGCAATTTCTCGCTGACTTCAACGGCAGCTAATGACTCAATAAGTTGTGAATGAGCCAGAGCGTGTCCGATTGAAGTATCTCCGGCAATACTTTCTGAAAGGATACATCTTTGTAGTGAATCTTTTCTTTCGATGAATAATTTCTCAATTCCACGATGCTGATACCCAAGTTGAATTTCGAGATGCAATACTTTTTCACCATTACAGATAAACCTGAAATGGCCCGGTTCAATAATACCTGCATGTACAGGGCCCACTCCCACCTCATGCAACTCTTCACTCTCAATCGAATAGAAAGGATAATTCTCAATGGTCTTTGATTTATCAAAGCGGTCATACGAATATCTTACCGGTTTCAACCATGGATGATCATTAAATTCTACACCAAAATTTTCATGAATCTCGCGTTCAAATATCTGAAGTTGAGGGCAAACCGTAGTTAATGATTTTAATTCAGGTTTATTCATGTTCTGTTCATGTGAGAACACAGCAATACTTTTATTATTGTCGTCAGCTATATAACAATAAAACTTCAGAATACCGGATATTACTACTCCATAATAAACCACGCAATGTTTCGCTTCATTTTTCAGAAGAAGACTTACCTGTTCATAAAAAAGATCATATTTTAAAACGGGTATTTCTTTAAGGTCAAGCGGAAATGAATTATTTTTTACTTCTGAATATAATTTTTGATTCATTATCATTCCTATTTGGGTAATAAGCCAAAACTTTGATTTATAAGATCAACCAAAAAAGGTGGTTGATAAAAACACATAATAATAACTATTCCAAGAAGGACAAACTGGCTGACTGATTCAACTGGATTAACCTTATCAGGTACTTTCGAATCACCTTCATTCCTCGAATTGGAAAAGAGAATATGCATAATCCTTGTACTCATGGCATAGATCACAAAACATAGCAGAATAATTGCAATAACCAGAACAAACCATTTATCATTTAATACCAATCCTTTAAATATCATGAACTCTGATATAAACAATCCCGAAGGAGGAATGGCAAGGATGCAGACCATTCCAAGCAAAAGGACTAAAGCGCCAGCCGGATATAGTTCCATATATTTACCGCATTCATCCAGTTTGAAAGTGTGAAGTACCCTGGACAATTGGCCCATCTGATAAAAAAGGCTTGATTTTGTAAGTGAATGCAGGACAAGCAAAAGCAACGCTGCATAATAACCGTATCCCCCTACACCTACTGCAATAGCCACCAATCCCATATTTTCGAGACTTGAATAAGCAAGCATCCGTTTAAGATGTTTTGCTTTAAGCATATAACCTGCAGCCACTAACAACGACAATAATCCTGAAAGAATAAGGACACTATTCATAAAAGGCAAAATAGTCGATGAAGCGAACAATGTATATACTCGGAAAATTGCCAGGAATCCTACATTCATCAAAGTAGTGGAAATCAAAGCGCTTATTGGAGGTGGAGCCACTGAATGAGCATCAATAGTTACCGTATGCATGGGAAAAAGTCCCATTTTTGTACTAAAGCCGATTAAAACAAATACAAATGCGATTTTGAGATACAGGGGATTAGCCAGATTAATAATATTGATCAATGAAGCAAATGAAAGGTTTGCAGCATCATCGCGACCATATATAAATCCTAAAAATAAAATACCCAGATAAGCCATAGCAATTCCCGTCGAACAGATAAAAACATATTTCCAGGTCGCCTCCAGAGCCATCTCGGTCCGGTCGTGATAAATAAGTGCTGCAACAGCTAATGTAGTGGCCTCCACAAAGATCCATAGAACAGTCATCCCATTTGCCAGGTATGCGCCTGTCATAAAAGTCATAAGAGCAATGAGTGCTGAATGGTAAATGTCATATTTTTTTGTGTCATCTTTTGAAGCATAAATAAAACCATGATAAACAGTGGGAATTGTTAAAAATGATAAAACGGAGAGTAATAAAACGCCCAGACTATTAAATGTGAAATAGCCAAGTTCAGTTTTGTTCAAATTAGTCCAACAATGAAGTGTAAGCCAGATATGTAGTAATACAAAGCTAATGGTCATGATTTTAGTAATAGTTTTGTTTTTAAACAAAACTATAGCTATGATCATTATTGATGATATTATAAAAAACAATAAAAGTGTCATCTATTAATCTTTTAACATGGTAAGCTGGTTAGTATGAGGTTTGAGTCGTAATCCGAAAAATCCAAGAATTAAAACTCCCACAAAAATGTCAAGCAATATTCCAACATTTATCATCATTGGCATTTTATTCCCGATTGCGAGCGAAAATATAAAAACTGCATTTTCAATAATTAAGAAACCTATAAGATGAGAAATTATCAGTTTATGCGTTACTATGATCAGTAGACCGGTAAACAGAGTAAAAAGAGCTATGGTCATGTAAATAGCATTAACAAAGGAGTTTACCAGGGAATTCGCCAGAATAACACTTATAAGTAATGCAAAAATTGATAAGATAAGTGAATAAAATCCGGGCATTGCTAAATGATGAACTTTTGTTATACCTGAACGGTAGATGATCCTTGTCAATAAATATGGAATCAAAATAGCTTTAAAAACCAACGATTCGAAAGCAATAAAAATCAGGTTCGCAGTATTGACCTCTTTTAGTTCAAATATAGCAATACCGCACAGTAATAATCCTTGCAGTCCTACCAGCCTTGTATAAACTATTAGCCTTTCGGCAGAGGCAAAGTAAACCAGAGTCACTGCGAACAAAACTATCAGGTAATTTACCATTCTATAATTCTATATTTTATCAGTCAATATTAAGATTATCACAAAAGCTATCCATCCGATTGAAGATATAGTCAAAATGAATTTAGGATTTAGATTCATTTTATTCCGTGCCCTAAAAGATTCTATAAGACCAATGATTATTGCAAATATTATCTGAACTGCCATGAATAGAACAATCTGTAAAAAGATGTTCCATCCGGCAGGAACAATAACATTACACATCAAAGCACCATAAATTGAAAACTTCAAATACGAACCTATATGAATCAATGCTTTGTCGAAACCGCTGTTGTCAAGGATCATCACTTCATGGATCATTGTGAGTTCCAGATGTGTTTTTGGGTCATCAACAGGAATCCTGCAGTTTTCAACCATTGCAATCTGAATAAATAAATAGAATCCTATAATACTGTATATCAATACATAATTATTCCCTGTAACAAAAAAATGACTAAAAATATCCGAGAAAGATGTATAACCGGTAAACATGGCAAATGTGGCCAGCAGGATAAAAAACGCCGGTTCCACCAGCATGGAGAAAAATGCTTCACGATTCGCTCCCATTCCCTCAAAACTGCTACCGGTATCGAGAGCGGCAATAATTGCAAAAAACTTACCGAATCCAAGAAGGTAAGAGAAAAACACAAAATCACCTTCAAAAGATATTGGAGCAGCCTGATTAGCAAAAGGTATTACCAGCAATGCACAAAAAATGCATGACAACGATATAGCAGGCGCTAATTGAAATATTAATCCTGTTGTATTGCTGAAAACACTGCCTTTCCTTAGAAGAACACCAATTTCTTTAATCGGCTGAAGTATGCCCGAACCTTTTCTCCCTGAAGTAATGCTTTTTGTCCTTACTATTATTCCGGGAAAGAAAAAAGCTGAAACTAAAATTAAAATAAATCCTATCAATGTCAAATGATGTTAAAGTAGGTCAATAAAAATACAAGTAACATATAAACAAACGCATATAAAATATAATGTTGAATCTGTCCGGTCTGCATTACTGCAATCTTTTTTAAGAGGTTCGAAAACCAATTAACAGGCTTGTCAATCAGCATCTTTTTAAAAATATCATCGCTATGCGACTCAAAAGTTCTCTTATCAGGAAATATTTCATCTTCCAGAATGTCTCTCATTATCTTTTTTGTCTGAAGCACAGGTTTTGCTATATGATTATAGTTATAGGCATAGGATGTGGCCGTATATTGTTGTTTAGATGTGCCGGCTGAATAGCCGCAACCCCACGTGGGTCCATAAGAAATTTGTCGCGACTTAAGATGATAATGCCTGTAAACCAGTAAAATAACAACTGTAATGATAAATACACCACTAAGAAGACTTATTTGGGTGAGGTTATTGAGAGAGGCGCCTGCAATAAGAGTTATATCGGGAAGTTTGAATACCCGGGATATTATATCAAATACAGGTCTGACAAATAGAACCGATGCCAATCCTATAGTAACAATAAAAGTAATGGTAATATATTGAGGGGAAATCATATCATTACTGACTTCTTTTGCCATTTTTGCTTTTTCCGAACGTGATTCCCCAAGGAATACAATTCCAAAAGCTTTTGTAAAACAGAATATTGCCAGTCCGCCAATAAGAGCCAGCCCGACAATAGTCCCCAGAATTATAATAGATTGAAATAAGTTGGCAACATACAGGCTTTTAAACATGCCTATATAGATCAGATATTCTGAAATAAAACCGTTGAACGGAGGCAAGCCGCAGATAGCCAGAGAACCTATCAGGAACAGGATTGCAGTGTATGGCATACTCTTCATTAAGCCACCCATTTGTTCAATGTTTCGCGTATGCATTGCATGATATACTGATCCGGCATTAAAAAAGAGAAGTGATTTAAACAAGGAATGATTCAAAACATGAAGCAAACCCCCGCTAAAGCCCAGTAAACTCAAAGGGGTATTGTTAGTCGCCAGACCAATTACCCCTAATCCTATTCCGATTCCTATGATACCTATATTCTCAATGCTATGGTATGCTAACAAACGTTTAAGATCGTGCTGCACAATAGCCATCATAACACCAAGAATTCCTGATATCAATGAGATAATGAGAATTGAAATACCTATCATAAGCAGATCGTTTTGAACTGATATCAAAACTCTCAGAATACCATAAATACCCATTTTTATCATTACGCCCGACATCACCCCCGATACATGCGACGGGGCCGCAGGATGTGCCTCTGGTAACCATGTGTGCAAAGGAATAAACCCCGCCTTTATGCCAAAACCAATAAAAAACAGGATAAAAAGTAAAAAATTTGAGTGGTTAGAAAAATAAAGTCTAAGAGCATCAAAACTCATTTGCCCGGTAGCTTTGCCGACCAATAAAAAAGCAATCAACAGAAAAAACATGCCTACATGCATCTGTATCAGGTAACTTATACCTGTTTTCAATATGGTTCGATCCTCTGCTTCAAAAATAACAAGCAGAAATGATGATAGGGCCATGATTTCCCAAACGATGAGAAATGTCAGACCATCACGGATCATCACCACCATTATCATCGACAGATAAAGCCATAAGTATGAAAAAAAATGTATTGAAAAGGATAGGGAATTTTTGTTTTGATAATATGGCCTGAGGTATCCTTTTGCATAGAGTAAACCAACTAAAACAGTTATATTAATTACAGCTATAAAAAATGCGGAAAGCCTGTCGATTACCAGAATAAGACTATTTCGGAAAGCTGGCAATTCAAGATCTATTTTCAGTACCTGGCAGTTTCCTGAAAAAACTTTAAAACACCATGCTGAGCTTAAAACGATAGCACCGGTAAGCAGAAACAAAGTATAGTAGTACTTATAAGACTTGGGTATAAAAAAAACCAGAAATGTCAGGAATAAAATGGTAAGAAACAGTATAGCATTCATCATGAGTGGTAAATAACGTAAACTCTCAATGTTTTTATATTGTCAATAAATATCTTGATCCAAGACAATATATTTAAGAATTGTAATTCATTCAGAAAGAATTATTTACAATATGTTTTTTAACACGAGAGGAATTTTATGACCACAAAAATAGAAAATAATCTTTCTCTTTATACATATGGCAATAAATTCGTCTAAAAATCCGACATGTCCGCAAAAAGTATTTATTTGAGTGATGGTCCGGAAAGACGTGAAGGATCATGCCGATTCCTGCTTTTTATGCAATAGATAAAATGATTGTCCTTATAGACAGTTTCGATCAAACCAAAATATATTAAATCAGCTAAAATATTCTCAGCAGTGCTTTTAGGCAGAAATGCCATTCTGCAGAACTTTGAGATTGAGATTGATGAATTTAATTCCAGATATTCCATAAGTTTTTTTACCTTATCGCTGTATTCGATTAATATACCCCTGTTGTGAGTTTTGTTTTTCCAGACTTTCAGATGAACTGCCGTTGCGAGTATGTTTTCATCTTTTACCCTTATATAAGCCAGCCATTTACCTGGTTCGGGCTGAGCAAAAAATGGATAGTTTGCGCCCTTGGGAATTATTACTTCAAGCACTGTTTTACCATCGACAATCCATCGCTTTGACTTGAAAGTAACCTCGGGCTTGCAGTACATTCCTGCAGCAGCCTGAACCATGTAAAATTCTTCATCAGAGTGTATCCCGGAAATGTTGCCATTATCTTTGACGCCTATAAGCAGGGTACCGCCGTCGGTATTGGAGAAAGCCACCAGTGTCTTGGCAATTTTCCTGGAATCTGAAATTTCAAATTTGAAATCCAACTCCTGGTTCTCCCCTTCCTGTATTAACCTTTTTATATATGATTGCGGTAATGGCGTAACCACATTTGCTGCTCCTGTATTATATCTTGCCATTTTTATTAAAATGAATTAATCTGTTAGCAAATGTGAATTCAAAGTAATAAGAAGACAATATTACGAATTCCTTAAATAATAAATAAGCTGGATGCCTTATAATCTTCAGGATTAATAAGCAAACTAATAGCAGTCTGATCATTGTACTTCTCATTTATTTTCATTAATTATGCTCATACTTTATTTAAGGTTGTCCCTATACTATTTTCCATGAAATCACCATTCAAATTCCTTGATTCTTATACAAAAGAAGACCGCGAAATATTTTTCGGACGTGAAAAGGAAATAGAAGAATTGTACCGGCGTCTTTTTGAAAGCAGAATATTACTGGTCTATGGAGAATCAGGAACTGGCAAATCTTCCCTAATCAATTGCGGATTAATTAATAAACTCCAGGACAAACAATACCTCCCCGTCTATATTCGCCGCTCCGACAATATACTTGAGAGTCTGTCGGTAGCTATGCAGATTCTGCTTAAAGAATCTTCTCCCCGTCAATTACTTACAGCTCTTCTGTTCAAAAAAGCAGTGAGAGAGATTTCAGATGATACACAGAGAGAATTAATATTCATTTTTGACCAGTTTGAAGAATTATTTATTTTCGGAACAAAAGAAGAAAAACAGAGTCTTGTTCAGGTTCTGAAAGTCCTGACCGAATCAGATCTGACTTGCAGATTTATGTTCATTTTACGTGAGGAGTATTTTTCAAATGTGGCAGAGTTTGAGAAACATATTCCTAATTTTCTGTCTAACAGGATGCGAATTGAGAAAATGGATAGAACAAACGCTATAGTGACTATACAGGGATCATGCAGTGTTAATGACATTCAGTTTGAGGAAGGATTTGCGGAAAACCTTCTTAAAAAACTCAATCCCGACAGCCCTGGAATAGAGCTCACCTGGCTGCAGATTTTTCTTGACAGGATCTTTAACATGGCTGTTTATGATGAAAAGCCTGATAAAATCAGTAATAAGCCTCTTGTTTTCACAATAGCTTTAGTCGAAAAAACAGGTGATGTCACTGATTTACTGGGTAGTTTTCTCGATGAACAGATCTCATTATCAGCCAAACCCGAAACGTCACTGGCGATATTGAAATCCTTCGTCTCATATAAAGGTACCAAACGTATGCTTAATCTGGCTGAAGTTAAAGATTATGCAAATACTCTTGGGGAATATGTCAAAGAGAAAGATGTACTTGAAATAATAAGATCCCTCGTCAATTTAAGAATATTGCACGATAAGAATGAGAAGGGGCTTTATGAACTACGGCATGATTCTCTGGCTGCAAAGATCTTTGAAAAGATATCTTCTGCCGAAATCGAAATTCTTGAGGTCCGGCAGTTTATCGAAAGTGCATATTACTTCTGGAAGAAACACGGAGTATTGCTCTCTGAAGATGATCTTAAATATATTGACCCATTCGGAAAAAGGTTATCGCTTTCTGATGAACTCACATCTCTAATAGAATTAAGCAAAGAGAAATTTAGAAAGACAAAATCCAGAAGAAGGAATATCCTGGTTTCGGGAGGAATAATAATTATTTTTTTGCTTTCCGTCTTTTCAGGCTGGGCATTAAAAGAACGTAACAGGGCAGAAATTCTAAAAACAAAGGCATTAGCAGAAAAATATAATCTGCTGGCATCAAATATTGCCATTCACGATCCGACAAAAGGTTTAAGAGTTGCTGAATATGCTTATTCCCTCGATACAGCTAACCAGGGTATTCTGACCAATATTAAAAGAATCTATTCAGATAATGTCCTGTATACCTTAATTGCTAAACAGGACAATGCATTTGCAAAACAGGAAGACGCAATTCATGCTTTAACATTCTCTCCTGATAGTAAATTTATTCTTACCGGATCAGGAGATGGTACGGCAAGACTTTGGGACCTGAATGGTAAAATGATTAAAGTGTTTATTGGCCATTCAGGATTTGTTAATTCGGTCGCCTTCTCCCCCAACGGTCAGACAATTCTTACGGGTTCATCTGATCGCTCTGCCCGTCTCTGGGATATTAGTGGGAAGGCAATTGTGGATTTTAAAGGGCATGGCATGGCTGTTAATTCTGTAGCTTTTTCTCCAGATGGTAAAGAAATTCTTACAGGATCAAACGACAGAACTGCCCGTCTTTGGGATCTGAAAGGTAATGTAATTCAGGTATTTAAAGGACATAACTCCTCAATATTTGCTGTTGCTTTTTCAAATGATGGTCAACATATTGTTACCGGGTCGTCTGATTCAACTGCCAGACTTTGGAATATCAAAGGGAAACAATTAAAAGTCTTAAGCAAAAATCTTGATGTTGTCACCACAGTTGCATTTTCACCTGACGGACAAAAAATACTTGTAGGATCGAATGATAAAACAGTAAAACTTCTTGATCTGGATGGAAATCTCAAAAGGATATTCACTGGATATCCTGGAGAAGTAAATGACGTGGTTTTTTCTCCGGATGGGAAAAAAATACTGGTTGGTGCAAGCGCTGGTTTTGCTATGCTTTTGGATCTGAATGGAAATGAGATAAGAGAATTCAAAGGGCATTCTTTACTGATAAAAGCAGTTGCTTTTTCACCTGATGGTACTAAAATAGCAACAGGTTCAGCTGATTGCACGGCAAAACTCTGGGATTTGAGCGAAAATATATCGCAGGTATATAATGGGCATACCGGGAAAATTACTTCAGTTAAATTCTCAAGTGACGGCAAAGAATTTCTTACCAGCTCTTCCGATCGAACAGCCCGGCTATGGGATCTCAGCGGAAATACAATTAAAATTTTCAAAGGACATAGAAATGGCATTAATGATGTTGCATTTTCACCCGATGGTAAAAAAGTATTGACAGGGTCTGATGATGGTACAGCAAGGCTCTGGGATCTGCAGGGAAATGTAATAAAGATATTCTCGGGTCATAATATGGGCATAATGAGTGTTGCTTTTTCTCCCGATGGTCAGAAAATACTCACAGGGTCAAGTGATGCAACTGCCCGTCTTTGGAATATAAGCGGGCAAACACTTATGATTTTCAGAGGACATAATACATCTGTCAATTCAGTCGCATTTTCACCTGATGGTAAAACAATCCTGACCGGAGGAAGCGATTATTCTGCCCGGCTTTGGGATCTCAATGGAAATGTTCTGACAATATTAAAAGGACAATTGAGCAGGATTAATTCTGTAGTATTCTCTCCCGACGGGCAAAGCTTCTTAACCGGATCATTTGGATCAGATCCTTCTGCCAGGCTTTGGGATCTAAAAGGAAATTTATTAGAAGTTTTTAATGGACATACAACTTCAATATTCTCAGTTGCTTTTTCGCCCGATGGAAAAAAAATTCTTGCAGGATCAGCTGACCAGACTGCTATTCTTTGGAACATTCGGGGAAATATTGATCAGGTTTTCTCAGGAGACAAATCCTATGTAAGATCTGTTGTTTTTTCTCCTGACGGACAACATATTCTAATAGGGCTGGACAATGGCAATGTACGGTTGTATCCGGTAAAAATGCCTTTTCAGAGTTTTTACAAAAAAGATAAATATGAAAAACTGAATTCATTTGATAAACTATTATATAATATAACTGATATCAATAAAATAAAAAATTCTGAAAATGAAAGCGCAATTCTGCAAGCTTCTGATTATTACGTAAATGAAGCTATACAGAGTGGCAGTAGTGAAAAAAACAAGTACTTGAATAATGCAATAGATTTGTATAACAAGCTACTAAAAGAAGATCCTGGTAAAAAAGAATACCTGTTCAATCTTTTAAGGACAAGCATTTATAGTTACATAACAAACCCGACTGATCAGACTAAGAAAGAAATAGAAAAACTAAATGAACAAGTTTTAGATTTCACTTCCCTTGAAGATCTTACTCTATCTGCCTATACTTACCTTTTAATCTGTTTCAAGAATGATAAGACAATTGACCAGCTAAATATTCCCGAATGCTTCATGGGTATTTGCAGAAAATTATTGAATCACCCTGAGCTGACTGAGGTTGGGAGGAAGGATGTTAGCCGTTGGTGTTCATATATTGCACCCGATTTTATTCAGAAAAAAGAATTCCCTCAAGCCCTTCAGGTAATTCAAATATCTCAACTTTCAGACAGTACCAATAAAGAGATGCAGGCTATTCTTCCAATAGTTTATATATTTAACAATCAATATGATAAAGCAGAATTAATAATTAAAGAATTTAGAAATAAATCACTGATTGGTATCGATTATTTCAAAACGTATAAGGATGTCTATAATTATGTCATCAATTTATTTGAGGAACAAGCTATTACTCATCCTGATTTTGCAAAGGCAAGAGCCCTGTTAAAGGATTAACGTGTTGCATTTTAAATGTACCACGCACCTGAGATTATTTCTATTTCTTTGGTTCCGGGAGATCAAGTACTTTTGTTGTTCCTCCTGTTTCAAGATTTATTCCGTGAGGTTTGTTGGTTTTCCATGAACCTCCCGTGAAATCGGGAACATCAATTGATTGTGACCTGTTGGCTACTGACCATTCACTTAGTGGTGCGATGGAGCTCCAAAGTGCACCGTCGTACACATTCTGATCAAGGGGCAAACCGTTTCTCAGACAATCCATCAGGCGCCAGTCCATAATAAAGTCCATCCCACCATGGCCGCCTACCTTTTTAGCCATTTCACCTACTCTCTTTACAATTTCAGGAGAGTACTTGTCGTAATGTTCTTTCATTTTAGCATCATCGGCCCATTCTTCACCAAGTGCAATATGTTCTTCAGGAAATTTGCGTACCATGCCTTTGGTTCCCTGAAGAAGATGTATTCTTGAATAAGGGTGATCTGATGATACATCGTGTTGTATCATAATCGTTTTTCCAAGAGTTGTCTTAACAATTGTGGTATTCATGTTGCCCCTGAACTTTGAATCCTTCCAGGGAGCATAGAAGGGATCATTTGCTACCAGTTCTTTTTCTTTTGGACCCATTGTGAAATCAAAAGTCGATACTGACGAGAGATGTTCCATCTTATCTCCGCAATTAATATTTAATGCCTGGCATACCGGGCCCAATCCATGCGTCGGATAAAGGTTCCCGTTTCTGGTAGCATTTTCTTTCAAGCGCCACATATCGGTATAGGCTCCGTCAACTTGTTTATCGTCTTCGGGTTTCTTGAAATTATACCCCATAAGATTATGGATATAAGCGCCTTCTCCATGTATTATCTCTCCAAACATTCCCTGCCGGGCCATATTAAGTGTTAACAATTCAAAGAAATCATAACAGCAGTTTTCGAGCATCATACAATGTTTTCTGGTTCTTTCTGAAGTTTCAACCAGCTGCCATGCTTCATCAATGGTACGTGCAATTGGAACTTCGCATGCAACATGTTTTCCATGCTCCATTGAATATACCGAAATAGGAGTATGTAATATCCAGGGTGTGCAGGTATAAATGAGATCGAGATCGGGAAGTTCAACGAGTTTTTTCCAGATATTCTCGTCGCCATAAAATTCCTTTGCGGCAGGTCTTCCGATCCCGACAAGATATTTCTGCGATTCTTTCACACATACCTCCCTTTTATCGCCAAGCGCTTTGATTTCAACTCCTTCTATATATGACAATCGTTCAACCGCATCACTGCCTCTGTCTCCCAATCCGATAATCCCGACGCGCACAACCGGAATTGCAGGGGCTGCATAACCCGACATATTAAACTTCTGGCTATGAGCCTTTTTGACAGATTTCATTATTGATGCCAGCTGCGACTCAGATTTTTGCGGGGCACAGCCCGAAATCAAACCACCGGCCATTGCACCGGCGCCTGCAAATGTTGCAGTTTTCAGGAAAGTACGACGATTGGTTGTCATAATATATTTATTTTCTGATTAAATCAATAAAATTAATTACCCGCAAATTAGTATTTTATTCAGTAAGAAATACTCCAGAAGGAGAAATAAAACTCTATGTAACTCTGTGCTACCTCTGTAGTTCTCTGTGTAACAAAACAATAAGAACTGACAAAGAGTTTCACATAGAAGACACAGAGAACGCAGAGACAAAGCGATGTCTAAAACCCAGGTTTAATATTCTTTTTTGACCGGTCAACAATTTTAACTATTCTGGATTTTCGAGTCTCATCTCTTTTTGCATCATTCAACCAGAACACATACAACCGACGACTTGACGGTGGAAAATTCATGAAATTATTGTAAGATATATCATTATTTTTCAAAGCAATCAAAAGATCATCCGGAACAATCAGATTCTCATCTTTCTTTGTATTGTAGATCAGAGAAGGTTTTTTAATCGCTTCTTCATATACCAGCAACCCTGCAGGTTTCATCCGACCTTCTTTAATCAGGTTCCTGACCTTGCTCATATTTAATTCCGACCATCTGCTGGCAGTCCGTCGGGGAGAGAACCACTGAATGTAATAATCCTCATTTACTCTTTTTATCTTCCCGTCAATCCATCCGAAACAGAGCGCTTCCTCTACGGCTTCATCATAAGGAATGCGGTGTTTTCCCGATGGCTTTTTATAGTATATAAGCCAGATTCCTTGAACTGTAGTATGGTTTTCTTCCAGCCACTTTCGCCATTCCTCTCGTGTCTTCACATACAGTTCCATAACTTTTTTAAGGAAAGGTAAATTAAATTATTTTTATAGAAAATATCTCTATGATGATTTATAAAAATGTATCGTTGAAAAAGTACAATACTTTTGGTCTTGATTACAAGGCTGATTGCATGATTCATTTAGAAAATGAACAGGAAGCGATTGAATTCTTCAACGGAAATGTTGTGTGGAATAAACCGTTTCTGGTACTGGGGAGCGGCAGCAACATTCTCTTTACCAGCAATTTTAAAGGTACAATCCTGTACCCTGAAATATCGGGAATAAAAATAGAAGACAAGGATTTGAATAAAGGTGAAGTGATAGTCTCTGCCGGTGCCGGAATAAACTGGGATGATTTTGTTGCCTGGACTGTGGACAATGGGTTTGGTGGTCTTGAAAATCTTTCTTTGATACCGGGCAAAGTTGGAGCAACACCTGTTCAAAATATCGGAGCATATGGTGTGGAAGTTAAAGATCAGATAGTCAGTGTAAGAACTTTGATTGTTAATGATGGCTCTATTCGGGTTTTCGAAAACAATGAATGTGAATTTGGTTACAGGAACAGCATCTTCAAAAGGCGTGAAAAAGGAAGGTATCTTGTTACCAGAGTATATTACAGACTGGCGATAAATCCTCAGATGAATCTCATATATGATTCTCTGAAAGAGGAAGTAAATAAAATTGGAACAGAGACCCTGCAAAATACCAGACAGGCGGTTATCAATATCAGAAGAAATAAACTTCCTGATCCTGAAATAATTGGCAATGCAGGAAGTTTTTTCAAGAATCCGGTTGTAAATAAGTCTGTGGCAGGTAGCCTTAAAAATAGATATCCCGATTTGCCTGTTTACCCAGATCAGGAAGGTTATATAAAACTTGCATCAGGCTGGCTTATAGATCGGTGCGGGTGGAAAGGGAAAAGAAGAGGAGATGCCGGTGTTCATGAAAAGCAGGCACTGGTTCTGGTAAACTATGGGAAAGCCACCGGAAAGGAAATATTAGACCTGTCTGAGGAAATAAAGGAATCTGTCAGAGACAAATTTGGCATTGACCTGGAAAGAGAGGTTGAGGTGGTCGGAGCTATTTAAAAATCTTCCTCTTATCCAGTTCTTTTTGATATAATAAAGCATACTTGTTATGCTCCGAAAGAGTTCTGGAGAAGTTATGGTATCCTGAAAAGTCAGCCTTTGCAGCAAAAAACAGATAATCGTGGTTTTCGGCGTTCAGAACTGCATCAATGCCCTCAATAGTAGGGCATCCTATCGGACCGGGAGGAAAACCGGAATGTTTGTAAGTATTATATGGGGAATCAACCAGCAGATACTTTTTTAAAACACGTGTAATTGTAAAATCATTCAGAGCAAATTTAATTGTCGGGCATGACTGCAAAGGAATCCCTCTCTTCAGTCTGTTAATGTAAACACCAGCAATCCGGGGTTTTTCATCACGCTTAACAACTTCATCATCAATTATTGACGCCAGAATTGACACTTCAACCGGAGTCAGCCCTTTATCCTTTGCTTTAGAAAGTCGTGAATCATTCCAGAATAATTTATATTCCTTAAGCATCCTTGTATACAATCCTCTGGCATCGGTATTCCAATAAAATTCATAAGTATTGGGAAGAAAAATTGAAATGATGTTTTCCTTTTTGAAACCATCACTCGAATAGTTTGAATCATCAGAGAAAAAACTTATAATCCGGGTTGAATCAGGTTCCAATTGCCTTCCGAATTTTCCTGCAATGTCATTCAATGTCCTTACATTACTAAAAGTAATATCAACAGGTGATTGTTTTCCTGATCTCAGCAAATTTATCAAACTGTTATAAGTGAAGCTCTGGTCGATTATATATCTCCCCGGTTTAACTGCCATTGGATATTTTTTCTTTTTGGCAAACCAGTCAAGAACTTTCAGGCTTTTTATTGTCAGTTTTGATTCAAGCGTATCCATCACCTGATCGTAAGATGCACCGGTAGTAATGAGTATAACCTGATTTTTCTTTTCTGTGGATATGTTTATTCCGAACAGGTTTCTGTAAAGAAAAATGCTGAAAATTAAAGCAACAAATAGTATTCCGCTTAAATAATAGATGGTTTTCTTATGTTTCATGGTCATTCACATTAGGCACAAATTTAAAGATATTGTTGAAAGTAAAAAAACCGTCTTGCGGTCTAGCGGTCCTGTAGTCTTGAAGTCATAAAGTCTCCAAGGTTCAGATATAATTAATATTTTTGCAATGGAAATTAAAAAACTAACATTAAATGAAAATGTCAACAACGATGCTTCTGATCCTTATTGTGATAGGGATCATAACCGGGGTAATGGCAGGAATGCTGGGAATAGGCGGTGCAATAATAATGATTCCGGCGCTTGTTTTTTTACTGGGAATAAGCCAACAGAGTGCTCAGGGAACCAGCCTTGCTGTGATGTTACCTCCTGTCGGGATAATTGCTGCCTACAATTATTATAAGGCAGGTCATGTAAATATAAAATTCGCAATTATCCTTGCTGTTTGTTTCCTGGTAGGTTCTTATTTCGGTTCTAAACTGGCATTGAATCTTCCGCAGTCTGTACTTAAGAAAATCTTTGGAGTTCTTCTCCTTCTCGTTGCTGCAAGGATGCTGTTATCGAAATAGTAATGACATGCCATGGCATGTCCCTACATTCAGATTTTATCAGGTTTTTTCAAAACATTATACCAACACTAAACGAGAAGGCATTTGGTCTGTCATCAAGATTATATTTGGTGCCGACAAGGTTTTGGATCTGGTTCTGGTACTTTTTAAGGCTGCCTTCATACCTCAAATCAAAAGTAAGAAAATTTAACAGATCAAAGCCCAATCCTGCCTGGTAGCCAAATGTCATTCTATTGTAATTATTTTTAAAATCAGGATTACTTATAAGATCCTTTGGTGAATTAATAAGAAGAGAACCTGACGGACCTGCATTTATGCGAAGCGGACCAAGTTTAAAGCCAAGCATAACAGGGATATCAAGCTTGTTAAAGTTCTGTTTAGCAACGGTCGCCAAAGTTGTCTGAACATTCGTTACAGTATATGAATCGGTTCTGGTTGAAAACAGAAGCTCAGGCTGAATATAAAAACCAAAAAGTGTAACGCGCATAAATAATCCTCCGTGAAATCCATAGTTTGCTGTACTTATGCCACTAACAGTAAAGGAGGTTGTCCCCGATGTAATTGTTTTAGTTGTCGGCATAGATAAAGAAGTAGTGCTGACTCCAGCCTTCAGACCAAAGTTGATCTGGGAGAACGCAGGCAATGAAAGCAGAATTACAAATACTATTGCAATTAATTTTTTCATGGTTACAAATTTTAAGTTTATTAATTCAACTAGTTAGCAATTATCATAGAAGTAAAGAAACAGAGCACATATTATAACGCAGATAATGACAAAAAGGTTTCACATGGCTCATTTTTTTGCAGAGGATGAATATTTTATCTGTTACGACTACCAAATTATATTATGAAATTATAATAAATAATTACCTTAGTAAATTCAAAACCGGGATAAGGGAACAAATTATATATACAACTCAAAAACCATTAATAACTTTTAATATGAAATCAATTATATTAATTCAAATCGCATTGATGATGGCTCTGGTTCCAAATTTACAGGCCCAGCAAAAGAACGAACAGAAACTTCATGTAATAATAATAGGTGCTCATCCTGATGATGCTGACGGAGCAGGAGGTGTTGCCTATAAGTGGGCACAGCTTGGTAATGATGTTTTAATGGTTTCCCTTACTAACGGGGATGCCGGGCATCAGTCGATCCCCGCAGAAAAACTTGCAAAAATTCGCCGCGAAGAGGCAAGAAAGGCAGGGGAAGTAATTGGAGTGAGATACATTACACTTGATAATCATGACGGACAGTTAATGCCTACTTATGAAAACAGGTTGCAGGTAATAAAACTCATCAGGGAACAAAAGGCTGATATTGTTATTTTTCCGCGGCCATACGATTACCATCCCGATCACAGGTATACCGGTGTACTCGTTCTTGACGCAGCATATATGGTCACTGTTCCAACGATTCTGCCTGAGGTTCCCTTTCTCAAGAAAAATCCCATGTTTCTATTTATGAGCGATGGATTTCAGCATCCTGAACCGTTTAAAGCCGACATTGCGATTGATATAGATGACGTCATTGAAAAGAAAATGGATATGTATCATCAGCATAAATCGCAGATGTATGAGTGGCTGCCATTCAATCAGGGTATTCTTGATCAGGTTCCTGCATCTGATGCCGATCGCAGGGCATGGCTTGGAAAAACCAGGAAAGGCGAATTCGACGCTACTCCGTATCGGCAGAAATTGATTGAGATCTATGGCCCTGAAAGAGGAGCAAAAATAAAATACTGCGAAGCTTTTGAGGATTCCGGTTACGGAGCCAAGCTTACGAAAGAAAACATGGCTTACTATTTTCCTTTCCTAAAAAAGTAATAAGTAAGTTAAGTCTGGAATGTGGCATGATATTTGAATTGTATTCAATAAAGTATATGCCATGAAAAAGCTTTTTACAATATTTTTTTCTCTATTGGTGATGTCCTCCTGTTCGACCACCAAAGAGGCAAATTCTTCCAGAGCTGAAGCCAGGAAGGAGAAAAAGCTTCTGAATCAGGAATTGGTCAAGAACGCCATCGAATCAAAAAGATATATAATTAAGTTTGATAAGATGTATGTTAATTACGGAGGAATAAGAATACTTTTTCCAAGAGCTAATTTCCTGATCGTAGATAAAGAAAGAGCTATTCTCAGCACAGCCTATCAGGGCAGACAATATGATATAAAACCTATTGCTGCTATAAACATTCGTGGTAAATCTCTGGATTATGCGGTAACAGATAATTTATCAAAAGGCTCATATGATATAAAGATGAAGGTAAATAATACCGGTTCAAATACATTTGATGTTTATATAAAAGTGAGCAAGAATGGTACCTGCACCATATCGGTTTCAAGTCTTAAAATTGATAACGTAAACTACTCAGGCTACCTTGTGCCGATACCTGATACAACTAATCCTGCAACAGAGGTGGGGAATCCGATCTGAAGATATTTTTACTCGCTATCCCCCCAATTGGGGGGCAAAGGGAATTAATTATTGATATTCAATATATTGACTATTCTGGTTTAATTCAAGGAAATCGTCTCCGGTTTCTCGATAGCCGTATTCAAAGCAATAATGATATTTATAACCCTGCGATGTTTCAATCATATGGGTAAAAAAACTGAAGTTATACCCCAGGGCAAAAAGAGCATCTTTATGAACTTTCACTTTACCTTCGGAATAAAGATCTGAAAGAATTCTTCTGTTCTTTCTCAGCAATCCATGAACATTCCTGACAAAATTGTTTGAGTCGCGATTCAGCCTGTTATTGTAGTTATTCCGGCACTGATCAGAACAGAATTTTTTATCAGTACGGCCTCTAATCTGGTCACCGCAATCGAGACATTTCTTTTCCACAGCACTAATGTTTTGATAAAGATACAAAAAAACGTTTTCAAACGAATACAAACGACTATAAATGATTACTAACCGAATCATTATCAGGCGATGACCTAAGTTTGCTAAGAAATAATAAATTAATAACAATTAAAACTTAAAGTCATGAACTCACTGAAAAACAGAGTAACGCTGATCGGGAATCTTGGTCAGGATCCCGAAACAAAAACAACTGAAACAGGGAAAAAAGTAACCCGCTTTACAATGGCCACTAATGATGGCTATAAAAATGCAGATGGCCAGAAGATAAGCGAAACAACCTGGCACAATATTGTTGCATGGAACGGGCTGTCTGATATTGCTGAAAAATTTCTTAAGAAAGGCAAGGAAGTTGCAGTCGAAGGACGAATAGTCTACCGTAGTTACGAAGATAAGAAAGGTGCGACTAAAAACATTACCGAGATTGTACTTAATGATCTTCTGCTGCTCAGATCAGGAAAGGATCAGGCTAAAGATGAAGAAGGACAAAGTTGATTATTTCTTTGTGGAAGAAAATGATCGCTGCGTTTCCCCAGGGACATACAATGGTATGTCCCTATTGTTTTTTATTATGTTTTTCAATTTCCGAAACTGTAGCCATAACTATGGACTGATCAGAAGGCGTCACTTCAAGCAGTTCGAAAAGCTTATGACAGATTTCAATGTATGAAAGAAATATATCTTTTCTTATAAGAATCATATCGATGTATCTTATAGCTCTGTCTATCAATTTATTATTACTGGCTCGTAAATATGTCATAACATTTCCTTCATATCTTCCCATTCGTCCCATTATAAGGGTTGAATGAGTATTCAGGATCATCTTCAATACTAGGTGCTTAAACAAGGGGTTAGAAAAAGGGATCAGAAAGAAATACTTTTCATCCTCCATATTAAAATTAATACCCTCTTTGTGGTCAAGAATTTTAAATATGTGTTGTTTTTTTGAATCAAGCTGAGAAGCTCTCCTTGGAAGTGCGTTCCTGCTGAAATCAAATCCCAATAAACGCTCTCTCGAGGCTATGCCATTAATTTCAGGCCATTCAAGGGTCCTTGGAGATCGCCATAACAGTTTCTCCCAGGCCTCCACACTCAATTTATATTCAGGCATATACAGATAACAGAGCGAAAGATTCTTTTCCTTTTCGCCGGCATTTTCAAACGGGTATAAGCTGAATGTGGGTGACCTCTCTGTAGTATCTGTTATAACAGTTATGCCCAATTCATTATTTGTCTCATAAAGTAAATACTCCTCATTCTCATAGCATTCAGTTTCCAGGGCAATAAATTTCCGAATGAAGGAGATATCTGCAGAAACCCAGAAGCTGAAAAAGGCATTTATCTCATTTTCAATTGTTTCATTTGATGAATTATAATAGAAGAGGGCAGTGCCTGCAACAGCAAGAAGGATTGTTGAGGATTGCATTCTCGTACTTCCGGTAATGGCCATTGGTCCCACAGTGAGATTTATCTTTTCAATATTTGTATTTTCTATTACCATCCTTGATCGTTCAGCAACTTCACATAGCTGATCATCGGGATTACAATAAAGAAAAAATGGTTTTCTGGTTGAAATCTCAGCCGCTTTCTCAACAGCGCCAATAACGAACGGGGTTTCTCCTCCTTCAGTAGTTCCTATTAAAAGATCACCATCTTTAAATCCGGCTTCAAGCAGTTGTCTGGCACCATAGTCAGGAAAGTCTTCGAAGTTTTCAATGGAACGGATCAGGGCAACATCCCCTCCTGCCATAAAACTGAATACCCTGTTCTCAATTTTTTCACCCCTATGCACCTGACGCCAGAGAGTCTCAATTGTGAGCGACAGTCTTCCTGTAGCCCCGCATCCGCAGAAAAAGACATTATTTCCCGATTTTAAGGTATCACTGATGATAACTTTCAGATAGCAAATCTCAGATAATTTTTCTGACAAGACTTTTATAGTCGAATCGTCGAGTTCTTTCAGCTTTGCTACTGCCTCAGGCAGGTTATGCAAAGCAAGATATGAAAGATCTCTAGTAAGGGGATGAGATGATTCTGTTACAAGTTTTCCGAGTTTATACTGAGATGATACGGAAAGAAATTTTTCCGCTTTAAAATCTGAATCATTCTTCATTATGGTGTTGTGGTGTTATGGTGTTATGGTGTTATGGTGTTATGCCGTTGCGCCATTGAGCCGCTGTTAAAAGTCAAGCAGATCTACATTAGTCCGGTAATCTCCAAGCAGATGTTCAGCAAAATAGTACCACATTAACCTGTCGAAATATGGAGTGTCATTACCATAGGCGTGCTTTTGGCCCGGCAGCATCATGAAATCAAAACGTTTATTTGCTTTAATTAGTGCATCTACCACCCTTAGAGTATTCCCTGGATGCACATTATCATCTACATCTCCTGTAACGAGCAGCAAATAGCCTTTAAGGTTTTTTGCTATATCCTGATTCTTTTCAACAGTCGCTTTAAAAGATATTTCCACCTCTTTCTTTTTATTCAGGCTGTCTTTTATTTCACCTTTTTTTGTAACAGGTTTTTCCACCTCGGCAACTCCGTTATGAGTTTCACCCCACCACTGGTTATAGATATTATTATCATGATTACCCGATGATGAGACGGCAACTTTGTAAAAATCAGGATAAGATAGGATCGCAGCAGTTGACATAAATCCTCCGCCTGAATGGCCAAATATCCCAACCCTGTTTATGTCAATGAATTTATATTTATCTGCAAGTTGTTCGATCCCGTATTTGTCATCGGCAAGAGGATAATCCCTGAGATCGTTGTAACCGAAAGTATGGTAATAGTTATTTCGCATCGGACTCCCTCCCCTGTGGCCAAAATTTACAACAATAAAACCAAGCTGCGCCAGTGCCACATTTTTGCCGCCCGTAACAGTAAAGGAATACTGAACCGACTCTGTCTGCGGACCTGGGTAAACATACGAAATTACCGGGTATTTCCTGGTAGAGTCAAAATTAAATGGCTTGTACATAATACCATACAGGTCAGTAACCCCATCTTTTGCCTTTAAAATAATTGTTTCCGGCATTTTCCATCCGGTTTTAAAGAGCTGTGAAAGATCGGCCTTTTCAAGTCTGAGTATTATGTTTCCGGTATTATCCCGCAAAACGGCTTCCGGAATTCTGTCAACAGTAGAGTATGTGTCAACAAAATACCTGTTCGATTTTGACATGCTGAAAGAATGGTTGGCTCCTTCTTTTGTTATCAGGGTGGTTCCGCCTTTGTCAATAGAAGCTTTATACTTCATGCTGTAATATGGATGCACTCCCGTCTCTCTTCCGAACGCCTCAAAATATAGTGTCCTTCCAAGCGTATCAATCCTTTCCACCCTTCCGGTAACAAAGTATCCGTCGGTGATCTGATTCTTAAGATTGCCTTTGCCATCATAAAGATACAACTGCCCCCATCCTGTCCTTTCCGACCACCAGATAATGTCATTCCCCTCATTAAGAACCGATAGTCTTGAATATTCATCATTAAAATAAGGCCAGGTTTCCTCACTGAAGAGAACAGAGAGAGCCCCTGTTTCAGCATTAACAAGACAAACATCCAGTTTCTTCAAAGGTCTGTCTTTGCGGATAAGAACTAATTTACCAGCATTTTTCTGGGATGTCCATTCAACGTTTACGGTCTGATCCTTCCATTTCTTCAGATCCACATCAATGCGTTTTTTAGTAGCCACATCAAAAATTACCAGCTCTGTCTGAGGTACGAATGGCTCTCCTGGCAATGAATACCTATAAGTCTGAAGCTTTGGCCTGGGTTGTGCAAGAACATCAACAACAAACAGATCTTTCACTTTCCTCTCATCCTGCTTCTCAACATAGAGCTTCCTGGAATTCTTGAACCAGGTTACATTAGCTTTTACTTTTTTATTTTTGGTTGTGTCTTCTGAATTTGCAGCATAGCTATAATAACGTTCGCCGTCTGTACTAAGCTGCACTTCAATACTATCCTTATCTTTTGCTTTCATCAGATACAGGTTATGGTTTTTAGCATAAGCAATCCATATACTGTCAGATGAGTACGTTGGCCACTCCGGTTTCTTTTTTTCCTTCCAAATGGAATCTTTTATGGTTAGTCTCTGAGATGATATATCAAAATTGAATCTCATTGAATCTACCACAAAAGAAAATTTTGTCGTACTCTTCTTTTCAAATTTTATGTCTTTGATCGGAAGATCCAGATCATTATAGGGATGATGAGTCAGCTTATGCAATTCCGCAGCCATGTATTTACTTTCAAACATTGGCTGTTTTGACCTGTTTGCAGCATTTACGTAGTAGAAATTTTTGCCGGCGGAAGTTTTAAATGAATACCAGAAAATATCTGACTCCTCAATCCAGTTTGCATTGACGGCCAGATCACCATATTTTGGAATGAGATTATCTCCCCTGAATTTCTCAGCCGCCTTAAAATCAGCTTTTTGAGCAAACAAAATAACAGAAACTGCCAGAAGAAGCTGGGTAAAGCATATACGTATCATATGTATAGAAATTTTGATTCTTTAAAATTGGGCGTGTAATATTATTAAAAATTTCCACTCTATCAGACTGCATAAATATATAAATTTTACATTGACGATTCCTAGAGAGGTATCTTGCAATCTACTGAACTGGCGAAGAACAAATCCTTATAGCCCGGGGAAACCTGGTACAGATGCCATTTACCTTAATGCATCATTCAAATTCTAATACCTGCTGAACATTCACGTCCTGCATGAAGTGCATTAAGATTGTCTTCAACAACATGATTGCCTTTCTTTCCGAATAGTTTTTTCAATGCTTTTTCAAGACTTTCAAACGGCATTTCTATAAAAGGTGAAGCGGCTCCCAGAATTACTATGTTTCCTGACCTGGGTGATCCGGCTTCTTTCGCAATACCATCCGCATCAATTATTATATGATTCCTGATTTTTTTTATCTCTTCGAGAATTTCATCTAATGGTGGATAATCAGGTATATTAATAAATGGATTTGAATTTGTTACCAGCCAGCCATTGTCAGAGAGCCAGGGAAGGTATCGAAGCGATTCCATCGGTTCAACAGATATTATTAGATCAGCCTTCCCGAAAGGAATAAGGTCAGATGATACCGGTTTATCAGAAAGCCTGAGATGCGATTGAACATCTCCACCTCTCTGACTCATTCCGTGAACTTCAGATTGTTTTATGAACAGATCATTGGAAACAGCAGCAAGGCCTATTGTTGCTGCAATTGACAAAATTCCCTGGCCACCAACCCCTGATAATATAATGTCGTTTTTCATAATCCGGATTATAGAATTATTCAATTGAATTTTCTGATCTTTTTCTTCGTATAGCTGTCTGAATACATTCACGTGATGCAATTATTACTGAGACACCCTTATAATCAAACTCTTCTTTCATGATTCGCACATTTTCAGTATAATTCTTCCGCAACGGAGTAATGACTCTTATGTGTTCACTTTGAACTCCTATTCCCGAGCAAATCTGTTCTAACCTGCCTGTGGCATTTGATTTCTGACCCCCGGTCATTCCAGTTGTGGAATTATCAGATATAATGATAGTCACCGGAGAATTTTTTACAACGGCATCAAGAAGGCCGGTCATTCCCGAATGTGTAAAAGTCGAATCACCAATAACAGCAACTGAAGGGAATAATCCTGCATCTGAAGCTCCGATTGCCATAGTTACAGATGCACCCATATCGACACATGAGTTAATAGCACTGTACGGAGGAAGTGCTCCAAGTGTGTAGCAGCCTATATCAGAGAATACATGCCCCTGGCCAAATGGTTTTATAGCTTCAGTTAAAGCGCTGAACATATCAGCATGTCCGCAGCCTTCACAAAAAGAAGGCGGCCTCATTTTGACCAGAGATGGAACCTCCTGTCCAAAACTAAGCGGAAAACCCATGGCTTTCGCCACTATTGCAGGATTCAGTTCTCCGTCACGAGGAACAGTTCCATCTAGTCTGCCACGGATTTTTATGCCTTCGTCAAGTATTCCCCGTAAGGCTTCTTCAACAACAGGCGCCCCTTCCTCCAGGATAAGAACTTCATTGCATCTTCCTGTAATTTCTTTTATAATTTCTTTTGGAAATGGATATGCTGATATTTTTAACAAAGGAAATTCACCTGCAGATTCTCCCGCGCTTTCTAAGAAGTAGTTATTCGCAATACCACAGGCAATGATTCCTAAGTCGTGTTTATTCCCGCCAGTAAAAATGTTATATTTTGATATCAATGGATCGTATCGTAATGATTCATATGATGATAAAAGAGTCTTATATCTTTTTCGTGCAATGGCAGGAAGAAGAACAAACTGCAGCGGGTCAGCGGGAAGGAAAAGCTTTTTCTGTGGCAGAGAAGGCCTCAGATTAATTGTGGCCCTTGAATGAGCCATACGTGTCGTTATTCTGAAAAGAACCGGAAGCTTATATTTTTCAGATAATTCAAAGGCATCAAAAACCATATCATAAGCTTCCTGTTGATTTGATGGTTCAAAACACGGCACAAGTGCAAACTTCCCATAAAACCTTGAATCCTGTTCATTCTGTGAAGAGTGCATTGACGGGTCATCGGCAGAAACGATTATCAGGCCTCCGTTAACCCCTGTAATAGCTGAATTAATAAACCCGTCGGCAGCCACATTCAGACCAACATGTTTCATGGCAACCATGGCTCTCTTACCTGCATAAGACATTCCAAGAGCAGATTCGATAGCAGTTTTTTCATTCGACGACCACTCTTTGTGAATACCAGGGTAAGAGTTCTCTTCAGATGATTGAATGTATTCCATGATCTCAGTTGAAGGAGTTCCGGGGTAGGCATACATCCCGCTTAAGCCTGCATCCAGAGCAGCCTGCGCTATCGCTTCATCACCCAGTAATAAAACTTTTTCCATATACTTAAAAATAAACCATCAAAATAAAGCTAATGTTATCCTGTAAATTGATTATAGTGACTTTATACTGTACAAAAAGATTGATTTACAATAAGTGTGACGATACAAAAATAATTTTTACTGCAGATTAAAATATGTTGGTATTAGGCCTGGTTAATGGTTTACAATACTCATGGCTAACTTCAGTCTTTAATACATCGGACTGAAAGACCATATTTTTTACTGAAACCTGGACTATTTACATAGCACTTAAGGTAATCCAGAATACGTATCCAGGCCTGGGACGAAGTAAATTCAGTTGAAGACCACCAGTATCCGAAACTGCCTAAGCCATAGAATTGACCATGATTATTACGGGTTCCACCGGCAGGCCATTTAAAGTCATTCCCACCTTCTTTATTCCCTTCTCCTGTCAATCCGCTGGTTCTCATCTTCATTGCCGCAAATACCGGACCACCCATAAAGGTTGTCAACTTGATATACTCCTTATCTGAAGGCACATGCCAGCCGTATGGGGCCAATCCTCTTGGATCGATTACAGCGTACCAGTTATAGAGTTTACCATATTTTTTACCATTCCTGGGATTGTTCTCTTCATAACACCACGCAGGTTTGCCATCGTTGCCAGATTTTTCCCATTCATCATCAGATCGTGCTTCCGGAATAGTATCCCCATTTCTGAAGTGACTCACGGCAATGTTTTCAGACATCCATATCTGTTTGCCGATTTTATCCGTTTTGTAAATGTTCCCGTCGCGGTCTTTTACATCTCCCGTACAGGAATAAAATATTATTACCGATACAAAAAGTAAAAAGCACACAATCAGTATTTTTTTCCTGTCCATAATCTTATTCCATTGATTACTATATTTATCCCTTCTGTCCGACTTAATCCTGGCGTATTCTTTAACACTCAACGGATTTCATACAAAAATAACGACTGAATCAGGGTTGTTGTTTTTTATTAAGTATTTCTGAATTCTTTGAAGGCAGAATATAAATGCCATTAAGATTTTCTCCGGGTTGCAATAAAAACCTGACAGGCACGCTATATGAAACCGCAACAGGTTTACCTGAAATCATCCCCGGCTTCCAATTTGGCATTGTGCTCATCACTCTGAGGCATTCCTTATCCAGGTCTTCCCTGATACTCCTTAAAACTTTCACATCTCCGATTTCACCTGTACTCCGGACAATAAATTTTACAACTACCCGTCCTTCTATTTTATCCGTTACTGCCTGGCGGGGATAAATTATTCTTTTTCTTAGATATTCATTAAATGCACTTTTGCCACCGGAAAATTCAGGCATGGTTTCGCAAAACATATAAACCGGTCCGTTTGTCTGGTTCGCGGTAGAGTCTATTATAAAATTATCGGGAACCGATTTGGTGACCATCGCAGTACTGTCCCTGCTACCTGTATTAATTGCTGATGTTGGTTTTATTGTATTGTAATTCTTGTTTTTACAGGATATTACAACTAGCAGCACAAGAGCAAACAGTTTTATTAATTGTTTCATACTTCCATTTATTGGATGTTTTAATTTATTTCCATACTTAACCAGTTACCGGCTATTTAATTCCAAAAATTGCCCTGCTTAAATATATCTCATTTATGATGTACAACTGTTATTGAATCATCGGGGTTAACGAATTTTTCATCAAAAATAAAAATATTATCAAACTAATTTCTTTATTTCAAAGTTAGATTTATTTTGTTGTATAGATTTTGTTTTTTGAACCAGCTCAAAGATTGTTTCTTAACTTGTTATAATCCCCGGAATAAACTCATATTTATTATGGTCTCTTATGTAACTTCTTTTTTCAAGCTGCTTCAAGAAGGCCTATTTTCTTCTTTAGTTGATTGATTTTCTTTTCTTTATATTTTTGTCGATACTCTTCCAGTGCTTTAGGGTTGAAAGCTTCTTTATTGGTGACCATTTTATAATAGATAATTGCCAGTTTTCTTGCAGCTGCAACAACGACTTTTGGTGCACCCGCTTTTGTCCGTATCCTTCGGAAGTAGTCTCCCAAAGGACTTTTACTATTGTATAAGCCATTGGCCGCCATACGGAATGCCTGCCCTGCATGGTGTTTCTTTTTCATAATCTTGCTACTTATCACTTTGCCACCGGATATTCTTGTGTTTGGAGCCAAACCCAACCATGATGTAAAATGATGTTCGGTTTTCCATTTAGACATATCTTTCC
>PMIJ01000042.1 GCA_003157015.1 Bacteroidales bacterium
TTATCGGCTATAGCCTGTCCTACCCCCTGGTTGATAACTATCTTTTTCAACTTTGGGACCTGCATTATGGTACTGTATCCGAATTCCTTCATCAATGCAGGGACGATCTCGTCTTTATACTTGGTTTGTAGCGCAGGTATGTACATTACTTGATCTCCTCTCCTGATTTTTTTGAATAACGCACTAATTTATCTTTCTCATTAAGTTTTTTTCCAACACGCGTAGGTTTGCCCGTCGTAGGATCAATAAGCATCAGATTTGAGATATGAATCGGAGCTTCTTTCTTTATAATACCACCCTGTGGAGCCTTAGCATTTGGCTTGGTATGTTTTGATACCATATTAACACTTTCAACAAGAGCCCTGTCTTTATCTCTGTCTACTTCCAGAACACGGCCTTTCTGACCTTTGGACTCGCCGGTAATAACCATTACCGAGTCTCCCTTTTTTATATGTATTTTCTTCTGCATCGTTGTGTATTTAAATATATTACAACACTTCAGGTGCTAATGAAACGATCTTCATATACTTGTCGCGCAATTCCCTGGCAACCGGCCCGAAGATACGTGTTCCGCGTACTTCGTTAACATTGTTAAGAAGAACGACAGCATTATCATCAAAACGAATGTAAGAACCGTCGGCACGACGAATCTCCTTCGTTGTTCTGACAACAACTGCTTTACTCACTGTACCTTTTTTTGCTTCACCGGAAGGAAGTGCGGATTTCACACTCACGACAATTTTATCACCTACGGTAGCATATCTTTTTTTGCTACCACCGAGTACCCTGATGCATAAAACTTCTTTTGCACCAGAATTATCGGCTACGGTCAATCTGCTTTCCTGTTGTATCATGATTACTTAGCTCTTTCGATTATTTCAATTAATCTCCAGGTTTTATTTTTGCTCAGAGGCCTGGTCTCCGATATGCGTACAGTGTCGCCAATATTACATGAATTAGCTTCATCGTGCGCCATCAGTTTTTTAGTCCTGTTGATAAACTTGCCATAAATCGGATGTTTAACTTTCCTCTTTATAACTACCACGATGGATTTGTCCATTTTAGTACTGACAACCACACCTATACGTTCTTTTCTAAGATTCCTTTCCATTGCTGATCTAGCTATTAGATTTCTTATTTAACTCTCTTGTACGCAATTCGGTCTGCAGACGTGCAATCGTGAGCTTTACACCTTTAACCTTTTGCGGGTTATCAAGAGGAGTGATTGCATGGTTAAGCTTCATTCGAATGAGCATGGTCTTCTCTGTATCGATTCTTTCAAGAAGATCCGGAGTGCTTAATTCCTTTATTTCTGAAGTTTTCATTTCTGTTTAAAGTTTTTATTCCTGTACGTAATCGCGTCTTACAATAAATTTTGTTGTTATCGGTAGTTTTTGAGCTCCCAGACGAAGAGCTTCTTTTGCAACTTCATAAGGTACTCCTTCAGCTTCCAGCAGAATCCTGCCCGGGGTCACCGGAACAACAAAACCCTCAGGAGCTCCTTTTCCTTTACCCATACGAACCTCTGCAGGTTTCTTTGTAATAGGTTTATCAGGGAAAATTCTTATCCATAACTGACCTTCACGTTTCATATGACGGGTAACGGCCTGTCGAGCTGCTTCTATCTGCCTTCCGGTGATCCAGCTCTCCTCAAGCGCTTTGATACCAAATGACCCGAACGCCAGCTGGTTGCCTCTTTGTGCATTTCCTTTCATTCTTCCCTTCTGGGCTCTCCTGAATTTGGTCCTTTTCGGTTGTAACATTGCTCAAATATTGTTATAAAATTATATACTAAGTCTCTTATTTTTTTGCTTTCCTTTTCAGGCTCTTGCTTTTGGCATTCCGTGCACCGATATTGGGGCTAAGATCTCTCTTGCCGAATACTTCGCCATTGCAAATCCATACTTTTACTCCCAGCAAACCTACCTTTGTATGTGCTTCAGCCAAAGCGTAATCGATATCAGCCCTGAGTGTATGAAGCGGAATACGACCTTCTTTATATGATTCACTCCTTGCCATTTCAGCACCGCCCAGACGACCTGAGATCATTATTTTAATCCCTTCGGCACCCATTCTCATTGTTGAAGCAATAGACATTTTAATTGCACGACGGTAAGAAATCTTTCCTTCCAGCTGACGGGCAATATTATTAGCCACAATGTTAGCATCAAGTTCGGGACGTTTTACTTCAAAGATGTTTATTTGAACTTCCTTTTTGGTGATCTTCTTGAGTTCTTCCTTCAGCTTGTCAACTTCCTGTCCGCCTTTACCTATGATGATCCCCGGACGTGCTGTATTAACAGTCACAGTAATAAGCTTCAGTGTTCTTTCAATAATAATCTTGGAAAGGCTGGCCTTTGCAAGCCTGGCGTTGAGATATTCCCTGATCTTGGTATCCTCAACCAGTTTACCGGAAAAATCTTTTCCGCCGTACCAGTTTGAATCCCATCCTTTGATTATGCCTAATCTGTTACCTATCGGATTTACTTTTTGTCCCATCTGTTCTAATTTGATGTTTTTTCAACTTCGTTAATCTTACTGTCAAGCACGAGTGTTACATGGTTTGATCTTTTTCTTACCNNCTGTAAGCTCTTCCCTGAGGTGCTGTTTGCAGTCTTTTCAGAGCACGACCTCCGTCGACATGAACATTCTTTACATAGAGGTTGCTTTCTTCGACTCTTACACCTTCATTCTTTGACTGCCAGTTCGCAATTGCCGACAGGAGAAGTTTCTCCAGCCTGCGTGATGCTTCCTGTGAACTGAACTTGAGGATATCAAGCGCCTTGTTTACATCTTTACCGCTTATAAGGTCGGTTACCAGTCTCATTTTGCGCGGCGATGTAGGACAGTTTCTGAGGATCGCCTGGTATCTGTTCTTGGCGGCCTCTTTCTTCCGGTCTGCTGTATTTCTTTTTCTTGCACCCATTTCTAATTATTTTTCAATGTTTACATTACTTATTTATTACCAGAGTGACCCCTGAAAGTGCGGGTTGGTGAAAATTCTCCCAACTTATGTCCCACCATGTTCTCTGTAATGTAAACAGGGATAAACTTGTTCCCGTTATGAACTGCTATAGTATGTCCTACAAAATCAGGTGAGATCACCGATCTTCTAGACCATGTTTTTATCACCGATTTCTTTTGTCCTTCATTCATTTCCAATACTCTCTTGCCGAGTTTGAAATCGATGAAAGGGCCTTTTTTAATTGATCTACTCATAATATATCAGCTATTTTTTCCTTCTTTCAACAATGAATTTTGCAGAGTATTTCTTCTTATCCCTGGTCTTGAAGCCTTTTGCAGGAATACCTTTACGTGATCTTGGATGTCCTCCTGAAGCTCTTCCTTCACCACCACCCATCGGGTGATCGACAGGGTTCATTACCACACCTCTTACTCTCGGACGACGTCCCTGCCAGCGTGAGCGGCCAGCTTTGCCGGATCTTTCCAGGTTATGGTCCGGATTCGAAACTGTTCCAATAGTTGCACGGCATGTCGTAAGGATTAATCTGGTCTCTCCTGAAGGAAGCTTGATTGTTGCATATTTCCCATCGCGTGCCGATAACTGGGCATAAGTTCCTGCACTTCGTGCTATCGCTCCGCCTTTGCCTGGTTTAAGCTCAATGTTATGAATGATAGTACCCATAGGTATATCGCTGAGAAACAATGTATTTCCTATCTCAGGAGCTGCTTCTTTGCCTGAAAGTAGCGTTTGACCGACCTGAAGCCCAATCGGTGCTACAATATATCTTTTCTCACCATCCTTATAGACAACAAGTGCAATCCTTGAAGAACGATTTGGATCGTATTCAATAGTTTTGACTGTTGCCGGCATGCCATCTTTTNNATCGATAACTCTGTACATCTTTTTATGACCGCCTCCGATGTATCTCATAGTCCGTTTGCCGTTAACATTCCTTCCTCCTGAATTTTTTTGCGGTCGAAGCAAGGATTTCTCCGGCGTAGCACTTGTGAGAGTATCAAAAGTGCTTGCGATTTTATGTCGCTGACCTGGTGTTACAGGTTTGATCTTTCTGACTGCCATATAGGTTATTAAATATTGCTATAGAAATCAATTTTATTCCCTTCTGCAAGAGTGACAACAGCCTTCTTAGTTGCTGATGTTTTTCCTGTAAGAAGACCCGATTTTGTATTACGGGTTTTAATCTTCCCGCCATAACGCATCGTATTCACCGAATCAACTGTAACACTGTACAATTCTTCAACGGCATTTTTTATCTGTAACTTATTTGCGCTTCTGGCAACGAGAAAACCATAGCGGTTGAATTTATCGCCCTGGCTTGTCATCTTTTCCGTTACAATCGGTTTAAGCAAAATATTCATTACTCAAATTTTTCTAGTTTTCAAATGTTGCCTGCAAAACGTCAATTGCACTCTCCACAAGTATCAAGGTTGAAGCCTTCATAATCTTGTAAGTACTTAATTCGCTGACCATTATAACTTCAACCCCTTGTACATTTCGGGATGACAAATATATATTATTATTTTGTTCCGGTAAAACAAATACCGATTTTTTATTAGTAATATTCAGGTTATTTCCCATTTTGATGATCTCCTTTGTTTTAGGAGCCTCAAAAGAGAAGTCTTCCAGAACAATAATATTATTTGTAGATGCTTTATAGGAAAGTGCTGATTTCCTGGCTAATTGTTTCACTTTTTTATTAAGCTTGAAGCCATAGAATCGGGGTTTTGGACCAAAAACCCTGCCTCCACCACGATAAAGCGGATTCCTGATGTTTCCTGCACGTGCAGTACCGGTTCCTTTTTGCTTTTTAATTTTCCTTGTACTTCCTGCCACTTCACCACGCTCTTTGGCTTTGTGGGTACCCTGCCTTTGATTGGCCAGGTACTGTTTTGTATCCAGATAAATGGCATGGTCGTTAGGTTCAATACCGAAAATTAATTCATTAAGATCGACTTTTCTTCCGGTTTCCTTACCACTGATATTAAGAATAGCTAATTCCATTATTTTGTAATTATTACGTAACCACCTTTTGGACCCGGGACTGATCCTTTTACAATTATTATATCATTCTCAGCCATGAGTTTCACAACTTTCATGTCCATAGCCATCACCTTATTCCCACCCATTCGGCCTCCCATTCTCATGCCAGGCAATACTCTTGAAGGAAATGAAGAAGCACCTAGTGAACCGGGGTGCCTGAGCCTATCGCTTTGGCCGTGAGTAGTTCCACCTACTCCACTGAAACCGTAACGTTTNNGCAGTAAGCACATCTCCCTCTTTACACTGACCTTCTGCAAAACCGGTGAATTCAACGACTTTTCTTTTAGGTGTTGTATTTGCCTTTTTGAAATGTCCCATTTCGGCTTTAGTAGTGTGTTTTTCCTTTTTATCTTCGAATCCTAGCTGTACAGCAAAATAGCCGTCTTTATCCACTGTTTTAACCTGTGTAACAACACATGGACCAGCTTGCAGAACCGTACATGGAATATTCTTTCCATTTTCATCAAAAATGGAGGTCATTCCTACCTTTTTACCAATTAATCCCTGCATCTCTTTTATACTTTACTGGTTTCACACTTTAATTTCTACTTCAACTCCGCTTGGAAGCTCAAGTTTCATCAGTGCATCGATGGTTTTCGGTGTTGAGCTGTAAATGTCGAGCAATCTTTTATAAGATGAGAGCTCAAACTGTTCTCTTGCTTTCTTATTAAC
>PMIJ01000015.1:0-150 GCA_003157015.1 Bacteroidales bacterium
ATCAAACGATGCGGGGTCATTTTATCGTATCTCTATTCCCGGCCACATTCCTTCTGCCAACCCAGGGAAACCTGAGCTTCCGGTTTTTTGCCGGCTGATTTCAATTCCTGGAGGTTCTGGGTACAAAGTAAAAATATCAGATGTCAGAAC
>PMIJ01000015.1:177-3434 GCA_003157015.1 Bacteroidales bacterium
GTAAGATATAATCCGCTTTCGAACTCGCTGGAGATCATCACATCAATGAGAATTGAGATAATATTTTCAGATTCTGCCAATGTTGCTTCCAAATCTCTTGCTGCCCAACCAGGATCCATGGATGAAACGCTTAATAAAGGAATTCTGAATTACAATCCCGGGCAGGTAATACCTGGATTCTCCAGCAAACCGGTTAAAATGGTCATAGTAACCGATGTTGCATTTAAGAAACAACTTCAGCCGTTTTTTAAATGGAAAACCCAAAAGGGTTTTAAGCTTATTGTTATATACAAGGGAACCGGAATTGTCGGGAACGATTATATGCAAATAAAGGATACCCTCAACAGTATTTACAATTCTTCTACTGAAAGCGATCCTCCGCCAGAATATCTGCTCATAATAGGAGATGTCAACAGAGTTCCCTATTATGGTTCAGGTGGTTCCGGGAACATCACCGATCTGTATTATGGCGAATTTGATGGGAATGGCGACTATATCCCTGAGATGTTTATCGGAAGACTGCCCGTTGCCGATACTAATGAAGTAAAAACGGCCATTACAAAAATCATCCAGTATGAGAAATTTCAATTTGCCGATACAAATAAGTTTTATTCCAGGGCAATGGTTAGCGCAGGTTATGATGAAAGCTACGCCAGCTACATGAACGGCCAGATAAAGTATGCGATTACAAATTATCTTACAAAAGCAAACCGGATAAACGAATTTCACTTTAATTATCCCGATTCATATACGGCAAAAGATTCTATAATAGAACTAATAAATAATGGCGTTTCCTTTATTAATTATACAGGTCACGGTGAAGCAGACGGATGGTTGCATGTTAATATTAAAACACCGGATATTCAGTCATTTAAAAACAAAAATATGTATCCTTTTGTAATAAGCAACGCCTGCAGGACAGCACAGTTTAACCTTCCGGCTTCGTTTGGAAACAGGATGATGCTGACGGCCGATAAAGGAGCTATTGGCTTCATAGGATGTTCAAACGATTCATACTGGGATGAAGATTATTACTGGGCAGTTGGTCCGGGAATTATCTCTGCGGATCCGACATATGATGGATCTGGTCTTGGTGCTTATGACAGGATGTTCCATACTCATGGTGAATCGCCTGCAGACTGGTATTTTACCCTTGGCCAGATTAATTATGCGGGAAATATGGCTGTCAGCGCCAGCACTTCATCGAGGAAGAAGTATTATTGGGAAACATATAATGTAGTTGGTGATCCGAGCCTTATTCCAATCCTGGGAACTCCGGGATCATTTAATGTTTCCTTACCTGATACTCTGCCAAATGGCATCAAGTCACTTTCGCTGAATGTTGATCCATTTGCATATGTAGCAGTCTCGCATTTTGATACGCTTTGGGACGCATCATTTGCATCTGTTTCTGGTTCTGTAGTTCTTAGTATGCCCGGCCTTTCAAATGATTCATGTCTTGTTGTCATAACGGGTCAGAACAAAATTCCAGTGATAAAAACAATTCATATCTCAAATATCAGAAAAGAATTTATAAATCTTTCGGCCAGCACTATAGACGATAGCAAGGGCAATAACAATAACCTTGCCGATTACGGAGAATCAATATTCCTGAAACTTAAAATCAGCAATCTCGGACTCACCGATGCTCATAATCTGTACGCAAAAATCTCTTCATCATCGGATCTGGTAACAATTACGGGCGACTCAGCATATATTGGAACATTGCCTGCACAATCTGATATGGTACTTTCGAATAGCCTTGGCATATCTATTTCCAATGATGTACCCGATTTATCGGTGGTTACATTTAATCTTATATTAAAAGATCAGCTATCTGAGAAACACTATTCAATTGATATCTGTGTTCATGCTCCTGATCTGCAGATCGTCAATTGCATAGTTGATGATAAAATTGTAGGAAACGGCGATTTCATTCCTGATCCTGGAGAGACATTCAACCTGGTTTTCAAGGTTCGCAACCAGGGAAGCAGCAACATAAATGGACAATTTAATATTTCCAGTTCTGACAACGATTTATCTCTTGTGCAACCGAGTGTTAAGTCAGGAGTACTGCAGTTCGGACAAATCACAGATATTCCTATAATGGTGAAGCTTTCAGAGACAGCTCCCATTGGCAGTCTTATATCGGTATCATCATTGCTCGATTGCAGCCCTTACGTTGTTAACAGGGATTTCGCCTTCAGAGTCGGAAAAGTGAGGGAGAGTTTTGAATCATCATCTTTTAATATTTTCCCGTGGATCAATATAAGTCCTATACCGTGGATCATCGATTCAACCAAATCTTACGATGGCAATCTTTCTACCAGATCAGGAGCAATATCTCATGATGGATCTACCTCACTGGTTCTAAGAACGTTGTATACCAGGGATGATTCTGTTAAGTTCTTTTACAGTGTTTCATCAGAGCCAAATTATGATTTCCTTTCGTTCAAACTAAATGGAGTGGAAATGCTTAAAAAGTCGGGTGAAATTCCATGGACCAAGGCTGCTTTTCCTGTTTCGGCCGGACTCAATAAAATGGAATGGGCATACAAAAAAGATCCGTCGGTCTCAATGGGTTCTGATTGCGCATGGATCGACATGATCGATTTTGCGCAGTCAAGTCCGATAACCTACATTCAACGCGATCTTCAGATTGCCAGAGTTGTTGTACCCTCAAACAATGAACAGTATGGACTGGAAAACATTGGAGTAAAGGTTCTGAATGTGGGTAAGGATACATTAAACGGATTCAATCTGGCATACCAGATAAATGACAATTATCCAGCTGTTGAACAGTATTTTGATGACAAGGTTATTCCTTATGGTGATACGGTAACAGTATCATTCAAGGCAAAAGCTGATCTTTCAAAATACGGGATCTACAAGATCGTTACATATGGATTTAACAACAGAGACGATTATCTTTTTAATGACACATTAGCTGCCAAAATTGAAAACACAAAAATCAATGAAACACTAACAGTATTTCCAAATCCGTTCGGGAATAATCTTACAATCAATGTTAACTCACCGGTTGATGACAAGATTGAGGTATCCATCTCCAATGTCTCAGGGATAAAACTATATGAAATTGAAAAAGATATTATAAGCGGAACCAATTCATTTACTATCAGTGATTTCAGATTGGTGCCCTCGCTGTATTATCTTAACATACGTGGAACCACTTTGAATAAGACTATTCCTATACTGAAAATTAATAAATGATTTACCAACTGATTAACAAAATTTAA
>PMIJ01000006.1 GCA_003157015.1 Bacteroidales bacterium
GATAACTATTTATTATGACTAGTTATAAGGACTGGATCTATGATGTATTGAAAAACTACTCTACTTCAACTAAAAAGGAACCATTTTTCGTATCAAGTTGGGATTGTGATCCAGAAATGGTAATGTATCCACTAAATATTATTTCAGATCTTCACCATAATGACTTTCATGAGTTCAGTTATAAATTTTCAGAAGATTTGTTTTGGACCAAAGAAATATTGAAAAAAATCTTTAATAATGACATAGATGATTACTGGAAGTCAGAAAATTTTTCTCTCGGAACAAATGCTACTAGCTCAATATATCTTTCACTTATGGCATTAATCAATCAAGGTAAAAATAGGTTCCTAGTAATAACCCCGGTTTATTATTCAATAATTGATACTCTGACAGATTTTAAACGAAGCATATATTTTTATCATTTACTCGATTCTAACTCATTTCAAATTAATATTGACGAATTAAATTGGATAGTGAAATCCCAATATATAGAAGTAATTATTCTTACTGATCCAATATATTGTTCAGGGATTGAAATAGAAGGAATCATTTACCAAGAGTTAGTCGAAATATCACAAAAAAATCATGTTACGCTATTAATTGATGGGACCTTAAGTGGATTAGAATGGAATAAAAGCTCATGTACATTTTTTGATAAAAGAAAATTTGATGCACTTAAGAGAAGTTATGACTTCATCTATATAAATTCAGAACCTAAATCCTATTTTATGAATGATTTGAAGTATGCATTATTAATAAGTTCTTCGAAAAATATTACACTTATCGAGGATTTGGCTAGTCAAGTTTCAGGTGGACTTAACAAATTCCAAATAAATTTATTTCGGGCTTTTCATTCTAAAACAGGAAAAATGGAACTAAATAAATGTAAATCTCATAATCTTTCGACATTGAGGAGTAACTATAATCTGTTGAGAACTGCATTAATTAATACAGAGTTTGCTCTCTATCCTACTAATTCAGGCTATTTTACGATGATATTTTCAAAAGAAGCTAAATTAAAGGATTATGATCCAAAAAAATTAACCAAGAATTTGCTTTACAATATGAATATATTGCCCTTACTCGGCCATTATTTTACTTTCTTTAAGGAAAACAAACTTTCAATTAGAGTAAACCTAATGAAAAATTTCAGTCATATTCTACCAAATTTATTATTTGCCTTAAAGAAATACATCTAAGTTTTTAATAAACTCTTCAGGACTACCAAGTTTTTTTGATATCTGGCTAATGCTTTTTTCGACTAAATCAGCTTGATCTTTTGAGGAAATTGCAATATACACTTTTGCAAGCTCAGCCTTTTCAGATGTAGTTTTCGCCTCTTTTAACGAGTTCGCTAGATCAGTAAAACACAATGTAACAAACTTATTTGCGCTTCTTTCTCTCGCAACTTTTGATTTTAAAGTGACGATTTGCCTGATTATAAAAAGAATAAATGATAAAGAACCTAAAATTGTTATTATAATTGAACCCCGTTCAACAGACACTTTATTGTACAGTTTTACTCCATCAAAAAGCTTCTGTTTGATGAAAAAATTTTCAACTTCATCTAACCATTCTTCAAATATTAACTCTAATCCTTCCTTTTCTTTTAATTCAAAAACTGCTTTAACAACTAAATCTTCACCTTTCTGTGGGAATTCTATCAAGTTCTTTTCGAATTGATTATAGAAAGCTTTAAAAAGGCCGAATTCTGTAAAATCTTTATAAGGATCAATGATTTGTTCAAACGCTCTAATAAGATCAAAATATTCCCTGATTTGCAAGAGATTGGAATTTAAATAAAAATTTAAAGCTTTAATTATACTTGAAAGATTGTATGACCGTATGGATGGATGTTGGATTTTATCAAGTCGAACTATAATTTGTTTAAAATATTCTCGTAAATCTCCTTGGCTACCACTAAATTTTCTATATAAAATCAATAAATTAAATAACTCATAAAACCTACTTGATTTCTGCCATAATCTAATTAGAGCTTCTAAAATTTGTTCTTTTTCCTTAAATAATTCTATTTGTTTCCCTCTATATTCAAATTTTATATTATTAAAAAAATCACCGTCAATAAGATATGAACCAAGATAGTCTGGGTCAATTTTCAGATCACTAAATGTACAATTCCTGAATCTAAAATCTTTAGCTGTCATATTAGCTAAATCTATAGAAAAGAAGGTTGATTTATCAAACTCTATGTCCTCAAAAGTATTCTCCTTAAATTCAATACGATCCAACTTAGAACTAATGTAAGTGCAGTTTTGAACAGTTGAATCTATAATATGCCCGCCTTTAAATTCGCAAGAATTAAATACACATCTTAAGAATGTACATTTATCAAACTGAGTGTCAATAAATTTTACGTTATTGAAGTAAACATTAATAAAATCAGTTCCAAAATGTACTCTTGTAAAAGTTGAATCAGTTAAATAACTATCCATAAAATCTGCACGTTCGAATTCATTACCCATGAACAATACTCGCTCCATTTTTACTTCTCGAAAATCACTTCTAAAGAAAGAAATCGGTGTTTCTCTTATTTCAAAATTTAAATCTTTAAAATGAAATTGCTGGAAATTTTCTGATTCCCGATCATCTCTTCCGTCATCAAAAAATTGTTTATATTTTACTATATCTTTCATAATAAATAGTTATC
>PMIJ01000207.1 GCA_003157015.1 Bacteroidales bacterium
AATTTATTAACGCATCAGTAGTAATTTCCAATGATCACTTTGAATATATATAAGCTATACGTGAAATTTTAGATTTTGTTGCAGTATCGTAAGAAAACAACCCCCCGAAAGTTGATTTCCGAAGGGCTGCCTATTCTTATAATAGTCACCTAACTGCTAACCTTTATCAGCATAGATTTAACTTCAAGATCGGGTATTAAAACGGGCTGGATAATGAGGTGAAAATACTGCATTATTCCACAGTCTCAATCGACATATCTTAATTGAATAGAGTTGAATGTATTCGAGTTACATTTTAGGTCTGGTAATTGGCTGGCCTGCAATATATTGCTTCCAAGGATTCCAATAATGGTCATACCAGCCTTTGTCCAGGCCCTTTTCCTTGTAATCTGGAACATTTGCATGAATCATATTCATCATTACATCATTCCCCTTCTGTTCGAATGAAAGCAGGAATGCCGAATCAGGGTCATTCTTTTCCCAGTCAGAACCACGCCATAACTGAACTATAAGTTGATTCTTGACAAGCTGAAGATTTTTACCCGTAATGTATCCTCCAAAGGCACTGAAATTGCTGTCGGCTTTTTCAGAAATTTCCACTGGCCCGTCAACAATCATTGAATGCATCTTTGGGTCCATATAAAGTTTATACAGGGTTTCCCTGTTTGTGTTTTTGAATACTACTTTTTGAATGATCGTTGCCATATCTTTACAATTTTTATTGTTAAATAATAAACCTCTCCGGTTTGAGTAAACACTCGATAATTATCTGTTTTGCACGAACAGACACCTTCTATTCGGGACTGATAAGCCCGTTTTTTGTAATTTAGTGTATTCATCCGGTCTCTTCTTCCGGTATAGCAGATAACAGTTGGTTATATATTTTGTTGACGAAAAGAAATAGTTTTTGAGTAAATCCTCCTTTAATTATTGGCGGATATGATATAAGAGGATTTATTGAGCTTCAAACTATTTCTGCAATCCAGATATGTGTCTAATAAATTGAAATACATTGGGTGATTTGTGGACACTAGGTTCCTCCACGAAAGACACGAGCCTATCGTATATCATTGAATTTGTGAAACATACAATTATTGGCACAGGCTTTGAGATGTTTACATGATGACTTTATCAGATTTTATAAATATTAATAATAAGCCACTTAATAACCTATATCATGCTAATCAACCTAGTCAGGCATAGTTTAAGATCTTTTCAAAGACAATATGCATATATTCTTATAAATGTCCTTGGCCTTTCAATAGGAATCGCCTGCAGCCTTTTTATTGCATTCTATGTTAAAAATGAAGCGAGCTATGATAAATTTAATACTAAAAGAGAGAGGATCTTCAGGGTTGTTCTTAACGAGAATCTGGAAGGAAAGGAATCAAACTTATGGGCAAGTCCGGCAGCGTTTGGGCCTACCGTTCAGAAAGAATTTCCTGAAATTGAAGGTTTTCTTAGAATGCACAACGAGCCACCCACCGAGATCGAGTATAATAACCAGACATTTACCGAGGAGCATATAGTTGAAGCAGATTCCTCCTTTTTTAACTTCTTCTCGATCCCTGTCTTAAAAGGCGATCCGAGGAATTTGCTTAATGCACCACGGAAAGTTGTAATCTCGGCTTCAACTGCCAAAAAATATTTCGGCGGTCAAAATCCGATTGACAAAGTGCTTAGAATAGGATCGGACACAGCAGGATATACAGTTGCCGGAGTAATGGCCGATATTCCGGAAAACTCTCATTTTGCGGCGAATATAATCTCCTCTTTTATGACGAATCCGGACTCAAATGATCCAATATGGCTGAGCGCAAGTTTCAGCACTTACCTGATGTTAAAACCGAATTCGAGCTATAAGACAGTCGAAAAAAAATTCCCCGAATTGGTAGAAAAGCATATTGGTCCTGAAATCCAAAAATATATGAAAATATCTCTCAGTGATTTTAAGGCCAAGGGAAACTTATGGGCATTTTATTTACAGAATCTTAAAGATATCCATCTTGATCCTTCAATAGAGCAGGAGTTTAAACAGGCAGGAGATCCAAAGTATCTTACAATTCTGGGAAGTTTAGCAATTCTAATTGTAATAATAGCTGCTATTAACTTTATGAACCTGTCTACTGCACAGGCATCAAAGAGAGCAAAAGAGGTAGGTATCAAAAAGGTTGGTGGTTCGACAAGAAGTATGCTTATTTTACAATTTCTGACAGAATCTTTCATTCTCTCATTTATCTCACTGGCAGTTGCGCTTATTATTATTAAGGTTTCTCTTCCCTATTTTAATAATTTAATTTCGGCAAAACTGGTTTTTAATCTTTTTGCAGACTGGTATACAATTCCCTGCCTGATCCTTTTCACTATGGCAGTAGGTTTTCTGTCAGGATGTTATCCTGCTTTTTACCTCTCAGGTTTCAATCCCAATGAAGTATTAAAAGGAAAGGTAAAAGGCAGGTCCCAGAATAGTTTTTTAAGAAGAGTGCTTGTAACATTTCAGTTTACAGTATCAATTCTCCTGATTGTCGGAACAATAATAATGTTCAGACAGATAAAATACATGCTTAATAAAGACCTCGGGTTCAGTAAGGAGCAGATTTTAGTTATTACAAAAGCTGAAGCACTTGGAAGTAAAGTAAACCCCTTCAAAGAGACAATAAAGGGCATCCCGGGAGTTACTCATATTGTAAGTTCTACCGCTGTTCCGGGTCGTAACAACTGGACAGCTGCCTATAATATGGAGGGAGGGAACAATAATCTCCAGGATATGGAGACTAACTTTATCGATTATGATTATCTGGAAACATATGGAATAAAAATGGTTGCAGGAAGAAACTTCAGTAAATCATTTACTACCGATCAGCAGTCATGTCTCATCAATGAAAGCGCCGCTAAAAATTTCGGAATTGCTGATCTTGAAAAAACAAGATTCTCCAGACCGGGAGATCCGACCGTCACAAATTTTCTGCAGTTAATAGGAGTTGTGAAAGATTTCAACTTTAAGTCCCTTCATTATAAAATAGATCCATATTTGTTCCGCCTCAAAACTGATAATATTTCCGGAGGATACCTGTCAGTAAAATTATCAGCCGAGAATTATACAAAAACTATCAGTGCGATTGAAAGCAAATGGAAGGAATTTACAGGAAACAAACCGTTAAACTATTATTTTGTTGATAAAGATTTCGAACAAATGTATATGGCCGAAAAACAGAATGCCAGGATGGCAGTGATTTTTGCAATTTTTGCAATTTTTATTGCAGCACTGGGGCTTTTCGGACTTACTTCCTTCACTGTTGAACAACGTACAAAAGAGATTGGTGTCAGAAAGGCAATGGGGTCGACAATTACCGGGGTTTATGCGGTTATCTCAAAAGAGGTGATAATTCTGGTCTCTGTATCAGCTCTTATTGCCTGGCCGATTATCTACTTTGTTGGTAATAAGTGGTTAGGTAGCTTTTATTACAGAATACCAATGAATGCTATAAATTTTATTGAAGGGCTAGCAATTGCCCTCTTTATAGCTGTACTTACAATTAGTTTTCGTATCCTGAAAGCAGCCAGTATTAATCCGGCACAGTCACTAAAATATGAATAACAAAATGTGCAAAAAAGATAAGAATCAGCCGTTAATACCCTGTGAATATTGCCTCAGGATTATAAAATTAAGCATTCATGCCGGCGAATGATAATTTTTATAATTTACAACCCGATAAGCAGCAACTTTCCAAAATGCAAGTCATTAATACAGAATTGAAAAATATTATTAATCATAAGAATTTATAATTGTCATGGAAAAATCAAAAATGCAAAAACATGTTACCGTCGTCGGATCTGTTCAAATAGGCTTTTCTGTCCTTGGTTTAATGGGTGCTGTAGCTATTTTCGTTGCTCTTACTTTTGCAAGGGGATTTACTGAATATGACGATGTGGCACAAACAGTTCTGGGGTTTTTATCAATCAGCCTTCCTGTGCTTGTAGGCTTTCTGTCCACTCTCGGATTGGTTGGCGGAATAGGTCTCCTGGTCTATAAACCATGGGCAAGATATCTCGTGGTTGTCATATCAGCGCTTGATTGCCTGATTATCCCATTTGGAACCGTAAAGGGCGTTTATTCTATTTGGGTATTGGTACAGGACGAAACTATAAAACTCTTCAATAAAGCACCATTGTAACGGATCGGGTTTCTTGTATATCATTTTTCCCAAAGATATTCGCTTCCGTCAGTTAATATTTTCTTATTTAGAAACCAGATTTGAATAAACTTGATCTGACAGGATTTAATACCTGCCAGATTCTTTATTAATAGCCGCGTCTGAACCTTAGTGCCAGAATTTTACCGCAATTTCCGGATTTCGGGCATCAATTTATAAGACCCATTAGAATTTAAATCCAATCTTTGCAAAATAGAAAGCTCCGCTAAAGCCCATTTGCACACAATCCCATATTCCTCCTGATTCGGTCAGAGCAGGGTCGTGTTTGTTGGGATAAGTGTTCAGTATATTAAGACCCCCCAGAGTGAAAGTAAAGTTTCTTAAATTATAACCAATTGACAAATCGGTTGTTATCTTAGGATTATATACATCCAATTCGCCTGGATCAACCACATTATCACCATTGTCACTCCAGTTAATGAGTTTTACCTTTCCAAATCTGGTAAACTTCAAATCCGTGAAAAAATTCCCTTTTGAATAATCAATGCCGAAATTAATTTTGCTTTTTGGCGCTGAAGCAAGTAAAAAATATTGCTCACGAAGCCCGAAATATATATTTTCTTTCCCCTGTAGTTTCTGGTTAGTGTAGATTTTATCGATTTCCATATCGTTAAAATTTGATGCAACTGAAAATTTAAGGTTCTGCTGACCGGAAAATGAGACTGAATAGGTAAGAATTGCATCAGCTCCCCTGGAGGTTGTGTTTACAGCGTTCGTGAAAAACTGGGCTGCGCCGATATTTAATTTTTTTAACTCCGGTCCAATTAAATCATCATCGCTGGTAAATGCTCCGGTAAGCACAATACGGCCCTTAATCCTGACATAATAAGCATCGACTGTCAGAGTCAGGGCATTCACTTTGGCAGTAAAACCCAGACCCGCATTAGTTGAAACTTCCTGCTTTAAGGGAGGAATTCCCAATGCGCGAGTGATAGGACTGTCATTTTTCGCTATAATTTTATCAATTGCCTGTCCTGCCACAAAATCTGTAAACGTACTATTGAAATACAATTGAGCCAGAGAAGGTGCCCTGAAACCTGAACTTAAAGAGCCACGCAACGAAAGATTATCTGAGATTTTATAGCGGGAGGCTAATTTCCCGTTTATCGTATTGCCAAAATCGCTGTAATGCTCAATCCGGCCGGCCGCGCTTATGGTGAATTTCCTTGACAAATCTAATTCTAGATCAACGTAAGACCCGAAATTTGTGCGCGATTCTTTCAATACATTTGCAGGTTGAAATCCCGGGAATCCCTGTGAACCGCCTGGTCTGAAGGTGGTATCACTGCCTGCTATGCTAAATATCTGATTGCCATAGCTTTTATATGAAGCTTCTTCCCCGGCAAAAATCTGGTATGTTTCTATGCGATGTTCTGCTCCGAATGCAACATTTAATCCTTTACCTACTGCGGGAAATAATCTTGAAATATCCAGAGCTGATGTATTCTGAGCCAATGAAAAACCTCCTGCGTCAAACCTTGTTGGCGAATTAGCCAGGAGTGAAGAATTAAGCGTATTGTCAACATAATAATGGAAATCATTGGCTCCTATCGTATTGTTAATATCTACTTTCCACCCGCTTATTAATGATTTTACTCCTATTGATAGTGATTTATCATTTATATCTGATTGAATTTCAGGATCGAATCCATCAGGATATATTTCAAGGACATTTCGTTCAGAGTTTGCGTCACGGGTAAAAGCAAATGCATCTGTAAATCTGTAATTATATCCGCCGAACATGTAAATTTCTGTATTCTCTCCCGGGCTGAACGACGAGTTAAAATAAGTGGCAAAATTTTCGGATGCAGCATCACCGAATTTATTCCGGTAAACTCCATTTAAATATTTTGCAGGGTCAGCGCGCCGGAAAGTGTGATCAAGATTTGAATAATCAACTGTCACATTTACAAATCCCTTGTCCCCTATTTTTGTGCCATAGTTCCCGCTCAGCTGAGAAAGCAAACCATCAAATTTTTTATCTTCTTTAAGGACATCGTATTCACTCGGGGGAGCGGAATTTCTTACTCCGGTTGTATAATCAGCAGTAAATTCATTTGTATTCGATTTCAATACTACATTAATAACTCCGGCGATCGCATCCGAACCATATTGAGCAGCAGCTCCGTCACGTAAAATTTCAATGTGGTCGATGGCTGAAATAGGAATTGCATTTAAATCTGTTCCTGTATTACCTCTTCCCCTGGAACCAAAAAGATTGATCAGCGATGACTGGTGCCTTCTTTTACCGTTAATTAGCACAAGTGTCTGATCGGGGCCAAGACCCCGCAATGTAGCTGGATCAATATGGTCAGCGCCATCCGCCCCCGATTGTTTATTCGAATTGAAAGATGGCGCAAGATATTGAAGCATCTGGTTTACATCCGGCTGGCCAAGTGTGGAGGATAACCTTGAGACTTCAATAATATCGACCGGGACAACACTTTCAACTGCAGTGCGGTCCTGTCTCCTGGAGCCAACAACCTCCACCATGCCTAAAATATTGTTACTGTTCAACGTTATATTCAATTCCTTTTGCTTGCCAACCGTAATTTCCTGTCCGGTCAGTCCAACAAAACTAAAAGCAATCACTGAGTTTTCATTTTTATAGCTAATGGTAAAACTACCGTTATCGTCAGTAAATACACCATTGTTGGTTCCTTTTTCAACAACGCTTACTCCATGCAGAGGCTGATTTTGTGGATCTGTTACTTTACCCTTAAGAACATTTTGTGAGGATGCGACATAAACATAAAGAATGAGTGCCAGGAAAAGTAGAGCTTTTTTCATAAATTAATTATTATAGGTTATAGGTCTGTTTAGGCTGGCATCAAATATATATATGTTTTCAATAAAATGAAACTACTTGCAACAAATTATTAATATATTTTAATTAATTAAATTCATTTATCAAGTTAAATCTGATATTTATTTAATATTCCATTATTTATGGATATTAACAACTACACTATAAAGCAGGTATTCGGGGATAGAATTTTAAAAGAATGCGATATTTGTAGTTAATAACCTCTTCCAAAAATCTTAACCTTCCAGGAAGCGGCACATTTATACAAATTATGCAAAATGAGGAGTAACCTTCTGACAATCATACTTATCCTGATCTCATTCTTAAATTGTGAAAACGATGTGTTATCTCAGATTTCTGTAGCCGATAACAAATCCTTATCACAATCTCAGAAAGATTCGTTTATTAAATACGTTTCCGGATTTCCTAATGGTACTCAATTGTCAATAGCCATAATCACAAATAATGATGTTAACTATATTGGAATAAAGAAGGTTAACAATATTTTGTTGTCAATAAATAACAAGGATTCAGTTTTTGAAATAGGATCAATCACCAAATTGTTTACTTCCACTCTACTTGCTGAACTTACACAGGAGAAAGTCATAACATTAGATGACCCGATAGAAAACGCTTTGCCATATAAACTGAGAAAATCAGAAAAAGACAGGATGTTAATAACTTATAAAACACTGGCAAATCACACTTCGGGTCTCCCAAGGATGCCGGATAATTATATGACCGGATACGACTCTGTATTGCTTCGCGAATATTTGCAAAAACAATTAAGTCTGAGCTCAGTTCCCGGTGAAAAATATCAATATTCGAATCTTGGAGTTGGGATATTAGGTTATTTGCTGGAATTAAAAACCGGCAAACCATATGAAGAATTGCTTCAAAGGAACATATTCTCAAAGTATAAAATGAGCTCCTCCACTTCAGAAATAATCAAAGTAAAAGATCGGGTAGTGTCGGGGCGCGATTCCTCAGGTAATACTATTCCGAACTGGCGATCTGACATATTACGGGCAGCCGGCGGAATTATGTCAGATGTGACCGATCTTTCAAAATATGTAATTGCGAACTTTTCAAACGATTCAATTCTCTCTTTTCAAAGACAAAAAACGTATACAAGTGATCAGATGGATCTTGCCCTGGGATGGCACATCATAAAGTTTGGAGGAAATACATGTAGTTGGTATTTCCACAATGGAGGGATGGATGGTTACCGGTCATCGTTATTAATGGATCTGAATACAAAATGCGGGGTAGTAATATTATCAAACGTATCATCATCTCATTCCAAAAATGAAAACATAGACAAACTTTGCAATGAATTGATGAAACAATTATTCATCACAACCAATAAGAATAACTCATCAATATGTGAAGCGCCATTTCTCGAATTAGCATTCTTTAACGGCTGGGGGACAGATAAAAATGATAGTATCAATCTACTGGCAAAATCCAGTGAAGGCATAATTGGTGTCTGGCAGAAACAAAATTCAGGGCGGATAATAACCAGAACTTTTCTGCCGGGCAATAAAGTGCAATCAGATTTTTCAGGTGATGCTGAAATAGATGTCTGGGGATATTATCAACTTAACGGGAACCAGATTGAATTCAGGGATATCGGAGGAGCTGCATGCAATACCTCAGGACTTTATGAGTATTGTTTAATTAATGATACATTAAGCTTCAAACTGCTGAACGATAGCTGTGACGGCCGGAGTATCGAATTATCCGGCATCTGGAGCAGAAAAAAATAATATATAATTATCCCGCCAGATCAGCTGGCCTATTTTTCACATTGGGTAATAGCGCTTTTGAATGCTTCAGCAAGATTTCTGGCTATTTCGACATCACTGACCCCAATTTCCACATCGGTTCCCCAGGCTTGCTGTGCCCCGTTTTTATATACTTTCACAAGTTTTTCTTTATTTTTACACGAAAGGGTCACCTCCACGTTTTTCCCGCTTACCTTGAAATCAACTATAAGTTTATTCATATCGGCCAGGGCAAATTCAAAGATTTCATCAGTTGTTTTACCTTTATCGTCAGTACTAGAAACTGTAAAAGAAATTTTACATGGATCATTGTCGGTGAATTCAATTTTTTGCTTTACCTCTTTTCCCTCATTCTTCATGTCGCCAATATTTTCCGTTATAAACTTCGATATGGATTGTTTGTCAGCCCAAACCTTGTCTTTCGGTTTGCTGTTGCCTGCCAGATATTTAATAGCCTCTGCAATGTCCTGAGCTTTCCTGGCATCAAAAGCCATGAACTCTATACCATCATCAAATGATTGTTGTTTACCTTCTTTAAATACTTTTATAAAGGACTTTTTGCTGTTTACAGAAGCTTCAATTTTCAGATATTTTCCCGATGATCCGATTTTTACAGTGGCAGGATCCAGCATGTACGGATAAAACTCAATTGATTGTTCTGCCTTTACGCCTTTTGCATCAGTTTTATCCTGAATATATTTTACATTTAGAGGCTCGGTTGAAATTGCACTGAAATTAAGTTTATAAATGTCTGTCCCGATGGTTTCTCCATTTACCGCACCTGTCAAAAAGGTAATGGCATCGCCAACACTTTTCCATGCCGGTGGCTGAACTCCGGAGCCCTTTATGGCAGCTTTAAAAGCTTCTACCATCTCGCGGGAAGTTTCAACATCTGTCGCAAGTATATCGACTTCATTTTGAAAATCCTGTTGTAAGTTATCTTTATAATACTTGATGAATTTTGTCTTATTCTTTGACAGGAGAATGAGGGTTATCTTCTTTCCACTTACCTTAAAGTTTAAGCTGTTTGCATCGATGTCGCTAAGATAAAACTCGTACCTCTCCTCAACCGGTTTTCCTTTCGAGTCAGGTTCTGCATAAGTAAATATTGATTTTGTCCCGTTTCCGGTAGCAAAATTTATTTTTTGGTTCAGAGTTTTTTTCTCGAAAGACAGGTCAGTGATATTTTTAGTATTAAAATCGAGAGAGTTTTGAAGGTTGCTAAAATCAGGCATCAATGATTTACTCTTTTCAATAGCAGTTGATAATGCAGCAATGATATCGCGCGCCTGGTCGATGTCTTCTGCAACTATTTCAAAAGCATTGGTATAGCTTTGCTGCTCATTGTTTTTTGTATATTTAATATAGTGGTCGTTCCCTTTTGTCTCAACCGATACCGAAAGTTGTGCACCACTGATTTTTACAGTTAAATTTTTATTGTTAATATCCAGTATGTTTAATTCATATTTTTCTTCAGTGGAAACATTTTTCTGATCGGTTTTCTTTACTGTAAAACTTGCAAGGTATTCTTTGGGATCTTCAAATGAAAAGGATTGTTCGAGAGATACAGGAACGGAACTGACCTTTGATATATTGTTTTTAAGCCAGGTAAGTGCATCCCTGCTTGTGTTCCATCCTTTTGCGCTTGAGTTGACCAATGGGATTGCTGTTTTAAAAAGATTTTCCAGTTCCTGGGCCGCATCTGCACCGGATAATAAAATTTCAATATTATTGGTATAGCTGTCAAGCTTATCTTCTTTTAAGTGTTTAATGAATTTTTGGCTGTTATTGATTGATAAGCTTATAAAAAGCTTTTTGCCCGATGTTTTACGTATAATGGTGTTTTTGTCAATATCAGATATATAGAATTCAAAACTTTCTTTTGATGTTTTACCTTTCTCATCAACAAATACAGAAACGAAACTAAGCTTCCCTTTACTTTCATCCAATACGTCGAGCGATTGCTTATAAGTGGTTTTGTCGATCTGAACATCCTGGATCTTCCCTTTTATTGAGGCAAGCGCCTGGCTTAGTTTATCCTGCGACTTAGCGTCGAAAATCGTACCAATAGAGAGAACAACAATACAAAAGATCTGAAGAAAACGTGTTTTCATAGCATTTCAATTTATTGACCTGAATAAAGATACAAAATTTCTGTAAACAGAATGTTCAAATTCAATTTGAGATTTTTAGAGCAAGCCTGTGGTCAGAATGGATATTGTACGCATCATAATATAATTGAGGCCGTCTTTATATAAAAACCAGTTATGGTGATGCTTAACGAAGATACTATTGAGAAATTCATTCGGGAAAACAAAGATAAATTCAGTGTTTATCGTCTACCCGACAGCCATTTGGAAAAATTCCTGTTTAAATTAAATTACAGAATCAGGCACATCATAAGTATTGTTCCATACCTTTTCAGGGTAGCGGTCGCAACAGTAATTATATTTTTGGCTTCAATTTTGATTTGGAACAATTATATCAGAAAAGACAGACACATAGTAACATTAAAAAACAAGATAACATTAGTCATTCACAAAATAACATCAGTTTAAGCCAACATTTAAAAACCTGACACTATAATCATATAATCAAATACTTACATAACTTATCATGTTAGTGTTTTTATTTATTGCTGGTTCTATAGGGGGAGCGGCTGAAATAAATAATAATTCCCGATGTACGTTGCATTCAAATGCTTTTCTTTTATTGTTCGGGGGGAATCCGTTTAAACTTTTCGAAAAGCATTTCTCCATTTGTAGCAAAATTCTCGGCCGGCAATTCATGAAATGCAATTACAATCGCATCTTTTGGAATTCCTGTTATCCGGTTGATTTCATCTGTAATTACCCTCGACATCTCAGTTTTCTTTTCCACTGATTGGGGTAAGATCGTAATTGATACTATAGGCATTGTCTGAATTTTAAATTGTTACATGTTAATTCCACCGAGTATTTCCATTCCATTTCAATTCTTCATTTATCTTCCCCGGCTTTGAATAATGTCCAGGGTTGGGTCGGACGATCTTTTATCAATCCACTCATCCAGTCGAATTGCTGATGTTTCTGAATATAAGCTTTGGCATCGAAAGGTATTCCGCATGCAGAACCCCATCGTGCTACAAATGACATTTGTTTTGCCATTTTTGAATCAATAACCTTTCCATCGACTGTTCCCCTTGGCGAAAATGGAATATCAGCACCGAAAACATCTGAATCCAGATCATAATGAGCACACAACGTTCTCATATCCGGTGTATTTGAGTTTAAATATGTATCATAATGATCTGCCTCGAAATCTTTTGCCATTTCCAGGTTTATTTTACCGGCATTTTCTTTCATCAGCAGTTTCCACCTTACTCTCCGGGCAACTGAAGAATATTTAATATTCATCTCAGATTCTTTAGTTTCGAACCGGAGGATCCTCAGATCTTCTGCAACATTTGATCCGATAAAATAACCGTCTTTTTTCTTTTCAAAACCAACATACTTCAGACCAAGTTCGAGCCGTGCAATTTCATTGGTATTTATGTCACCTATAAGCCAGGCATTTGCATAACCCCCGTTATTCCCCTTTTTCATTATTTCGCACCATTCATCAATTGTGGAAGCATACTGCGTTGCATGCCGCATACGGGCGAATTCCGGAATTCCCTTTTCATCGAATGGAAAGAATCCTCCTATTGTCGTTTCGGATCCAGCAAGTCCGGCGCTGGTCACAAAAAAGTCCGTTTCGCTGTGAATTAACCCGGCTACTGATTGCATTAGTATCCTGTAGCCTTTATCAGGAAGGATATCAAGAATAACATTGCAGATAGGATAATAAAATGAACTCATGGTATTATGCCCCAGGACAATGCCTCCGTCTGCTGTCATACTCCCTGTAGCTATAAATGAACTGCATGATTCCTTTTTAGGATTCAGGGAATTAGGTGATATGGTATCTTTCACAGTAGGCCACCAATAACCCATAAATTCAGTGGAAGCATTATATGCCACAATTTCATCAAGTGAGGATATCTCTCCTGCAGCTTTCATCCCTTCAACAATACCCTGCATCTCTGTCATATTTTCAGTATCAACATGAGGATTGAACATTGCAGCGCTCTTCCGGACCAGCCATTGCCAGTCCATGGCAGTCTGATAGTGCCAGACAGTGCTCATATCTCGCAAAGCTTCCTTTATTTCTTTTGCAAGCAGGAATCCATGCTGGAAACCGCGTTCTTCAGGGGACCCCTCAATATGAAGATAAATCCATCCGTTTTTTTCGTGCCGATTGGCTTTTGAAAGCCATGTCTTTTGTTCATTGGTTAGCTGATCTTTAGCCTGACTCCGGGCTAATGCTGAGAATACAAAAAGTATTACTACGAGAATAATTATTTTTTTCCTCATGATATAATGACTTTGAATAAAGTGAAGGATAAATATAGCAATTTAAACAACTTATATTTCAATCCTTAATACAGCGAACAGAATAACCATTCTTCTTCAAACTGAAGATTCTGAGTACATCAGTACCGGTACATCCCATTGTTCGGCACCAGGCAGCTGTCATATTCTGCAGAGGACCACCAGAAGCCAAAAAAGCCGATATTGGCAAACGCACAATGGTTATTGCGATAACCTACGGGCAGAGTTGTCAATATTTCCTCCAAAATCGGTTAAAAAATAAACAGAGAAAGGTATACCCAAATAAAAATTCCATTCATCCCTGTCAGCAGGTATGAATGGAATTAAAGTTACAGGAGATCTTAAATGCTTAGAGCTTCCTGTAAAAAATATGTAAAAGAGATTTTTACTTTGTGTATGTGAATTCCCACCATCCACTGAATTGCCCCGGTTGTCCGGTAGCTTTGGAAATGGACCTTACCCGCCAGCGACCAGTCTGTTTCCCGACGAAATCCAATGTATAAGAAGTTACATTGGTTGTTGCACTTTTTTGCAGATGCCATGTACCGTCATTGTACTCAACTACAATGTTATATTTGCTGGCACCTTCAACATGTTTCCATTCAAATATTGTTTTACGTGGAAACGAGTTTAGTTTTGCACTTGGTATAGGAGCTACCTGTTCAGGCGCAGCTATCTGATCAGTTTTTGTGACCTTGTGTTGTTGTTGCGCCTCAGCTTTAAATGCGAAATTCAACAAAATGATTGAAATCGACAACAAGAAAAATTTATGTTTCATTTTTATTTCCTCCTCTTTTAGTTAGAAATTTAATAAAGTCAGTTTTATTGATATTATAAATATATTAATTTTTTAGAAAATCAATCCCAATTATTCTAAAAAAAAATATGAAGTTATCTGCTTTAATGGACCTGGAAATGAAGACAGAATTGATGATTTTAAGCAGGTCAGGACTGCTTTTAAGTGACAGAAACAATTTAAAGCCACAGGCTACAAAAAAAGAGAATATAATTTTCAAGGAGCTATTTCAAGAATTTAATATCTATATCCGATAGCTTTAAAGCATTACAGAGTATACATATTTCTGCTTTTAAAATTGAAATAATAGTTAACTCAGGTAATTGATTCGGCTTCTACTTTCCTATATTTGTATTGAAATCTTCTTAATTAATATAATGATGCAAATCATTGTACATTAAGAAGAGCCTGATTGAATTAATAATTTAAATGTTCTTATCTTGATTTAAAATAACTGACACCTATGAAAATTAAACTGCTTTTTACCGTTCTCCTGTTTTCAGGAATTTCTTTCTTTACTTCATTCGGACAGAGTCCAAGATTCAAGATTTCACTTGCCGAATGGTCGTTTCATCGTGCCCTGGGAAAAGGTGAAATGACAAATCTTGATTTTCCGAAAATTGCAAAAACAAAATATAATCTGGATGCAGTGGAATACGTTTCAACCTTTTTCAAGGGGAAAGCTGAAGATACCGCATACCTGGCAAAACTGAAAGATGAATGTAAAACTTACGGGGTTAAAAGTTTACTTATAATGGTTGATGGGGAAGGAAATCTGGCAGATACTTCACAGGCTGTCAGGCAGAAAGCGGTTGAAAACCACTATAAGTGGGTTAAAGCAGCTCAGTTCCTGGGATGCCATTCAATAAGGGTAAATGCTGCGGGAAGAGGAACTATGGGACAGGTTCAACTTGCAGCTATTGACGGCCTTTCCAAATTATCTGATTATGCAGCAAAATATAACATAAATGTTATTGTAGAAAATCATGGTGGCAATTCTTCGATCGGGAAATGGCTGGCGGAAATCATGAAAACGGTTAACAGACCAAATTGTGGGACCTTGCCCGATTTGGGTAATTTTTACGAATATGATCGCTATCAGGGAGTTACTGACATGATGCCTTTTGCAAAAGGAGTGAGCGGAAAGACCCATGATTTTGACAAGGATGGAAATGAAACTGTGATTGACTATGCTAAAATGCTGAAGATTATCTCCGATTCAGGGTTTAAAGGGTATATTGATGTTGAATATGAGGGAAATAAACTAAGTGAAGATGAGGGGGTTAAGGCTTCAATAGCTCTAGTGCAAAAAGTAATTGCTCCTTATAACAAATAACAGAAAAGGGACATGCTGTGGCATGCCCCTTTATCCTTAACATTTTAATTTACACTCTGAAAAGCGTTAAAACTAGCTCTTTATTGAGTGGTTGGCTTCATCCCAGTAAACTGTTTTTTGACTGAAGTATGATTCGTTTGCCATATGGCATGCAATAGCTGCATGATTGCCGAATACAGCATCCTCAACAACCGGCTTACGCGACTTTACAGATTCGAAGAAATTCCACATGTGCGGATTCATATCGTCCCAGTCGTGTCCCCTGTAATTCACCTCATCATATATAGGTTCTTTCCCCAGTTTTGGAGCATGTTCGCTGTACCACTTGGCTTCATATTCAGCGCGCATCTTCTGAGGAAATCCGCTTGCATAATAACTTGGTACGAGGTCGATACCGGGCTGAGGAGCATAGCGGAGATTAAACTCGCCAGCATCAAGAATACCTTTTGGCCCCATAAATCTGGCAAGCTCAGGTGTCTCTGTGCCAAGTCCTAACCGGCAATAGACAGGGGTTCCATGATAATCAAACAAAACAACATGCAAATCGGGCATGTTTCTTCCATCTTTCCAGCGAAAAATTCCGCCAAGTGCAGTAGCTGATCTTGGAGCTTCATTCCATCCAAGTGTGAACATCATCCCGCTTATCAGATGGACCATCAGATCACCGCCAACGCCTGTACCATATTCTTTCCAGCAGCGCCAGCGGGCAAAGCGTTCCGCATTGAATGGAATCTTCGGAGCATCATTAAGCCATGTATCCCAATCAAGAGTACTTGTTGACAAATCTGTTGGTGGAGGATATTCCCAGGCACCAGTAGGATCATTTCGTCCAAGGGTTATCTCAACCTGTTCCAAATCCCCGATTGAACCGCTGCTATACATTTCCCTGGCTTTCTCACATAGCATAGAGCTTACCCTCTGGGAACCAATTTCCACAATGCGTTTGTTTTTTGTTGCTGCTTCAACCATTGCAAAACCATCAGCTACCGTGTGCGACATAGGTTTTTCGCAATAGATATCTTTCCCTGCGTTGCAGGCATCAACAACTACACGTTTGTGCCAGTGATCGGGTACTGCAGCAATTATGCAATCTATATCCTTGCGATCTAGCAATTCCTGGTATTTACGTGTGGTGAACAGATTAGGGTTGCCCGTAATTTCTTTTGCCAGTGTATGTCTGCCATCATACAGATCGGCAGCACCAACACATTCAATTCCTGGCAGAGCCATGGTGCCGTTCAGTAATCCGGAGCCTTCCATACCTATACCTATTATTCCAAATCTAAGCTTGTCGCTCGGGGCGACTTTCTTTGAAGTTAAACCATAAGGTTGCGCATTCAGTTGAATGGCTCTGGATGCAAGCAGACCACCGGTTGCCATGGTACCTGCCTGAATGAATTTGCGTCTGGTCAGATTGTTTTTCATAAATTTTACCTCCTTTTATTCTTAATGGAACTGAAATTGCCTGTATTCTTATAAGGACACGCTATGGGGTGTCCCTGAAATAATGATAATGAGAAAACGTAAGATAATGCCATAGCATTACCCTGCTTCATTCAGATTAGTTTCATATTTACGGGATCCCAGTTTAGTATTTTTTTCTGGAAATAGCTGTCGTTGCATGCAAGACATGGAGCACAGGCCCTGAATGCGAAGACCGGATCCTCAACAACAGGCTTCCCTGTTCTTACTCCATCGAAGAAGTTTGTCATATGCTCAAGATGTTCATCATATCCTTCGGGAGCTGTGTACTTCGTGTTTGGTTTTACGGGTCTGGTCTGATCCTCTTTTGAATATTTCTGATTATACCTTTTCATCAGTTCTTCCTGCATGGCTTTTGGATAAGTATCGAAAGCATCCCATCCTCCTATGCCCGGGGCCTTTGACATAATATTGTTGCTGATAACAAAACCGTTATCCCCCATTTCAATAATGCCTTCGCTTCCTATGAACCTGGTCACTGACTTTTCTCCATTGCCACTGACAAAATTTACCCTTAACATCACCTGGAATGAGGAATGTTCCTTAGTTTCGGGGTATTGTAGTATTGCCACCATTATATCCGGAACATCCCGCTCATCTTTCCACCAGGTAAGCTGCCCGGAAGCAAAAATCTTTTCCGGACCTTTGGAATCGGTCAGTACGTGAATCCCTGACAGCAGGTGGACAAATAGGTCGCCGGCAACACCGGTTCCAAAATCACGATAGTTTCTCCACCAGAAAAATTTCTTGGCATCATAAGGGATCTTTGGTGTACCCGCAATGTACCTGTCCCAATCAACTGTCTGAGGTGACCCGTCAGTAGGCATAGTATACTCCCATGCACCGAGAGCATCCTGTCTGTCGAATGAAGCCTCAATACAGTTCAACTTGCCAATTATCCCGGTTTTATATAATTCTTTTGCCTTTTTATAAACGATGCTGCTTACTCTCTGGCTCCCAACCTGCATGGTTTTTTTTGTTTTATCACGGGTTGCAATAACATCAAGTCCTTCGCTGAGTTTATGAACCATAGGCTTTTCACAATAAACTGATTTACCTGCATTCATGGCATCCATCGAAATCCTTGCATGCCAGTTATCACTGGTTGCGATAACTACTGCATCTATATCTTTTCTGTTAAGGATTTCCCTGTAATCACGAGTGGTAAAAACATCCTTGCCATATTTTTCCTTAACTCTATCGAGCCTTCCTGAATATAAGTCGCAGGCTGCAACTAATTCTACCCCGGGAACTTTAATAGTCGTATCAATATCCTGATTGCCCATTATGCCCATTCCAATGCCGGCAATCCTTATCTTATCATTTGAAGAGAAGTTCTTGCCAGAGACAATGAGATGTTCCTCTATTTTTTTGTGAGAGGAAAAACCTACAAGCGGGGCTGCAGATAAAAGTACTGCGGAACCACCGAGATTCTGGATAAATTTTCTCCTTGATGTATGTGTTTTCATATATGCTGGATTAAGTTAAATTAATACAAAAAAATGATTTTAATTCTGACCTGAAGATAAAAGATAAATCTCAATATCAGAAGACTTAAAAACAATAGTCATTTCTGGACTGACACTACCGGTCATTTGAATTTTTCTAACAGATCCTTTACTGCATCCTTGTGCACCATGAAGTCCATCATCTTAAGTTTCACGTAATCAGAAGAGAAAAAATAGTAGCCGAATTCAGCAGCGTCCGGATTATTATTACGTGAACCGGAACCCGAATCTTTTATGAGATACCAGTCCTTCCCATCTTTTTCGAGATACCCGACCAGGTGCATGCCATGATCATCTGTCGTTGTTCCGTTTGAGAACCTGAATTGTCTTGCATCATCGCTGATGAAAGCAGCTGGAATATCAAAATCAGGTACTATGGCGCATTGAGTCATTCTGTCAAATCCCGGTTCGGATACATCTCCACCAATACTGGCAGTATAACCGCTACGAACGACTTTTTTTAATGCTTCCATGAAAACATCAAGAGGTACATTATAATAATCAGTACTATGCCACCAGTTATCCGGAACTTTATATTCCACATGCTTATAAAACGGTTCCTGTTCATATGAAAGAATGTCGACATAATCGTCAGGATTTATGCGAATGACATCATGAAGATATTGCAGAGGGCTTATCTTTTTCCCATCTACCATAATTTCTGCTGGTGGTTCACCCATATAGTGGTTCATGATAGATTTTATTGTTGTGACAGCTGTCTCTTCATTCCAGGCTGAACCAGCTTTCAATGACTGAAGATAGGCTTTCATTTCCGTTATCATATCCTCACTGTTATGGAATTTTCTGGAAACAGGCAACCCGGAATAATCAGACTCCGGAACTATACCATATTTTTTCCACATCCGGGTAACCGCATTTGCTTCGGAACCCTCTTCAAAAGCAGAATTACCTCGTTCCTGGATAAACCGCCGTGTCTTTTCAACATACTCCCAATAAACAGTAAACATCTCCGATAGCTTTACTCTCGTTTTGTTAATCCTGTAAACTTCCGTTTCAAGAAAGGAAGTTGTTGAAAAACACCAGCAAGTGTTTGTATTACCTTGCGAAACAGGAGGATTATGCCATTGGCGATTTTTATAAAGCTCCACCTTGTTTGGTAGCAGATAACCCGATTGATCTACTACAAGCTCCCTGTTCTCCTTTAACGGAGTTAACTTTCCCTTCACTTCCTGTTCATCTTTCAGAATTGAATTCTGATAGAAACCCGGTTTTGGTACGGTAAAAATGGCTTTGTCCTTATTCTGCCCGGCAATAGGCATAAAGAGCATCAAGGCATTAACGGACATGCCAATTAAGATTCTTAATTTCATATTGTCAGTTTATTAAAGTTTTTAAGCGATTAAATTTAATGCATTTTTATCGGGATCCATATTTCTTCTTCGGAATCAGAATTTTCATTTTTATATTTTTCACCCATAACGGCAAAATGAGGTCTGTTGTCTAATATATGGCCGGAAGCAGGCAGCCAGGTTTCAAATATATACCGGTATGTTTACCGATGAATTTTTTCGCAGGCAATATTTCAATTCTAGGTTCCAAACAGGTAGTCGTGTAAATTATTGATTATCTATGTCAATATCATACTTATTCAAAAGTCCTGCAATCCCTATCAGGGAAAATCTTGCCTTTCTGATACGGTTTTTTTCAGGGTCGATGGAATAGTTGAATGAGGTACGGAAATCAGTTCTTTCTAGTATGGAATTGTCAAAAGTTGCTCTCATTAAGTCACAATTTTCAAAGACTGAGCCGCTTAAATCGCATTCAGTAAAATCTGCCTCATATAGTTTTAAATTCCTGAATATTCTCTTTTTAAGTTTTGTTTTATAAAAGGAAGAATGATTGAGATTGCAGTTGTCGAAGCTTACTGACAAACCGATCTCATTACAATTTTCAAAATGCAATCCCAGCATTTTACAGTTTCTGAACCTGACTTCTCTGAAAGCAGTATTATTCAGCTTAGCCATACTCAGGTTGCAGTTTTCAAATTCGCAATCCATAAATACTGCAACCGAAAGGTCGGAGCTTGAAAAATCGCAGCTGATAAAAGTACAGGATTCATACTCGCCTATGCTCAGGCGATTTTGTATGAAATCGATTTTATCAAAAGTTTTTTCTTCTATATATTCTTGTCCCATTGTTCCTCAAGTTAATTGGAAACCCCTTTCCCCAGATTGCTGACACTTTCCGAAGTACAATTTTTGCATTTGTAAAAGTATAAAAATATGATATGGCTACAAATTTCAGCCTCTTCTTTATGGTTCGTCAGGATGAGAATCGTTTAATATTTCATCAGAATATTAAATAAAAACTAACAGCATGCATTTAAAGGAGTGAAGACCTTATTTTATAGCAATTGCAGTTACGGTCGTATGTCAGTTAATGGAAACTGCCTAAACAAATACCCTTATTTTTTGTTTATCTACCTGGCAAACAGTATGAAATATTGTTTTTTCCACCATAAACTTTTACCCAATTATGCCGGACAACACGCCGTTAGAATCTATGCCCAATGGGGAGCTTTACCATCCGTCATCTGACTTTATAGCCAAAGCAAATGTTCAGACATGGGAGTTAAAAATCAATCAGGCTAAAGAAGACCTTCCTGGTTTCTGGGCTGAAAGAGCCCTCGAACTTGAATGGTATCAGCCATGGAACAAAGTACTTGATGACAGCAATAAACCTTTCTACAAATGGTTTGTAGGAGCAAAAGTGAATATTGTTTATAATTGTCTTGACCGTTATATCAAAACCTGGCGAAAGAATAAGCTGGCTCTCATATGGGAAGGTGAGCCAGGGGATCAGCGTTCCTACTCGTACCACGCTCTGAACCGTGAGGTGTGTAAATTTGCAAGTGTTATAAAAGCGATGGGGATAACCAAAGGCGACCGAGTGACTATTTATCTTCCACGAATTCCCGAGATTGTCATCGCAATGCTGGCTTGCGCCAAAATCGGCGCTATTCATTCAGTCGTATATGGCGGATTTTCAGTCGAATCTCTGCATGGACGGATTTTAGACTCACACTCAAAGATAGCAATCACGGCAGACGGCGGCTGGATGAACGGCAAGATTGTCAAACTGAAGGATATGATGGATGAGGCTCTTCAGCGATCTCCTAGTGTAGAGCATGTAATAGTTATCAGGAGAACAGCCCAGGAGGTAATGATGGAACCGGAAAGAGATTTATGGTATCACGACCTGATGGCCCTTCCAATTGCCAGTCCTAAATGCGAGACAGAAGTGATGGATGCAGAAGATCCGTTATTTATCCTTTATACTTCAGGTACAACGGGGAAACCCAAAGCAGTTCTGCATACTCATGGTGGGTATATGGTTGGGATTTACGCCACTCTAAAGGATGTTTTTGATCTGAAGGATGAGGACCGGTGGTGGTGCACTGCTGACCCGGGATGGGTAACAGGTCACTCCTACCTGGTTTATGGTCCGTTGCTGAACGGTGCCACATCGTTCCTTTATGAGGGAGCGCCTACATATCCTTACCCTAACCGATGGTGGTCAATGATTGAAAAATACGCCCTGACAATTCTTTATACAGCGCCAACTGCTATTCGCGGACTGATGCGATTCGGTGAAGCCTGGCCCAACAGACATGACCTCTCTTCCCTGCGTCTCCTGGGATCTGTTGGCGAGCCTATAAATCCCGAAGCCTGGAAATGGTATCATCGGGTCATAGGTAAAGGAAACTGTCCGATAATGGATACCTGGTGGCAGACAGAAACCGGAATGTTCATTATTACCCCGACACCATTAATGCCATTGAAACCGGGTTCTGCCACCCGTCCATATTTTGGAGTTGATGCTGAAATTGTTGATGCTGATGGGAAAACCGTGCCTGACGGTGAAGAGGGATTTCTGGTATTGAACAAACCATGGCCTGCAATGATACGAACGATTTACGGCGATCCTGACCGTTATGTAAATCAGTACTGGAGCACATATCCTGACAGGTATATGACAGGTGATTCGGCAAGACGCGACAAGGATGGATATTTCTGGATTATCGGACGTATTGATGATGTGATAAAAGTTTCAGGGTACAGGCTTGGTTCAGCCGAGCTCGAGTCTGCCCTGGTGAGCCACCCTGCTGTGGCTGAAGCAGCAGCAATCGGCTTGCCTCATGAAGTGAAAGGCAATTCTATTCATACCTATGTGATCCTAAGGACAGGGTTTGATCCTTCCGATGCATTAAAGGATGAACTCCGTATTCACCTCGCGCATGAAATAGGCCCCATTGCAAAACCTGAGTCAATCACATTTGTTGACAAACTTCCAAAAACCAGATCCGGAAAAATCATGCGGCGGCTTCTTAAATCCCGTGCACAAGGACTACCTGACGGAGATATTACTACTTTAGAGGATTAATTTACAGGTAACGCAACTTTGATCTTTATTGGTATATTTACATTTGTAAAGACTAAGCAGGTAATTTGCATGTTAAGATTTAAGCATCTAAGTCCGGCAGGCAGTTAAAATGATTGAACAATAAAATAAAAGATGAAGGATTTCTTGATTGGACTTCTTTGCTTTTGCCTCCTCCCGGCAATTAAAAACGTAAATAGTGGTCTGCTTGCAGCAAACGTTGATCACGATTCAATTACAATTAAAAAATGTCAGGATTTTAAAATAACCGGCGACGGAGCTTCAGCAGCCTGGAATAAAACAGGATGGATAAACCTGATTCAACAAGAACCTAAGGTCGTGTCGTATCAGACCAAAATAAAAGTACTCTATTCTGAGAAGGGAATTTACTTCCTATTCAATTGTGAAGACAAAAAACTAACTTCGACGATGAAGGCCGATAATATGAATCTATGGGAAGAAGACGTAGTTGAAGTATTCCTTTGGCCTGATGAAAACTTCCCTGTCTATTTCGAGTATGAACTTTCTCCTTTTAATTTTGAATTGCCAATCATGGTGCCAAATAACAAAGGCAACTTTTTAGGCTGGCTTCCATGGCATTATGAAGGTGATAGAAAAACTCAGCATGCCACCAGTGTAAAAGGAGGTACCCCGGAAAGCGGAAATTCAATTTCAGAATGGACAGCTGAGTTTTTTATTCCCTATAAATTGCTTGCCCCATTAGGCAATGTTCCTCCTGAAACCGGCACCAGATGGAGAGCAAATATGTATCGTATTGATTATGATAACGGGGAGGCGGCTTATGCCTGGCAAAAAACACATAAAACTTTTCATGAGTACAACAAATTTGGCACATTTATTTTTGAATAGTAGATTCAATTATCTGGAAATAAAATACCCTGATTCCTGTTGATCACAACAATAGCGCATACAGTTTGTTTATCTATTTAGGCTCATTTTGAGAGCTCTTTTAATAAAATAAAATTGCTTTAAATTAAACAATAAACTAATTTTGATAGTTAACTAATTGAAGCCTAATGGAACAGAAAGAGAAATCAAATCATGAATCGTTTAAAGTTTCAGGTGATGAAATTTTATCAAAGGTCAGAGAGATAATAAAGGAAGGAAACGCCAGGAGGATAATCATTAAAAATGAGAAGGATGAAATTATAATGGAATTTCCACTGACAGTTGGTGCCATTGGAGTCGTAGTAGCTCCCATATTTGCAGCTGTCGGTACACTTGCAGCTCTGGCTACACATTGTACAATTATTGTTGAAAAAAGAAATAATGATGATATAAAATGATTCTTAAGTTTTAATTAAAAAATTTGGAATTATGAAGACTTCAAAACCAAAAACAACCAGCAAGCCCAGAAAAACTTCTGTAGCAAATAAAACATCAAAGAAAAAGAGTGTATCCTCGGCAAAATATGTACCCAGCGAAGACGAGATAAGGGAAAAAGCGAGGGAAATATATTACGAACGGATCGCACGTGGTGAACATGGAACGCCTGAAGATGACTGGCGCGAAGCTGAAGCACTTTTAAAGGGATAATGATCGATCGATTTAAGCGGATTTGAGAGCAAAATGATTTAGCTTATAAAGAAGCTTGAGTGGTAGGTGAATCCATTTTCACGCAACCACCAGCGAAAAGCCTTGGCGATCTTCCTTCTTTTCAATAAGACGGTGCCGTGCTCATTTGATGTGATCCGGTAAACAGTTTTCATAGCTGCATATTTTATTTATTATCCCTGATCACTCAAGATCATAATATCTGAATTTTTTAAGATAATCATATATCGAGGTTCCAAAAATATCAGTCCCGTTTATCTTTCCATTGGAATCAAGAAATTTTTCCAGAGAACCTGCACCACCAAGATGGGATGCTGCTATCATTCCTGATTTAGTTATTACTACACCATTAATAGAATCGCCAATAAAGTGTTCATAATCAGCCAGAATCAATAGGTTTACTTTTATCAGGGTCTTCAGAACCTGCAGCTGCAATTCCCTGGGGAAAATCTCAGGATTTTTTTTAAACTTTCGCAGTGTTATTTTCCTGTATCCAAGAAATTTCAGAGTGGATTCTTCGAACTGCCACTCTCCGAAACATCCTATTGAATTGATGGAAAGCCAGTTGTTTCCTGATTCTCTTAAACCAAGATCATTTATAAATCTGGAAAATTCCGTTTCATGGTATTTCTCAATAAACAACACTGACAAAGATTTGAATTTAATCATCGCCAGTCGGAAATCGATATCCGGAGCACTACAGATATGAGAAATAACAAGAAACAGGAATGTCAGAAATACTCTTCTCATAACAGAACAGATTAAGAACTATATTCCTTCTATTCAAATGATTGATTATCTCTTCAAAGTTAGACCTTATATATACTGAAGTCAACCGCAGCGAACAGGAACTACGGCAAAATATGTCTTTTCGTTTTCTGATTCATCAAAGAAATCGAGACGGTCAGTTATGAGTTTTATAGATTAATAAACAAAATGAACCGGTTTGTCAAAATGCCCGGCAAATTTACCAATGTTTCTCGTAAAATGAAGTCAACAATTTACCTAATAATACATATAGCCATGATAATCAGAGCAATATTAAAATTTGTATTCCACTTATTCAGTGTTAATCCTGAAATTAAGATTTTGACTAAATACCAAATTAATTAGATAAAATTCCGGTCAATTATACCTTAACATTCAATCTGCAGATATTATTCATTTCAAAATGAATACTTCGAGATCTACAGCATGGTTTTGTTGGGGCCGGGCAGGAGGCTTCGGAGGCGAACCCTGGTTTAGGGGTTGATTCGAAGGCTGAGTATTATTTGAATTTACAGGAGGAGGTCCACCTGGACCACCAGGACCTCCTCCTGAACCTCCGGCAGCATAAATTTTATTATTCAAAACTGCTGCTGCCATTCCGTTTCTGGCAAAATTCAAACTATCGGTTTCCACCCATTGATTTGATGCAGCAGGATCTAAGAAAAACGTATTTTTACGGGGTGCATTCCGCTCAGTATCCGTAGCTCTTTCTCCCCCCATATAATATAGCACGTTGTTTAAATTTACTAAATTGCCACCACCGCTACCCAAAGGAAGCCGTGCCGGGAGAGTTGCCCATTTACCAGTGGAAAAGTCATATACATCAACATCGAGAACTGTTTTTGCGAAAAACTGCACCTTATTTTCCGGATCGCGGTAACTTGTGTTCCTTCCGCCCACAACATACAATTTGTCTTTTATTACTGTAGCAAAACAATGATCCCTTATATGAGGAGCATCAGGCAAGGCAGTCCAGGTTTTGGCTTCCGGATCGTAACAGTCAAATAGATTATTAGTCCCGCTGGAATGACCATGCTTTATTCCTGCAACCAAATACAATTTACCTTTGTACTCGGCTGCCCCGGCACCAGCTCTTCTTCTGTCGGATGGAATTTCACCACCTTTTTCCCAGGTGTTTTTTTGTGTATCATAGCTATAAACATTTGACATTGGAATCTGATCCGGAAATCCTCCTTCAGAAAAAGCTTCAAGAACATACACCTTACTATTATAGGCTACAGCCTGAAAATGATGCATTTTAACAGGGGTTTCAGCCAACGTTGTCCAGGTAAGGGACTTCAGATCAAGACATTTTACGGGTGTAGTGGTATCTCCATCATTGCCCATCAAATATAATTTCCCATTTACCGCCGCCATACCACACTCGCTGCAATCAGCCACACTGTTTAATGTCTTTACAACCTGCCAATTGCCTTGCTGTCCGTACACAATGCCATAAAAACAAAATAATACTCCTGAGAGCACCGAAGTTTTTGCTATTTTCATCTTTCAAATATTAAAGGTAAAAGGTAATTATGTACAACTAATTTAACCATTGGAGTATGCATATTGTTCAATATAATTGCTATTATTGCATATCATGATAAAAGGTGGCCATAATTATTATCCGGTGAAACACTCAGTAAAAATAATGACCATTTGTTTTACTTTATGTTTATTCTATTCTCCTTCTGCAATGGGACAAACTACGGGACTATCAAAAGAATCTTCATCAATTATGGTGTTATCCGGGTTACAAATGAATGTGACAAATAATATTAAGGATAATAAAGAACAGATATTGGAAGGCATAAGGAGAGCTGCAAAGGAAGGTGCAAGTTTCCTTGTTACACCTGAAGGATCATTATCTGGTTATACGAGTAACTTTAACCAGGCAGAGGTAAAGAAAGCTCTGGAAGAAATCAAATCGGCTGCAGTAAAATTGAAAGTTGGTTTGATGTTAGGTACCTGTTACAAAGAATTGATAAAAGGAGATGAATTCTGTTACAATCAGGTTCGCATATATTCAATGGATGGCAAATTTATCGGAGCATATTCAAAGATTTTACGCTGCTCAAATATTGAGTTACCCGGAACAGGAGAAATGGTTGATTATGTTGAGGGTGAACTGAAGACCTTTGATTGGAATGGATTAAAATTTGGAATCCTGATTTGCAATGATCTCTGGGCAACTCCGGGCTATACTACGACTCCAAATCCATATCTGGCATTGAAACTCAAACAGATGGGGGCTCAATTTATTATTCATTGTATAAACTCCGGGACCGTTCAGAAGTACAGACCTTTTCATGAGTCTTCAGCTGAATTGTGGGCCTTTTCAATAAAGATCCCGATATTGGAAGTAAATGCTGCACACGGAAATGAGACGATAAATGCGCAATCGGGATTAATTGATTCAAATGGTGAAAGAAGTCTTCGTGTCCCCGATTCAGGAACGCAGTTTTTTACAGCAAGGATTTCGATACCAGCTACCAATGATAGAACCAAACAGGAATGATTAAGGTTTTTTTCAGAAATTAATTAACATTCTCAAACTAATGAACCATACAGGAGCAATGGTAAAATTCAGAGATGCCTTTTTATCCTACTCCAATAGTTAGAAGTTTGATGACCTGACCCATTCCATTTTTTAGCGATGAGCTCAAGATTATAGGGGCCGATCTGATCAGCGTAGTACATAAAAATCTTTTCTGAAATTTCATAGTTAAACAGATCCTTCCTTGTATAACTGGATCTGGTCCGACTATTATAATCAATAAGCCTGATAGGACGAATCTGAAAAATACCTGCAGCATTTTCCAAAGGATTGTAAGCCAGGGTATCGCATTTGGTTTCTACTATTCCAATAGCTAACGCAAGCTTTTTATATGGTTCCACAGGTACAGGCTCGAAAACTAAAATTGATTTCACACTTGGTGCAGAAAGCTGAATTGATATAGACAACAACAGAATGCAAACTGTTTTTATTTTTTTTAGATTAATATACATCGTTAAATGTTGAATTATTCGTGTAAAAAATAAACGCGATTAATATTGTTGTCCAATACTGATTAACGATAATCTGTGAGTTCAAACAAATTTACAACATAACTTATTGTAAATAAATGAAATTCATAATCTTTTATAAACAATATTTCAACCATCCCATTTAAATGAAATGGAAAATCAGTTTGATTTGACATGTTTTTTGCCTATCATCAGGTTATGTCGATGACTCGTGTCTATCTTTATTTACTTATACCAGAAATCTTCATTTATCGTTAGGAATCCATCTGAACTGGCAAAAAAAAAAGATTATACGGCTGCCCGTCTCTAGTTTTGTGTCCTGAAGTATGTTAGCCCGTTAATTTCAGTCATGTCAATTATCTTAAACCCGTGCGATTCCAGAAGTCTTGAAAAATCATTGCTGTCTATATCAATATCGAACCTTGAATCTAAAAAATTTAAAAATTTCCTGGAGAGCCTTTGAATCATACTCACTCCCCTTTGAGTTTTTTTATCATAGAAGCATCCGACAAAATTTGTTCTTGGTGATAAACCGTTATAAAGAGTCTGTAAAAAATCATCAAGATGTTTAATCAGGTTCAGTTTCTTAAGATTAATTAAAGTTGTCACTTCCTTTAATTCTTCATAATCATAATAATAGTGAAGCTTAGAAGAGAGTACAAGCAAATTGTCTTCATTGGCAAGACCGTTCCAGTCAAGGTAATTAATAAAATTTTCGTCAACCTCCCCAAATAATTTATTCGAAACAAGATTATTTTTCCTGGTTTCAGCCGGGGCTTTTGTTCTCTTTAAGTTTGTCCTGACATTCTTGCCGGTACTTGTAACCGATCTCTGCAAAACTGAAATATCTTCCATAATTATATGTCATTTATCCGTTGTAAAAGTATATCATATTAATATACGTGTCAAGCAGCTAATGCCCAATTAGTGGGGAAATGGGATTAGTCATATCACACTTGGTCTTTGAAATCCCGACGAATAATTACAGGAAGAAACCGTTTACAACATAAAAATGGAACTTCGTCAAAAATGGGGTGCCTTTTATGAGGCTGCCATACAAAATCCGCTCAAAAGTTCTCACTATAAAATGCATCTTCTTGATATTCTGACATATATGTACGAATATGTTCCGAAGTATTGAAAATAATCCGGATATTTGAATTTTGACAAACATAAATTATATTGTGATAAAAATTATGCCGATCGCAGAAAGTATGACTTATATGCTGATTTGCAGACCAATACGTAAGATTAAATTGATTTTTCATGTGCCAGATTGTAGCTTATTGGCGATTTAAAACTCGTATTCTTTATAACCGGACCAGTAAAATCTGTATATTTAATGTTGGATTTCTATAAAACTGATTTGGTTGAGATTGGCTTAATTGTATTACTTTATTTTACGGAACATGAAAACCTTAAATCTTGTATTGGCATTAGCTCTTCTGACTACGGGCTGTTTTGGACAGAAGCTTCCTCTACCTGCCGATAAGAAGGCAACTAAAGAAACTGTAGCACTTTTCCAGTCTCTTTATGAACTTAAGAATAAGGGTATTATGTTTGGCCATCAGGATGACCTGATGTATGGCTATACCTGGTGGTATGAAAAGGATCGTTCGGATACAAAAGATATTACGGGCGATTATCCTGGAGTTGCCGGTTTTGAACTCGGTCACATTGAACTGGGAGGAGAACGAAGTCTTGATTCGGTAAGCTTTGCACAGATTGCCGAACAGATTAATGTACATTATAAACGAGGAGGTGTAATCACTATCAGTTGTCATCTTAATAATCCTTTCACCACGCAAATCAAGGATACTTTGTCCTCGAAAATGCACGGAACAGCATGGGATGTAAGCTCAAAAGAGGTTGTTTCATCAATTCTACCCGGAGGCAAGTATAATGGACTGTTCAATAGCTGGTTGGATCGGCTGGCAACCTTTTTTCTTGGATTAAAAGATGATAAAGGCATGCCTATTCCTTTTATTTTCAGGCCTTTTCATGAACATTCGGGATCTTTCTTCTGGTGGGGTACAAACATTTGTACTGACCAGGAATACTCTGCCCTCTGGAGATATACCGTCAATTTTTTGCGTGATAAAAAGAATATTCACAATATCCTTTATGCATACAATACTGACCGTGTAACCAGTCTCGATCAATATATGAAAGGATATCCGGGAGATGATATTATCGATATGCTCTCAATCGATATGTATGACCGCGGCGAACAGTTTGGAAAAGAACTGGATACAGCTTTAGGCTTTGTTACCAGGGAAGCTGTATCGAGAAACAAACTGACAGCACTGAGTGAAACCGGCGAAAGAAGAGGTATGGATAACTGGTGGTCATCAGTCCTGTTGCCTGTAGTAAGCAAATATCCACTTTGTTATGTATTAACCTGGCGGGATGCTTACAAAACAAAGTATTCAGTATCGGGGAATCCGGTTCAATCTTCAACAGATGACTTTAAAATTTTTTATAATTCCCCAAGGACACTCTTCTTAAAAAAAGTACAGGCAGCGAACATATACAAAAGATAGAAAGTAGATAAAGTGCTGTGCCGGCTCAAAGGATTATTCCTTTATTACTTTAATTGTTTTTCGGAAATCGTTGTTATAAACTATAACAATGTAAATGCCTTTCGCTAAAGTGCTGATATTGATATCGGTCTGGTAACGGGAATTTGTCAGCTCCCTGATTTTTTTGCCGATGGAACTGAATATCTGAATATTATAAACTGCATCCGTGCTTAGTGCGACACTAAATTGATCACTGGTTATTGATGGCCAAAGGAAAACTTCAGGATCAGATTTGAAATTGGCTCTTTTTACGTAAAGATATATCGAATCACTTGTCTCAACTCCGCATGTTCCTGTCACTGTGGTCCGATAAAGACCAGTATTAGTAGCATTTACATTTTGAATAAGGTACTGCGAAGTGTCGCTGTTATTAAGAGGCACCCCATCTTTTTGCCATATATATGACAGGTCATGTCCTTCCGAATTAACCGTAAGGGTAACATCACTGCCAAACGGAACCTCGACATTTGGAGATATGTAAGTTATATTTGTCAGGGTGTAAACCGTCAGTTGTATATTGTTAGATATAACTGTTCCGCAAGAACCAGATATTGTGCAAATATAGGTGCCGGAATTACTAATAGCCGCATTCGTTATAATCAGTTTTGATGAAGTTCCTGATTGTACTGTCTGACCATTTTTCGACCAGGTGTAGATCAGATTATGCCCCTGAACATTTACAGAAAGCGTGACAGGTTTTGCAGCACATATAGCAGTATCCCGTGACTGACTGAGTAATTTTGTATTAAGGACAACGTTCCCATCAAGTCGCGACCAATCAGAGACCTTGTTATTCACTGTAATCCTGACAATTACATTTATCGGCCCTGTATACGCAATGTTCCAGATTACAGAAGCGTTACTTGCGTTTCCGGTAATAACCCCTGCATTCGCCGGCAAAAGGTTCCATTCATAATTAGTGGCTCCCGCTACGGTTCCTATTGAGTACTGACTCGATTCAGTTCCCTGACAAATAATTGAATCGCCGACCGGTGGAGGAGGTCTAAAATCGTAAGCTATGCCTGTATTTGTCTGTATCCAGGCCTCAAAATCAGAAACATTCGTATAAGCACCGTAAGTGTTGCAATTTGTACTCCCCCAACTGACAAGTCCGGCCAGTTTATACTCGTTTAACACAGGCACCACCAGAGGGCCACCGCTATCGCCATTACAAGCATCTTTGTTCCCGTTAAGATAACCTGCCATTATATCTGTCGCAGGGATTGAGCTCCACACTGTAGATGCCTGGGCATCTGAAACAATAGGCAAAAGAACTTCCTGAAGATTTGATGGCAGTGTGCTCGGATTGACACGGGTCAGCCCCCAGCCAGTTATCCAGGCCATAACTCCCGGATCAATAGCTCCTGCTGCAACATCATAATTTGTTACTATCTTAATTGGTACAGCATTTGGAAAATTTATTGAATCTGTGAGCTGCAGCAAAGCGATATCGTTTAAAAGAGTCTGACTATCAAATCCCTCATTTACAATTACCTGGCTGACAGCGTATGTTTTACCATCATTAGGATTATTCACCGGATTATTGGCTCCGACCTGAACAAACATTTCTGAAGCTGGAGTGGCCCCTCCCGACGCGTTTTTGGTACAATGTGCAGCTGTGATTACCCATTTCCCGCTTAAGATTGAGCCCCCGCACCTGAAATTTCCTGAAATATAATATACCTGCCATGGGAAATTGGATATAACCGTACTGCTGCCACCCACTATTTTCGCATTGGGGGATCGTACTCCGGTGAAAAATGGGAAGAAATGGTCACCCGGTCCTACATTTGACTTTATGTAAAGGAGGGGTTCCCCATTCAAGATAAGAGTACACAGGCTGTTAATAGGATCCGCTTTTTTTGAAACTGTGATCTTTAAAAAATAGCGCCTGTTTGCTTCCAGGCTGAATGTGGCAGTGTCACTTAGCAGATAATCAATTCCAGAAATAATTACACTATTTTGATTGTCAACTATTTGCCAAGATATTAAACCCGGGTTTTCTGCTTTTAAAAACTGAACAGTCACCTTCTGCGCCAGAACAGAGAATGAGATCAGATATAAAAGGGAAATGAACAAAAACCTTTTCATGAACAAATATAATCTATGACTGAGGGATAATCTGAAATATATTCTCCATCCAAAAGCATTTCAATCTTCACAGAGGCTAAAATAATAATCTTCTTCCGTAAAACAGACAATAAATACGAATGTTTTATTCCGGTATAATTTATATTCAATTCAAATAAACAAAACTTCAAAACGGAAAAATAAAGTCGATATTGCAGTTCTAAGGGATAATTTACCTGATCCCTGTATCAATGTTTATACTTAGGAAAGTATTATCGTTTGAAGTTATTGTAACTTCAACAGGCAGGTTGCTTCCACCTACATTGCCAGATTTTTTTTCCAGAACAATAAGATATCTACCAGAAGGGAGCTCACTTTTAAAAGAACCATCCAATGACGGATTCAACTGTGTTATTTTATTCTTTCCATCAGTAGTATATACACTTACAGGATATGCTTTATAAGTTTCGGCTGTTGGCTGACATGCAGGATCCGGGGGAATTGTTTCTACAGGACAAATGGGACCTATTGAAATGGTTCCCTGAAGGAAACCCTGCGAGAGGGACCTTTTACTTTCACAACCGGCAGTCAAAATTATTCCCGACAGAAATAAAGCACTCAAAATCTCAGTTATGGCTAGCTTTTTCATTGTAAATCGTTTTGCTCAATAATAGAATCCTCAATTATTGTGCCACAAACACGATGCTTTACTTTGCATTTTTCAATGCCTCCTTTACTGAGGCCCTGAAGATATTGTAAGACCAGGTAGCTCCTGAAATTGCATCAATTTTGTCAGTGTCTGGCTTTCCCTCAAGTCTTTTTGGATATGTCTGAACTCCTTTCCAGTCATTCCTGCTTTGCTGAATATACTCATCATTTCCAACAAAGTGCTTTTCGTAATTTTCATTGAATGTTTCATGAAGGCTGGAGTCTCTAATAACAAAATGTATATCAGTAAATTTTCCTTCATTAAGAGTCAATTGGACACTTCCCCAGAAAGGTTCATAAATGTACTTTGCCCGCGATTTACCTTCATATGTACCATCTTTGTATGTTACGGAAGAATCTTTTAAAGCTTTATCAGTCAATTTGTTATCCTGACCGGAAGAAATTGAAGTTGAAATGATTATTGTTAATAATAGAGCAATAACGAAAGGGGTTAGAGGCTTTTTCATTTTTAAAAATAATTAATATAATATTATAGATTCTAGTGTAAGACCGTTAATATGGTCTGAGGCCCTCTTTGTCCCTCTGCGATTCTTCAATGGACTTCTGTGTAACAAAAAATAAGAACTTACACAACTTGTCCCGCGGAGCGGCAGATTGACGCAGAGAACCACTGAGATACATAGAGAAAATCTCAATTAAATTATTAAAAAACCGGCATTTGAGCCGGTTATGAATTTTTATATTCTGAAATTAAAGGTTAATAACCCCATTTCTTCATAATACCGAGGTCGGCTTTGGCGCAATACATTGGGGTTTTATCTCCATATGATTCCTGTTCAATAATATAGCACCTTGTACCGCCCTTGGTTGTGGCAAGCTCCAATACTTTCTGAGTATTCACAATACCTTCGCCAAGAATTGTGCTTTCATATTTTTCAGCGCTTCCAGCCCTGGCAGGAATTTCATCTTTCACATGCACAATCTCAAACCTTCCGGGATATTGATTCATAATATCAAGGGCTACTGCACCTCCATTGTAGAGATTGCCCATATCTAATTGCAGGGCAACAAGATTAGGATCGATACTTTTCATTATAATATCAAAAATCTTTTCACCATTCAGGCTTTCATTGAATTCAAACCAATGGTTATGATACCCGAATTTCATTCCTGATTTTTTGCATAACTCACCGCATTTGTCAAAAATGTCCATGTATCTCTTGAAATCGTCGTAGGTTTTTCTCATAGTCTCATCCATCCAGGGACTAATTACCCATTTTTGTCCGAGAACCGCTGCATCCTCAACAGTTTTTTTCCAGCTGTCACTGAAGTCTTTTTTGGCTTCATCCCAATGTTCTTTCCCCATAACCGTATGACCGCTTATCATTTTCAAGCCAAGCCCGTCAAGCACCTTTCTGAATTCGGGTGCTAAAAAACCATAGAACTTCTGATCAACATAATTTGCATGTTCCACATAGACATAACCCATTTTGGCGAGCTGAGTGAGTGAACCCTTAGGATCTTTCATCATATCATCGCGTATCGAATATAATTGAATCCCAACCATTCCTTTTTGCTTCAGACTGTCGGAAGCAAAGATCGACCTGGGAAGAATTGCTGCACCAAGAGCTACCATAGCCCCGGATTTCAAAAATGTTCTTCTTGAAGTTTTCATATTCTGAAAGTTTTAAATAATTCTAAAAAATGAATATATATGATCTATTACTGTAAAAAAAACGAGGGTACTCAAAGATTGAAGCTCTTCGCAGCATGCAACGGAGAACCGAGTTTACGAGCTCGGTGAAGCCAATGCGCTCAAGGGGATTCAACAGATCAATATCCCCATTTTTTCATCGCAGCAAGGTCATCTTTAACACAATCCATCGGGCTTTCGTTCTGATAGGATTCCTGTTCAATGATCATCAGCCATGACCCGTTTTTTACAGCAAGTGCCAGAACATCTTTAACGTTGAGAACACCTTTTCCGAGAATTGTACTGTCGTGGCTGTTATGTTGATTCTTCTCTTTCAGTACATCTTTAACATGCAGGGAGGGAAATCTTCCGGGGTATTTCTTTATAATATCAATCGGATTGGTGCCTGCCGCATTGTATAAATTGGCAATATCAAATTGCTGAATTGTTAATTTCGGATCCGCATACTTCATGATGATATCATATAATTTCATATTATGAAGCATGGTATCTCCTTCGAAATCATCGTGATATCCGAATTTCATTCCATGTTTCTGGCAAAGTTCCCCGCATTTGTTCCATAGATCAATCACTTTTAAAAGTGTATCATAATCTTTCTGGGCATTTTCGTCCAGTGCGGGAGTGATAACAAATTTCTGCCCCATATAAGCGGCATCTTCCACTGTCTGTTTCCATCCATCAGTAAAATCCTTTTTTGAAGCATCCCATACCTGCATTCCGAATTCGACATGACCGCTGTACATCTTCAGACCCAGGTCTCCGAGTATTTTTTTAAATTCTGAAGGTGTAAAGCCGTAAAATTTTCCACCAGCGTAATCTGCATGTTCAACCACCTTATAACCCATATCTGCTAATTTCTTCAGGGATCCCCTTGGATCTTTCATCATATCATCACGCACAGAATAGAGTTGTAATCCAACTATCACCTCCTGGGAACCGGAAGCAAATGCTGACCGGGGAAGAATAGCTGCACCAAGAGCGACCATTGCTCCGGATTTTAAGAATGTTCTTCTTGAAGTTTTCATCTTTATATGATATTAGTTAAAAATTTATTAAGATTAATTACGGATAAAGTTAAATATTCATATAGACATAACAAATAAATGCTGCCAAAGTCAATGCCAGATTAATTAATAAGAAATATTCTTCACTCCTCCTCTTTTGTCTTCAGAAATTTTTGTTTTAAACAAAGCGACGAGTTCCTCTGGATTAAGCGCCTGCGAAGGATTAAATTTATCGGACGACATATATTTAAGAATTGAACTATATAACTGCCTGGCTTCTGGCTCATTCTGAATTTTTTTCAGGTCCGACATGCAAACCAGCAATTTCCCTTTTCCTACGGAGAATTCAAAGATAAGTCCCAGTTTATGGTTTCTTTCGATATTATCAACCACCTGAACAAGAGGTCGGTAATCTTTTGGAGAATAATCGAGGATGAAGGGACGACTGTTTTTAATAATGGGCCACCATTGCCAGTTTGTATAAAATTCAGTGGGAAAATCATTGAACAAAGGGAGTTTTGGATTTGTGAGTATTGACATTGTCCCGGGCGATACAGGTTTATTATTAGATTCTGATATACTTTTAAACATCTTGAAATTCCAATAATCAGGCGTAAAAAGTCCCCCGACGGTAAGATCTTTTATATCATTAAAATCAGGAAATAATAATACCGTTCCACCGTCTGAAAGTTTCGAAAGGGTTGACTTATCAAGCGTCTTTGATATAAGTATGTTATCAGGCACTCTTGTAATTGGATCAGAGGGGTAAACCCAGAGAGGATAAGAGTTTTCATAATAAGTTCCTTGAAGAAAAACAGAAAGAGTAAGTTTTTCAGGTTTAGAAAACTTAAGAAGATCAATGCTGAAAGAGCCTGTATTTGTAAGTCCTCCCTGTGAAATATTAACTACATCTTCACCCTGAAAAATCATTTCACCCTTTCTGTTCTTAAGTGCCCATTTAACATGTTGCCCTTTCAAGGCATTTTCAGAATAATTTGCCACCTGGATCTTTCCTCTTAATTGCTCATTGTTCGCCCAGCAATATTTTTCCATTATAACCAAAGGAACAACCCTGTTGCAGAAATGACTGAATTCTTCAGAAGTTATAAGCCCTTTGCTGTCCATAAACGCATCAAGAAGGCCAACCAAAGCAGTTCCCTGTCCCGGGAAATCCTGCAGGTCGAGCAGGTGGAAACCACCAAAACCGGGAGTCCTCATAGCCATCTCAATATCGGCCTTATAACAGATAGCACTCAATGCTCCTGATGCCATGAAAAAGTCAGTGGACTGATCACTCAGGTTATTTTCCTTGAGCCTATCCCTGAACACTTCAAGGTTCCATGGTTTCATAACACCTGTATATTTCTTAATCTCATCATAATTAGGATAGATCTGGTATTGACCTACCTCCGTGCCTACCGCCGGAACTGTGCACTTTGAAATGGCTCCTGAATAATTTCGCATGGTTGATGGATAGCAGCCATTAATAATGCCACCATCGTTTGCATCAGCAAACGAGAATGAACCGCGTATCTGGGTTTTGTAAGTAGTATCAGTATCAGCTCCAACCCTGCAGGCAGCATAATAATCCTCACCTTCAGCCTGGCCCCTGAAACCCAGATAATTATTTGATCCATAGGCCATCAAATGGCGACTATCGACCGATTTGAAATGAGTCAGAAATTCTTTCATCACATTAAAATCACCTGAAAGCTCATTCCCAAGTGCAAACATTACAAATGATGCGTGATTTCCATAAGTGTCAAGTATGTGGTCTCCTTCTTTGAGAAGAAATGCATTCAGTCCGGAATTCCCGTTTTTGCTGAATCCACCCCAGAAAGGCAATTCCGGCTGCAGATATATTCCTTCAATATCTGCTGCCTCAAAAGCGGCAAGGGGCGGTGTCCATGAATGGAAACGATAAAAATTTATATTGTACGACTTTACTATCCTGAAAACTTTTTGCCAGCTTTCAACGTCCATAGGAGGATGACCGGTTAACGGAAAAACACAGGCATCATGCTTTCCCCTGAGAAAGGTTTTAATTCCGTTTATTGTAAACTGCGTCCCCTGGGTTGAAAATTTATGCATTCCAAAATTCAGGGTTGTATTATCAAGTAGCTTTTTACCCTTAAATGTAACATCCAGACGGTATAAGGCAGGATTGAATTCACTCCAAAACAGAGTCTTATTACCCATGCTATAGGTAAGTTCAATTGCATTTTCTCCTTTCCTGAGTGTAACAGGAAACGATTTTAGCGGGACACTATGTTTTTCTAAGGTATTCCATGCATCAGCTTTCAGTATCAATATCGTTTTTTCAGTCTTCCCTTCAGGATTAGATATTTTTACTCTCACAGTTATCTTTTTCAGAATGATATCGGGATAAACCTGAACAGACTCAATATGCACAGGATTAAAAGCCTCAAGACAGAATTTGCCTATAATTCCGTTCCAGTTGCTCTGTGTATGTTCAGTCCAGGCATGTGAACCTCTCACACCTGCAGGCACAGAACTATCATCATTGTTCACCAGAATAGTAAGTAAATGCTCTCCGGGAGAGAGCTGGTTTGTAAGATTGTAGTATTGTGGTGTCAGGATATCGGTGCTGCTCCCAATGAGATTATTGTCAACCCACACCTGTGTTGGTTTGGTCCGCTCCATCGTTAGCCTTATATAATGACCTTTCCAGGATTCGGGGATAATTATAGTTTTCTGATACCAGGCCATCCCGGCGTAGATCAGTTCACGCGAAAGCCTCATAGTTTCCATCCTGTTGGTATTCGGAATCCCCTTTTTGTTTTCATCAAGTGTTCCCGGCAAATTCACAGAATCAGAAAGAGGCCGGCTATACCACTTTTCGCGGATGCCAGCTTTGGCCGTATCTAATGCAAACTTCCATGAACCATTAAGAGATATTGTATCATGAACGGGAACAAATGATCCTTTGTTACACGATGTTATAGCAAATAATAGCGTTATTAAGAGATACTTAAATCTACGATACATGGAGATAAATTTTATTAATTATTATGAAGTGTTTTATAGCAAATTACTCCAGACCAGATATTCTTTTATTCATACATATTATTAATATCTGCGCTGCATAATTCAATCATAAGATTTCCGATCTTACTTATGACTTCATTTAAACATGTTTCGCCCTTTTCCCGTGTTGCCTTCGAGGGATTGCCGATTCCGGTATCGGTTGTAACCTTTGACCACTTCCTTTCTGCCCATGCCCAGTTTTCATTTAAAGCTTTAATTCTGAATTTTTTACCAACCCCATACCCTGCCTCGCTCAAAGGCAGAACCAGTTCAGGAGCAAGAAATTGCATGACACTAGTTTCCATTTCATCGGCATGACCACCCCCATTTTCGAAAAAATCTGAATTTGTAAACGATTTATACCAGTTGCAACTGCATATAAACATCTTTGGATATCTGGGTCCAAGTTCCCTGATAATCTGTTTAAAATCATTCCCTCCATGTCCGTTAAGGATCAAAAATTTATGAATCTTGTGCCTGTTAAGAACATCTGCCACATCATTCAGTACAGCTAGCTGTGTGCTGGGGTTAAGATTTATATTTATTTTAATATCGAGCTGACCGGTATTCACACCAAAAGGGATCGTTGGCAAAACAATTACTGCAGAGCCCTTCTCCCAGGCTCTGCGGGCAGATTCCGACGCAATCTTCTCAACCATGACATTATCTGTGGAAAATGGTAAATGGTTGTTATGCGCTTCAGTTGCGCCCCATGGTAATACTGCCAGGTCAAACTTTTTGTCTTTTATTGACTTCCAGTTTGTTTCAGATAATAAATATGGTTTCATCAGTTAAAAAATTTGTCGGATATAAGATTTCCCCCGTTGTACGAAAATAGTAAATTCTCTTGTACTATTGAAATGATTAGTCCCAAAATGAGGGCTAATGTTACAATTAAGCCATTGATCAATCCTGTTAATGGTCGGGAATCAGATATTTGCAGCTATCTTATTTTTTAAAATGTCTGATAATTATATTATTTGAACAATTATCTTTAGAAATATTTTTTGATTTCTTTTGTTTTATTACTTCATAAAGATCACAAAATGCAGAATAGTACCGATAAGCCAGATTGTATGAATACACCTTATGAAACTGCCAAAAATTGTCGTCATTATGCTATGTGCAAAATAGATTTTCTTGGAAGTGGTGTATGCGATTCAGGCCCTGAAAAGCAGTTCGTAAGCTATTGGCCTCAGGGAAGGATGATACTTTATGAAGCACTCTCAGAAAATAAAATTTCAATAACTGAAAAATGTGTCGAGATTGCAGATAGTTGTAACTTATGCGGTAAATGTGATTACCAGTGTTATTTCCTGAACGAAATGCGTCCAACTAAGGTAATGGAAGCACTAAAAACCCGGGTAGAGACCTTTATTAAAAACGGAGGTAAAATAAAAATTGCTCAGAAAGACAATATACTTGTAGAGCTACAAAAGATTGTTGGCGTTGTATGGGCAACTAACGATGAAGCAATTACAGTAACTTACTCTCACGACCTCAGCGCGATTTCTGACCCCATGGTTCCTGATTATATTGTAATGCCAAATACAAAAGAAGAGTTAGTTTCACTTGTTAAACTTTTTAAGAAGAACAATATTCAGTATACTATCCGCGGGAATGGGCAGAATCTTTTGGGTTTCGCTGTTAATAAAGGGGTTATCATTGACCTTAACAGGATGAAAACAATCGAATTTGATGAGAAGAACTGGCTCGTAAAAGTGGGACCGGGTGTCACAGCTTTTGATGTTCAGAAACAGGCTCAGAAAAGAGGTTATAGGATCAATGCAGCGGAACCTGCTGCTCTGTTGTGTGCCAATATTATGTGTTCAGGAATAATGTCTACTTTTTCAACTACTTACGGAATAAATGCCGACAACTTTATTAATGCTGAATTCGTTGATCATTCAGGTTCTCTTTTTAATCTGAATGATTGCTCTTCTCCTAATCTCTTTGCCTATAAAAATCTACAGCACAAAGATTCTCCGGGTATTTGCATATCAGCAAGCATCAGACTTCATCCCGTTACTGATGACGAAAGAGGAATACTTGTTCCGTTTGAAACGCTAAATAATGCCCTTGATTTTATAAAGGACTGTTCAGTCCGCCATATCGGACTGGCCCTGGGGATTGTCGGAGCTGAATATATCTCCACATTTCTTTCTCCTACAAAAAAAATGGCATCAGAAATAAAAAATATTTTCATCAATAAATTAAGAATACCCTGGCTTGTTGTTGTCATCGGAGATAAATATGCAATTCGCACCATCGGTGAAATGGGACTTCCCTTCTTTGACCAGAATATGTTTAAATCGCTCTATCTTGGATTGCCAGCTCTTAAAACCGCACAATGGCTCGACCTGGTAAAAGAGCTCTCTGACGATGAACCATATTCATATTTAAAAGTCAAAAGCTTCGCGGAACTTTTCGAAACAGCTCTATCTCCTTCTGCCAGGCAGTATTCACAGGAAGTTGATCAGGAACTTCGTCCTTTTTATGAAAAACTTTTCGCGCAGCAGGAAATGACTGATCTTGTCTGGTTAAATATGTACCGTATAATGAGTACACGTCTGGGCCGCAAGAAACCTTTTTTACCGGCGCTCATGTATTTACCGATAGATAACCTGTTGATCTGTGAACTATCGGATAAATTCAAACTTATCGCTGAAAAGCATCAGATTGACCATGATTTTGGCTTTATCACTCCTATAGATAATGGGAAAAGATGCATTTTTGAATATGATTTCTTCTATGACTATAATGATCCCGATGAGATAAAAAGAATAAGGCAGGTAGCAATGGAAACAAATCTGTTAATTGATGATTATTCAGTTAAAACAGGTACTGTAAGAGGACATCCTTATGTTTTGTACCAGGGATTTTGCAGGAAAGAGAATTTGCTTTATTCATAAATCATTTCTTCCGGATATGCCTGATAATGACAAACCCTTAATAGCCCTTACCGGAGCAACCGGCTTTTTGGGCAGCCACCTCATGGCTTCTATGCTTTCAGAAGGCTATAATCTTGTAATATTTGGACGTTCCAGTAAGGAAAAAACTTTAAAGCAACGAATAGCCAGCCTTTTGGAGTGGTTCGGAATTGATGATCGCTTTGATCAGGTGACATGTATTGATGCGGATTTTTCCCTGGAGAAACTTGGTATAGAAAGTGGAGAATATTTGAGATTATGTTCAGTTGTCGATTCTGTAATTCATTGTGCATCAGATACCAGCTTTTCGGAAAATAAACGTGAAAAGGTAATGGCCGCAAATATTGATAACCTGAACGGGATTCTTGAATTCTCAAGGAATGCGCATGTGAGTTTCTTCCATTATATAAGTACCTCCTATGTTGCAGGTACCGGCATAACATATTGCAAGGAAATTCTTTCCTTCTCAACAACATTTACAAATGTATATGAGGAGAGTAAAGCCGCAGCAGAAAATATCATTTACAGGTTTTGTAATAACAACTCTATTTCTCTTTCAATTATAAGACCATCAATTGTATATGGTGATTCGCAAAGCGGCCGTTCCCTTAAGTTCAATGCATTATACTTCCCGATACGAGCTGCTCAATCAATCAGGGATATTTACCTTAATGATCTTAACAACAACGGAGGATTAAAGGCAGCGAAAAATGGAATTTATTTTGATAAAGAAAGTTATCTGTTTCTTCCGCTCAAAATATATTTACCAGTGGAAGGAGATCTGAATATTATCCCGGTGGATTATTTTGTAAATGCGACAATTAAAATTGTTGAAAATTGCTCACGGGGTGGCATCTATCATCTTACAAGCAACTTTCCAACTACAATGAAAATTGTTGCAAAGTATTACGAACAACTAATGAAAGTCAGAGGAGTGGAAATTATTTATGGAGCGCAACCCACTAATTTATTACGCAATCCTGCTGAAGAATTGTTTGATCGTTTTATTGAACCCTACCGGCCTTATTTATCTGATAAAAGAGTTTTTGACAGAACAAATGCCTGCCTGGCCACAGATAATCTGAATCCTCCGGAGTTTACATATGAAATATTCAAGAAATGCATTGAATATGCAATCAGTGTAAACTGGGGACAATCGATATTGTAACTATGGCAAAGGTTTTGCTTATTAATTCTAACAGATTCAAACACCCATGGCCTGTAATTCCATTCGGGCTTTGTTATGTAGCCGCTTCACTGGAAACAAATGGAAATCACCGTGTCTGTTTTCTCGATTTGTGTTTTTCATCGGATTGTGAACAGGATATTAAGAATTCAATACGGAATTTTGTCCCTGATGTAATTGGGATCAGTATAAGAAATATTGATGATACCGGCGGCTATAATGTCCATTTTTTGCTGGAAGATGTTAAAAATGATGTCATTGATTATTGTAAGAGAGAATTCAATGGTCCCATCGTTATAGGTGGCCCTTCAGTCGGGATAAGCGGGAGGGAAATGCTTGACTATTTTGACCTGGAATATGCTATCAGTGGAGACGGGGAGGCCGTTATGCCTGAATTCGTAAACCGTATTGAATCGGGAGAGCCCCTTGAAGGATTAAAAGGTTTGACTATCCGAAAGGGAAAATTGATTATTCAGGATGATAAACCTTTCCGAGTTGAGGACCTTGACTCATTACCCTTTCCCAAGCCTCTTCGATACCTGGATCTGAAGCAGTATCGACGTTTTGGTTCTCCTCTGCATATACAGACAAAAAGGGGATGTGCCTTCCGGTGTTCTTATTGCACTTACAATCAAATTGAGGGCAGCCGGTACCGCTTAAGAAATCCCAAACTCATAGCAGATGAAATAGAAATTCTTGTAAAAGAAACAGGCGTAAATCATATTGAATTTACTGACAGCACTTTTAATGTGCCCCTGGAACATACAAAAAAAGTATTGCGTGAACTCATCTTAAAAAACCTGGACCTCAGGCTTCATACTATGGGGCTTAATCCTGGAGCTGTTGACGAAGAACTTCTGGATCTTATGAAAAGTGCAGGTTTTAATGAAGTTGATATTGGTGCTGAATCTGCATGTGATGAAGTCCTGGAAAGCCTGGCCAAAGATTTCAAACGTATCGATATTCTTAATACTGCAAACCTTCTGAAAAGAAAAAATATTCCCGTTACATGGTTTATTATTTTTGGCGCCCTTACAGAAACACGGGAATCCGTAATTGAAACCCTTAATACTTTCGGAAACATTGCTTCAAAATGGGATATGGTATTTATCTCCACAGGTATACGTGTTTACAAAGGTGCTCCGATAGCTGACTCTATACTTGAATATAATAACGTCGTTAGCTCTGACAATTTTCTGCACCCTGTAAAAATTGAACCTTGTAAAATAAGCCTTGAGGATATTCATATAATTGCAAGAAGAACCGCTTTTCGGTTCCCCAACTTTTATTTCTACGAAAAAGAAAAAATAATTCCCGGATGGCTTCTTATAACAGGCAATTATATGCTTCGGCTCTTCCGTTCCCGGCAACCGGTATGGAGATTACTAATATTTCTAAAAATGATTGAGAGGATTCTTGGAATCAGCCTGATAAAAAGAATTATTTCCCAGATTACAAGACGTTCAAGAATTAAGAAAAATACAAAAACAAATGGGTTTTCTCTTATCATAAATAAGTTACATTCAAATACTTAATAAAATGCAGAAAGTATCTGAAGAAATATATAGTCAGATAAATAATGACATTTATAAAACTGAAGGAAACAGATGGTGGGATGAAGACTTCTCACTGAATCTGATTAAAACATTATATAACCCTTTCCGTGTAGATTATATAAAAAAAACAATTGAAAAACTTAAAATATCATCAGAAGTAATAAATGCGCTTGAAGTTGGTTGTGGCGGGGGGATATTATCTGAAGAGTTAGCAAAGTTGGGTTTATTAACTACCGGTATTGACCCTTCTGAACAATCATTAAACAGCGCTATAAACCATGCAAAAGAAAGCAATCTGATAATAAATTATGAGAAGGGTGCCGGGGAGACTCTTCCATTTCCGAACAATTCTTTCGATGTCATAATTTGTTGCGATGTGCTGGAACATGTTCGTGATTTACCTAAAGTGATTTCTGAAATTTCACGTGTGTTGAAAAGTGGGGGCATTTTTATATATGACACTTTCAATCGTACATTTTTCAGCAAAATAAGCGCTATCAAAATATTACAGGAATGGAAGCGATGGGCAATAATGCCACCCGATCTTCACGTTTGGGAAATGTTTATCAGACCTGAGGAATTAAGATCACTGCTGAAAGAAAATGAATTGATATGGAAAGAACACCATGGAATAAAACCAAAAATTTCGTACATTAAGATGCTTCATTATCTTCACAAAAGAGCTATCGGGGAATTGACTTATGTGGAATTTGGAAAGAAATTTCAAATGGTTGAAAGCGACAATACCCAAATGATGTATATGGGACATGCTGTCAAATCATTTTCCCTTTAGTTGCATATAGATCAGAATAACGCCGGCAATAGTCATTAGGCCTAATGCGGCAAAACCAAGAATATTAGATATTATCCCGTTTGTATTTTTACCCATTATTTTTTTATTGTTTGAAATATGGAGAATGAGAACAATTAAAACAGGAGCTGTCAGTCCATAGAGAATGGCTGAATATATCAGTGCTTTAATCGGGGAAACGCCAATGTAATTCAACGAGAGCCCCAGGATCAATGAAATGGCAATAATGAGATAAAATGCTTTTGCTTTTGGGAATTTCTTATCTAATCCTTCTTTCCATCCAAATGATTCTGTGACGATGTAGGAAAGTGAACCACTCAAAACAGGAATAGCTAATAGTCCTGTACCTATAACTCCAACAGCAAAAAGTAAATATGCTGCATTACCCGCTAATGGCTTCAATGCCTGAGCTGCCTGTTCTACTGTGTCAATCTGATGAATACCCCCATTAAATAAAACCGATCCTGTAGTCAGAATAATAAAGAACATAACAAGATTTGAAAATAACATTCCAAAATCTACATCTTTCCGCATCTCGTTTATTATTCTTTTATTAACCACTAAATCCTTTTTCATTTTCTTTTTGTCTTCCACTTCCATTGTTGCCTGCCAGAAGAACAGATATGGTGAAATGGTGGTTCCAAGAATAGCAACAAGTATACTGATAAAGTCCTTATCAAACCTTATTGTCGGGATAAATGTGGCTTTCAAAACCTTCACCCAGTCTTGCTTATATAAAAATGGAACGATCAGATAAACCAAAAGAACGAGACAAAGATATTTCAGAACACTGGCAATTTTTTGATATGGCAAATAAATAATTAATGATAAAAGAGTTATGGTAAATCCTATGCTGAAATAAGTTGCTTTTATTGAAGGGAACAATAGATTTCCCACAGCCCCCATTCCGGCAATATCGGCTCCAATATTCATTACAATAGCCGGAAAACTAAACAGCAACATAAGGTATAAAACAGGTTTTGAATAGTTAGTTTTAAGGGTTCCTGCCAATCCTTGGGATGTGACCAGACCTATTCTGGCACACATTTCCTGGATAGAAGCCATGAGTGGAAATGTAATAAGTGCTGTCCAGAGAGTTGTAAGTGCATATGCAGCCCCGGCCTGTGAATAAGTTGCTATTCCTGAAGGGTCATCATCACTCGCACCTGTAACCAGACCAGGGCCAAGTATTTTCCAGAAACGAGCAAGTTTTGATGACTTTTTATCAGTATGCTGACTTTTATTACCTGAGGTAGTCTTCATTATCTTGAGATGCAAGCTAAATCGCGTAAAACAACTGATGCACATGCTATTCCAAATGCCGCAGGCATATATGAGATTGTTCCGACAATGGATGCTTTGTTCTGTTCGCCATTCGTGGCAATTATTTTTTCTTTATCAATCACCTCCGTAGAATAGACAGCAGTAAAACCTTCCCTGATCCCCAGCCGGTGAAGCCGTTTTCGCAATATCCGGGCGAGAGAACAGTCAGTTGTTTCCGATATATCAGAAATATTTACCCTGGCAGGGTCAAATTTACCACCTGCCCCCATGGAGCTTACAAGAGGAAGGTTTCTTTGCAAACTGTGAAAAATAAGAAATATTTTGGGGGATAATGTGTCGATAGCGTCAACCACATAATCATAGTTCATGCTAAGAATCTCTATCATCCGGTCATCTTTAATATACTCCTGTATGACAGTGAGCTTAATATCAGGGTTTATGTCCAGTATTCTTTGTCCCATTACCTCCGCTTTTGCCAATCCCTCAGTACTTTTGAGTGCAGGCAACTGTCTGTTCCTGTTAGTAGGGTGGACATTGTCTCCATCAACAATTGTCATAGACCCTACTCCGGCCCTGCAAATCATCTCTGCAGCCCAGGAACCCACTCCTCCCAGCCCAACAACAAGCACACTGGAGTTTTTAAGTTTCTTCAGTTTCTCCTCATCCAGGAGTAGTTCTGTCCTTGTCAGCCAGTCAGTCATAATGGATCATTTAATTTGCAGAATAATATAACAAATTTATTATTAACCACGGAGTTACACAGAGTTACCTTTTTTATACTATGTGAAACTCCTTATTAACCAGTGGTTAAAAGAGAATCATAATTAAAAAACGATTTAAAGTTATTAAGTAAACTTGTTTTTAACTCATCAACGTCTAAATCAAGATCTGTTGCAACTTTTAAGTAAATATTTCTTATATCTGCTTCTGCACCATCGGTTTCAAGAAATATCCTGTTTATCGGCAAACTTCTTAACAACTCACCAGATTCGGGTTTAAGAGCAAAATCAAACCAGAGTGAAAGATACATCCCTTTCGCTAAAAGCTGACCTGCCAGTTCCCTGTTACCTCTGAAGCCATGGACAAGCCATGGCATCCTGGGTTTTAGTTTTTTTTGAACTGACAAAAGCTCATCCCATGCTCTTACACAATGAATGATAACAGGCTTTTCTGTTTCTTCCGAAATAGCTACTTGTTCTTCAAAGGCGATTCTCTGTATCAGCATTGAAGGCCCTCTAAGCCTGTCAAAACCGGCTTCCCCGATAGCTATAATTTCAGGATTAATGACTGAATTTGCAACCGAGATCAGAAGTTGTCTGTGATTTCCTTCATTAAGGAACCATGGATGTATCCCGTAAGTGTATGCAACACCGGCAAGAGCAACAGGTGATTTTTCTTCGTGTGCCATCAGGCTTTCGAGGATAAATACTCCGGAAGCTGGCGATCCGCCATGAACATGGATATCAATATAATCTCCGGGTAACGGAAGGTACATCTTTTCTATTTACCTAACATAGTGATTCCTTGATCAATGCGTCGAAGGGTTTCGTCTTTCCCGATCCAGCTTATAATATCAAACATATGAGGACCCTTTAATGCTCCGACTATTACAAGTCTGAAAGCGTTCATAATGGCCCCGGTATTATAATTATTTTTCTCGATCCAGCCTTTGATAATCTCCTCTGTTGATGAAGCGGAAAAATCACTTATTGTCGCAAGCAAAGATCTTAGTTCTTTAAGTAGAATGGCAGAATCCTCCTTCCACCGTTTTTTAACAGCTTCCTGATCATATGTTTCAGGGGGGTTAAAAAAGAAATCCGTCTGCTCCCAGATATCTTTCACAAAACTTACCCTCTCTTTAACAAGACCGATAAGTGTTTCCAGCCTGATTATATCAATCTGGTGACCCTGGGCTCGCAAAAACTCTCTGAATTCCAGGGCAAGCTGGTTATTTGTTTTTTTCTGAAGGTATTGGTGGTTAAACCATTTTGCTTTTTCAGGGTCAAACCTGGAGCCCGATTTGCCAACCCTCTCAATTGAAAAGGCATCGATCAGTTCATCCATTGAAAATATTTCCTGTTCAGTTCCAGGATTCCATCCTAATAATGCAATCATATTTATAAATGCTTCGGGATAATACCCATCTTCGCGATAGCCTTTTGCTGTATCGCCATATGGCCAGTAAAGAGGAAATACCGGGAATCCCATCTTATCACCGTCGCGTTTGCTTAACTTGCCTTTCCCATCTGGTTTCAGAAGCAATGGAAGATGTGCAAAAAGAGGTGGCGTCCAGCCGAACGACAGGTAGATCATAATATGAAGAGGCAGGGAAGGTAGCCATTCTTCCCCGCGGATTACATGGCTGATCTTCATCACATGATCATCAACTATGTGTGCAAGATGATATGTCGGCATACCGTCAGATTTGAATAAAACCTTATCATCGAGAGTTGCGGTATTTACAACAATATGCCCGCGGATAATATCATCAAAGTGAATATCCTCATTATGAGGCATCCTGTAGCGGATGACGTAAGGTTCCCCTTTTTCGATCTTTTCTCTCCATTCAGTTTCCTCCAAAGAGACCGAATTACTTAGTTTATTCCTGACATCAGCGTTATAAATAAATGTTTTCCCAGCCTTCTCTGATTCGTTTCTGAGAGATTCAAGTTTTTCGGAAGTATCAAAAGCATAATATGCATCGCCTTTATCTATAAGAATATCTGCGTATTGTCTGTAAACATCCTTCTTGTCACTTTGTCGGTATGGTTCATAGTTTCCTCCCTCCCGGATCCCTTCATCAACGATTATACCGCACCACTTAAGCGCTTCCATTATATATTCCTCGGCTCCTTCAACGAATCTTGTCTGGTCTGTGTCCTCTATCCTTAAAATAAAAGTCCCGCCATTTTTCCTGGCAAACAGGTAATTATAAAGTGCAGTCCTGACGCCTCCTATATGCAGGGGACCTGTGGGACTTGGAGCAAAACGCACTCTCACTTTTTCCATATTATGCTTTAATCTGTTATCTGATATGCAAATATAGACAAACCCATTCAGATATAATACCATAACTAAAATCAGGTTTTGAATTAGTAGTGATGCGTTAACTT
>PMIJ01000159.1 GCA_003157015.1 Bacteroidales bacterium
ACAAATCAATTACCGCGATAGTCTTGCTGAGTATAATTCTCAAAAAGTAAATTTAAAGCCCAAGCTGTATTATTCGGTGGGAAGTACCTTTATAATTGTTCCTCATTTGGGTACTGTCACTGGTTTTACACTATCTCCTTTTTTATCAGTTCCCTTATCTCCAAAGTTGTCAGTTGATGGCGGAATTATTGTCGGACGCTTTTATTCTGCATTAGGGAATTCTAACCCTGAAAGTGCAATAAATGGGGCATTTAACGAATTATCTGTATACGGATCAGCTAGCTACCATATTAATTCTCAGTTGACTGTATATGGTACCGGGATAAAACAACTTATAGGTACTTCTCCATTTTATATTCTCCCAAAAAGCAGTTATGCCATTGGATCCTCTTATAATTTCGGGAATTTTTCAATAGGTGTTACTTTGCAGAGGTCAAAATGGAATGGTATCCTCAGTCCCTTGCCATTCAATGGCTCTCAGGGATTTTATTCTCCATATGAGCAAAGACCGGGCACATTGACCACATTTGGCCGATGAAAAAACCCTTTGCTTACATATTTCAACATCAAACAATTAACTCCAGCCTTGGGTGGTCAATATTTTCTGGCTGAATATGGTCAGGGCAATTGGCTTTTCTGTAAATTGTGTCTCGTCCTAAAAAAACCTTGCACAGGCAATTCCACCTTACATTTCTTTCTTTTTTAATTCAATTACAGTAATCTCAGGTAAAATTCCAACTCTCCCTGGGTAACCTATAAATCCCAACCCTCTATTTACATATAAATACTGATTCTTTTCCTGGTACAGGCCAGCCCATTCCTTATATATATACTGGATTGGGCTCCATTTGAAACCAGGTATTTCCACTCCAAATTGCATTCCGTGTGTGTGCCCCGATAAGGTAAGGTTAATATTGGGATACTTATTAGTTACTTCTCTTCCCCAATGTGAAGGATCATGTGAGAGTAAAATGTTAACAGGGCAGTAATTAATATTGTTTGTTGCCTTTTCCAGACTTCCATAATTGGAAAACACATGACTACCACAATTCTGAACACCGATTACAGCAATTTTTTCTCCATTTTGTTCAATATAAATGTGCTCATCCCAAAGCAAATTCCATCCCAACTGGCTATGAATTTTTCTTAGCTCATTAATCTCATTTTCTTTAGCTTCTATATTACCCCATTTTAAATAATCACCATAATCATGATTTCCGAAAATGGACATTACTCCGTTTCTTGCCTCTATTTTTTTCAAAATTTCCATGTATTGCAATACTTCTTCATGCCTGTAATTAACAAGATCACCCGTAAAAAATACCACATCCGGTTTTTGTTCATTAATTATATTAACAGCCCGGGTAAGCGGTTCAGGACTTAAAAAACTACCAGTATGAATATCGGAAACCTGAACTATTCTGAAACCATCAAATGAACCTGGGAGGTCAGGTAAAATGAGTCTCAACTTTCTTACCTTATAATTATACGGATTGAATACCATTCCATATATCATGCTGAAGAATGGAATTGAGCCAATAAGTAACCCTGTCTTGATAATAAAATCAGAGCGACTCAGGGTTTTAGCCTTACGGATAGTTTCAATTGGTTCCGGTTTTTTAACCCAGGACGAAATTTTTATATATAACCAGCGTAATAATCTGACTAAATCATCAACAAGAATGAATAAGACCAGAATAATTTTTGAAGGAATGAGAATAATAAGAACGGCGATACTATATGTTCTAAAATATATGTTCCAGCTATGCCAGTCAGATAATTGGGTAAAAACAATTAATCCATAACAAAAACATGAAACAAACCAATAGATAATCTGTATCCAACGAATCGCGGTTCGTGAATAGCCTCTGGTTGCTAATCGAAAAGCCTGGAAGGCATAAAGATCGATGAGCAATAAAATTATAAAGAAAAATACGATGCGAGCATTGATATAAAGCATGAATATTGAAATTAATTTTTAAAGGATCCAGTAATAAGTTATAATTATCGACCTTTTGTTCTGTCTATATTACGGTTTCCGGAAAGTTATTAGATTCCTGTTTTAAAGAAATTTCACCAAAGTTACGCTTAAACTTATTAAATATAAAAATGCTGAATCAAAGTGACCGAAATAAATAGACCGCCAAAGCTGGAGTCAAATACTTGTTTATATCTATGTACATTAAGTACTATTAGGCTTAGCAGACCTCGCTAGGATGACTCTTGTTAGTTCTAGGAGAATTTATAAAGATTTTAAAGGGAAAGATTGGTTCAATTTGATCTATCTACGTAGAACTTAAAACATCTTAAAAATGGTTATTGTAATTATAACCTCTTAGGTTATAAGATCCCTCCTTTTTTGACCACATCAAAAATCGGTCTAAATTCACCGAACATTCAAAACAAAACAACAAACACTTAACTCCGGGTTTGGGTGGTCAATTTATTCCGGCCAACTTAACCACCATTTCACCGTTCCCTACTTATCTCATACTTCACTGAACTTTATCAGCATCTGTCGTTTTTCATCCCATAATCTAAGAAGAAGTGATTCGAACGCTGAAAAAAAAGTGACAGGTTTTATATCCCAAAACATACTGTTTTCATCATGACATTTTTTAAGATTGTAATTAGGGATACGTGTACTGAGATGGTGGATATGATGATATCCGATATTCCCTGTAAACCAGTTGAGTATCCACGGAAGTTTGAATAATGAACTACCCTTCAGTGCAACTGTTTTATAATCCCAGTTATTGGAGTTGGTCCATACAACATGTCTGAACTGATGCTGGACATAAAACAACCACACACCGTGTCCAGTCGCAATGAAAAGTATCGGAATCTGTATGAGCAGGAATGTTTTCCATCCGACCAGCAGTATAATCACAATGATAGCTGCAACAAGTGAAAGCGTTGATAAATGAACAAACATCTTCTCTTTTGCTGACATATATTTTTTTGTAAACCTCTGCCCAACAGTAAATACCAATATGGGTGCAATAACGAAAAGGACCACAGGGTTCCTGTAAATACGGTAATAAAGTCGCCTGAACTGAGAGAGATTCTGGTACTCATTTACAGTCAGGGTCAAAACATCGCCAATTCCTCTTTTTTCAAGATTCCCGACAGTCAGATGATGTATTTTATGTTCATAATGCCATTTATGATATGGTGTGAAAACAATCAATCCGGTAATTATGCCAACGGCTTTGCATAACCGCTTTGATTTGAAAAAAGAACCATGTCCGCAGTCATGAAAAATAATGAATATCCTTACCATAAAACCTGCGGCAAAGACCGATAAAAGCAATGTCAACAGGTAAGAAATCCGTATAGTATAAATCATCGCAATCCAAAGGATAATATAGGGTCCCACGGAATTGATGATTTGCCACCAGCTTCGCCGCGGATCAGGCGAGTTGTATCTTGAAACGATCTTAATCCATTCTGTATTTGATTCCGTCTTTCTGGAATTCATATTTACTGATTTTTCGATTAGTGCCTGGAAAGGATATTTTCAAAATAAAATATGAGATAATCAGAATACAAAATTACAGCTTTTAGCATCTAAGAGCAATATTATAAAAGCTAAGTATATTGACCACATTTGGCCGGTCAGCTTAATCTTAACATACATAACTTTACAACAAACACTTAACTCCGGGTTGGGGTGGTCAATTTCTTACGGCTAAGGGTGGCCAAAGGCATTGGATTTATTAATAAGAAAAGAAAGGTGTAAATTACCACCGACCTTTGTTTAAATTTAAACGGATTGACATTTTTATGATATAGTAGAACCAGCCCTCACCAGGTTGATTCTGGGAAAGTTTAAATGGGATTTAAAGGCAAAGGCTATCTGAATATGATCTATCGATGACAACCTCAGAACATCTTGAGAATTGAATTTTACTTATAACCGATCATTCAACTACTCTTGCCGGTCTTCTTTCAACCAACATCCATAATAAAACAATAAGCACTAACTGCGGCTTTGGGTTGTCAATTTCAGTTTGAATTTCAAATGATATTGTCCGGGATTTCATATGCCTATAAGCAATAATCTTGTTATAAAATTTTTAATAATCGAGTTGTATTGAATTGAAATATTTTTTACATTGCATTAGGCGAATAATAGATTAAGTGAAACCAATTCCGCGAAGAAAATTCATTCAGGGTTCTGCCACGATTAGCAGTTCTTTGTTATTGATTCCCGCTTTTAAGGCAAGCAGATTTTTGGAGACACACCCTATTGGAATCTACTTTTTAAAAGAATACGGGATTGATAAGACCCTGATACCATGAAAATACCTTAAAACGGACCTCTGACACATCTTCCATAGCCATTAATTAGCTGCAAATAAATCTTTTAATGAACAGATATATTTATAGATTCTTATTATTTTTTGCCATTCTTCCGGGGCCGTTCGCTCTTTATGGTATAATCCCCGATTTTATCGGATATGGACATGTCAAACCCTGTCAGCAGGACACCTTAATTCAGCAGGACACCTTAATAAAGAATCAGATTCTTTATAATGGTAAGATGTGGAGCAACCTATATATCAATGTGAAAGGCGATCAATTCATTTTTTCCAAAGAGTTTTTACAGGGGTCGCTGACAATGAATGGATGCTATAAGAAGAACATTCTAATCAACTACGATATTTATAATGATGAGTTACTGACTCTGGGGAAAAATGGATCAATTATACAGCTGAACAAAGAAATGGTTGACAGCTTTACTCTGGTATTCACAGGTAAAACACACAAATTTGTAAATATACAGGAGGATAGTTTGCCAGGAATAAAAGGTTATGCCAAAATGTTATATAGAGGAAAATCTGCACTCTATGTCAAGTATAAGAAAGAAATTGCAGTACTTGAGGTTGATAACAAGTTCGATCTGTTTTTCCCGACATCTCGGATTTACTTCCTGAAAGAAGGGAAAGTTCATCAGATATCAAGTAAAAATGATCTATTAAAGGTTTTACGTGAAGATAAAATCCGGATAAAAGACTTCATAAAAAAGAACAGGCTGAAAGTTTCAATAATGGAGCCCGAGAGTTTTATTACTGTAATCAGGTATTATGACAGTTTAAGCAGATAGACTTGTAAATATGAAATTAAAGATCCCTATCCTCATTATTATATTATCCTCATCGCTGACAATGAAAGCTCAGGAGCAATACAAGTTATCATTAAATTGCAAGGATATTTCATTTATCGATTTTGTAACCAAAGTCGAAAAAATTCTTCCTGTAAAATTCTATTACATGGAGGAATGGGTTAAAGATATGAAGTTAGGTGATTATCCTGATTGCGCAACCCTCTCATGTGTTTTGGACAATTTGCTCAGGGGAACATCTCTTTATTATTATTTTGATGATTTGGGGAATATAATTCTCACAAAAAATTATGCCGTTAAGGTTAATAATACTCCGTTGGGGGAAAATAAAAAATTCCTTCCGCCAACTGATTATTCAAACTCTGCAGATAATCAACAGGGGGCAGGGAATTTATCTGTTGAGATCGGGAATCCAGCTGAAAAGAATAAACTCGGGAATGTTACTATCACTGGATATATCAATAATAAGAATACCAGGGAACCCGTAGCCGGAGTAACAGTGTTCGTTCAGAAACTTTCAATCGGAAGTGTGTCCAATGAATATGGGTTCTATACTTTAACCCTGCCAAGAGGACCTCACTTTCTTCAGTTTACATTCATGGGGATGAAAGATAAAGCGGTCAATATGAATCTTTATGGAGCAGGGGAACTCAATGTTGAAATGAACAGTGTTATGATTCCTTTAAAAGAGACAGTTATCTCAGCTCAGAAGAGTATTACACTCCAGCGATTTGAGGTAGGTGCAGAGAAAATCAACATAACATCTTTCAAGTTGTTACCAACAGCAATGGGAGAATCGGATATTATAAAAAGCATCCTTTTACTTCCTGGTGTTCAGTCTGTTGGAGAGGGTTCAGCTGGGTTTAATGTAAGAGGAGGCTCAGCCGATCAGAACCTCATCCTACTTTATGGTGCGCCGCTATATAATTCCTCACATTTCTTTGGATTCTTTTCGGCTATTAATTCCGACATAATAAAGGATGTAACATTATATAAAGGCGGGATACCCAGCAAGTATGGAGGAAGAATTTCCTCAGTACTTGATATCGGATCAAAAGAAGGCAACAGAGAAGAATTTGCAGGCAATGCAGGTATCAGCCCGATTACTACTCATATATCATTGGAAGGGCCTATAATAAAGGATACACTGACCTATATTCTGACTGCCCGAACTACTTACTCAAACTGGATATTCGGTCTGATTAAAAATCCTGCTCTTCACAATAGCAGAGCATCATTTTACGATCTGAACGGGAAATTAACTTATGACTTGAATAAAAATAATAGAATAGAATTTTCTGCATACACTAGTCACGATGAATTCCGATTCAACACAGACTCTACCTATAGGTATAACAACAATATTCTTGCTTTAAAATGGCGTCATTATTTCAACAGCAGGTTTTTTTCTTCGCTTTCACTAAATAACAGTTCATATAATTACGATATTTCGAGCCAAAATATTCCTATAGAGGCATTTATATTATCTCATAAAGTTAACAGTACCGGTTTAAAAGCGGATATTAACTGGTTCCTTGGAAGAAATGAAATTAATTTTGGTATTGATCTTACAAGATATGACATAATTCCTGGCACTTATCTCCCGTACAATGATTCATCGCTTGTTATACCACGAAGAATAGAAAAAGAACGTGCCTGGGAAGGGGCCTTGTACATTGAAGACAAATTTGTCGCAACAGAATTTCTGTCGATTAATGTCGGAATGAGAATGTCCTCTTATTTCTCACTGGGACCTCAAACAGTTTTGCTCTACGACCCCGAGTTTTCGAAGAGTACAACGACTATTACCGATACTCTTAAATTCAAGCCCGGTAAAGTCATCAGCAAATATGCAGGTCCGGAGTTCAGAGTTTCGCTAAATTTCAGGATTTCTGATAATAACTCCTTTAAGATCAATTATAACAGGACAAGACAATATCTGCATCTTCTTTCAAATTCAACTTCCATTGCTCCTACAGATACATGGCAACTCAGTGATTATTATCTTAAACCTGAGATTGGTGACCAGGTTGCAATAGGTTATTATGAAATGTTATTTGGAAATTCATTTGAAGCTTCAGCTGAAATTTATTATAAGGGAATTAGGAATATGATAGACTATAAAGCTGGAACGAATCTGATTATGGATGAAAACATTGAAAGAGATATTGTAAATGTCAAGGGTAAGGCTTATGGGTTGGAATTGGTTTTGAAGAAGACTGAAGGTAAATTCCGCTATAGTATTGGTTATACATATTCAAGAACCTTTGTTAAAAGTCTGGGGATGTTTAGTGATGAGGTTATTAATTCAGGAAAATGGTTTCCTGCTAATTTTGATAAACCCAATGACCTCGACGTTACATTTAATTATATTCTCTCACGTCGTTTAAGTTTCTCATCAAACTATTCCTGGAGCACAGGACGTCCTATAACTTATCCAGTTGCCACTTATCGTGTTGCCGATAAGTTAATAGTAACGTATTCTGACAGGAATGCGCATAGAATACCGGATTATGCACGTCTGGATCTTTCATTAAGGGTAAGTGGAAATCTTAAGTCACATAGAATTGCTCATCCATACTGGACTTTCTCAGTCTATAATGTTTTAGGACGGCAAAATGTTTACTCAGTATATTTCAAAAAAGTAAATGAGAATATCCAGGGGTATGAATTGTCTATATTTGGAAGACCAATTCCGTCAGTTACTTTTAACTTTGATTTTTAAAATATTCATGAAAAACATCTGGCAAATATTTTTAGTGTCGTTCATACTTCTGTCAAGCAGTTGTATAAAAGAGTTTACTCCTCAGACGACTGAGGCTAAGGGAATGATTATAGTTGACGGGTTGATAACGGACAAACCGGAAGCTTATACAATAAAACTTTCCAACCCGAATAATCTGGGGGAAAGTAATGTGCCAGAACCTATATCAGGATGCGTCGTCAACATATCCGATGATTCTGGTCAGTCATTCAGTTTCACTGAAATGACTCCGGGAGTATATACTTCAGACTCGACAGTATTCCAGGGTATTGTAGGACGGTTTTATACTCTGCACATCAGTACAAACTTCAATAATTCTAATCATAATTATGAGTCAATTCCGATTGAACTTAAACCATCGCCTCCAATCGACACCCTTTATTATGAGAAAATAGCCTTTAAGGAAGGAACAGGAGGTGTATCATCAGAGGAGGGTTGTCAGATTTATTTAGATACACATGATCCAAATAACAAATGTAAATTTTTCAGATGGGAATACATTGAGACCTGGGAGTTTCGGCTTCCCTATAGTGTTCCGAACAATATATGCTGGGTATCAAATAATTCTGATGTAATTAATATCAAAAACACTTCTGGTATTGAGGAAGACAGGATTAGTAAGTATCCATTGAACTTAGTTTCGAACTTAACCGACAGATTACGTGAAAAATACAGCATTTTGGTGAATCAGTACTCTCTGAATGAAAATGAATACCTCTATTGGCAGAAATTGCAGAGTACTTCTGAACAGGTAGGTGGTTTGTACGATATAGCGCCGGCTGCAATTCCCAGCAATGTATATTGTATTGATGATCAGAATCAAAAGGTATTTGGTTATTTCAGTGTTTCAGGTTGTACATCCAAACGGATCTTCATAAGAGATAATTTTGCTGGTGTATACACTCCATATACAAATGATGCATGTATTGCCGATACTATTTTCGGCAATGGCCCAATTGCTTATCTGAATACATCTGTTTGGGTAATTATATATCACTCCGTACCACCACCATCTTACAGAATAATTACATATTCCAATTTTTGTTATGATTGTACACTTAGAGGTACAAAAATAAGACCTGATTTCTGGGAAGGGGATTAATGACAAGTTATCGACGAAAGTATTATAAATGATAGAAAAATTAAAACCAGGAATTCTTGTACTGATATATTTCCTGTTCCTGCAGGGCGTTAATTGTCAGATACCATCTAATATGACAGATTATCTTAAGGAAAAGTTTTCAAAATATATTAAGTCTGTCCCAAGAGAAGAAATATATATTCATACTGACAGGGACGAGTACATATCAGGAGAGGATTTATGGTTTAATATTTATTTGATAGACAGAAATAGGTTAAAACCCTCGGCATATAGTAAAATTGCCTACTTCGAACTGCTGAATTCGGAAAACCGACCGGTTGTACAAAAGAGGATCTGCCTTGATGGAGGTTTTGGTCCCGGTCAGATAGTTCTTCCTGACACATTAAGTACAGGAAGATATACAATAAGGGCATATACTAACTGGATGAAAAATTTCCTTCCATATAATTGCTTCATGAAGGAGATCAATATTTATAATGCCTATAGCAATAGAACAATTAAGGGAGAGTCATATCCCGTCAAAATTACGGAAGAAGGCAATAGAAATCAAAATTACCCCGATACATTTTATTCCGGCCTTCTTACTCTAAAAGTAAATAATCTGGATCAGGATATTTTGGAAATAAATGTGGCTGCGGATGAGAAATATCGCACAGTGAACAACAATCAATTTTATCTATTTATTCAGACTCACGGTATTATCAACCATATAAGTCAGGAGAAGATTTATGATGAAAATACAAGAATAAATATTCCTAGAAATAAATTGTCATCAGGAATTAATCATATAACTTTATTTAATTCAGTTGGAAAGCCTGTGGCTGAAAGATTCATTTTTACCCCTGAAAAGGATAAAGCATTGATAACTCTTAGTAATGCAGACATCTCTTTAACCAGAAATAAGATATCTCTGAGTTTGGAGATTGAAAATGGATCAACTTCGTCAATGAATCCTGCAAATTTTAGTATATCGGTTGCTCCTGTAACAAATAACCACTTCGGTGTAGATCTGAATGATTATATGATCTTTGGCACAGAATATGGCTTGGTTCCATCGAAAGTGATTAAAAACAAAAAGATAAGTGAGATTCCTCCTGAAGAAATTGATAGTCTTCTCATGACTTTAAAAAGTAACTGGATTAATTGGAAAGTGATTTTAGCAGATGAACAACCTATTTTTAAGTACCCGGTCGAAAATGAATATCATTACATTTCAGGCAAACTTATTTCCGGTAACGGTGAAGTAGTAGATTCTGATAAGTTTGTTATATTGTCATCGCCAGGAAAGATTGCTCTCTTTCAATATGCCAAAACAAATAAAGAAGGTATTTTCAACTTCGGTATTAATATAAGTGAAAAGGTTAATGATTTAATAATCCAACCGAATGAAATAACTAAAAATAAGTCTATTAACATTGCATCATCATTTTCGGATCAATATCCTAAATCAGCGATATCTGTTGATTCTACAAATAAATCTATACCTCCATATATTTCAAAATGGAGTGCAAACAATCAGATAAGAAAAATTTATGGAATTTCTTCAGTTGGCGCTCCTTTATCAACTGCCATTTCGCAACCCAGAATCAAGAGATTTTATGGGAAACCTGAGACTGAACTGATTATGAAAGATTATATTGCTTTGCCTGTGATGCAGGAGGTCTTTTTTGAACTTTTAACGGGTGTATTACTGAAAAGTGCAAAATCAGGTCACGAGATAACCATCAGTGATCCTGTCGACCATAAAACCTATGATAGACCGCCTGGTATGTTTATTGATGGAGTGATGGTAAAAAATGCGTCAGTAATAGCTGGACTTGATCCTGAGCTTGTAGGGGAAATAGATGTTGTTAGAGACAGGTATTTTATTGATGATTATCTATTCTATGGAATAATAAATATTATTACAAAAGCTGGTGATTTTAGTAATGTTACTCTACCTGATGATGCTATCAGGCTGTCTTATAGAGTAGCGGATCCAGTTGCGACCTTTGTTTCCCCTGATTATTCTTCTGAAGAGAAAGAAAGAAGCCGGATTCCGGATTTTCGAAATACCTTATACTGGAATCCATCTGTGAAACCAGATAAAGAAAGAAAAGCCAGAATTGAATTCTGGGCATCTGATTATGTTTCTGATTATGAAATTAATATTCAGGGAATCACACCGGAAGGCAAAGCATATTGTCTTAGAAAAATCATAAAGGTTAAGAGCAAATAAATGGACTCGAATTGTCAGTTGGACTCAGAATTCAATGTTCACAGGTTATTCAAAGTTCAGACTTGTTGATGGAGGATAATTAACAATCAAACATTCCATTTTCATCCAAAACCTGGCGTAAACCTGGCGTGAAATAAAAAACCGCATATGAGTTATCTTCATAAGCGGTTGATTATCAAAAGTGGGCCCAGCTGGGCTCGAACCAGCGACCCCCTGATTATGAGTCAGGTGCTGCTAACCAGCTGAGCTATGGGCCCAATAAAATCGGACTGCAATATTAGTTATTTGAATGTAATATTGCAAGAACTCATTAAAAGAATAGTCTAAAATCTATTTGACCCGCTGAATAACTTCCATTATCAGCCTGAGAACATTATTGATATTCCGGTTAAAAACATCAATAACCTCTTCCCATGATACAGGTTTCTCATCTTCCTTCCAGCTATCATAATCGGTACTCATGGCGATTGCTGCATAAGGAATTCCAATTTCATTTGCCAGAATAACCTCTGGAGCGACAGACATATTTATAATATCTGCTCCCCATAAACGAAACATCTTTGATTCTGCCCTGGAGGAAAAGCGCGGACCTTCAATCGTCAACAAGGTCCCTTTTTCATGAATTTTAATGCCAATGACATGAGCAGTGGATATAATCAGATTCCGTAAATATTCATCAAAGGGATCAGACATAGGCGTATGTTTCATTTTTCCCGGTTCAAATTCTTCAAAGAATGTAATACTTCGATGTCTTGTAAAGTCAATAAACTGATCGGGGATTATAAGATCACCGCGATTTATTTCTTCTCTAAGGCTGCCGCAAGCCGTCGAAGATATAATGTGAGTACACCCGGCTTCTTTCAGAGCGAAGATATTTGCACGGTTGTTTACTTCAGAAGGAGGTATTGTATGTAACCATCCGTGACGCGACAGAATTACAATTTCAATACCATTCAATGATCCACAGAGCAGAGAAGAAGAGGGAGCCCCGTATGGTGTATCTGTATTTCTTTCTTCAGCAGAGTGCAGGATTTCAGGATTCTCAAGACCGGAACCACCAATAATGCCAACTCTGATCATCCTTCTTTCTTTAAATACTCCATAAGTACATTTACAGCCTCATCCATGTCATGACCAAACGTAAGTATCCCGGCCCTGTCGCCAGCCATCATAATGATCCTCTTTTCATAAACATCAGAATCCTTAAAGAGTCTTAGAATATCTTTTGCAAGTCCAATTGTTCCGTAATCCATTGATGGATTTGTTGTCGGAACCTTGTAAATCAACTCATTCCAAAGTTCAATGCTGTGAACATGAACCACTGCATTTGCTCCCGGATCAGCTGAATATATTGCGGCATGCGTCAGCGATTCGGATGAAGCTTTTAATGGTCCTACACACTGAACAGCATTGTCTTCGATATTAAATGAGTTTACCTTTACATAATGACCCGGTTCCAGCTCAGGAATTTCGCCAGTTGCAGAACCAGTGATTACAAATTGGTTACCACCTCTTATCCTCATGCTGATATTTCCAAAGCCGACTCCGTTCTCATATGCTCCGATGAGATCCATATTGTATAAAACTTCCCTCCAATAATTAATTATTTCATACTGCTCATCAGAAATAACCGGTCCAGACTGGTTCCAATGACAATTGAATTTAACTACCCCTTCCATATTAATTGAATTTATATGAAAACATTTCTTTGATATCCTTTTCTGTGGCCCGGCATATTCCTCTTTCAGTTATCAATCCGGTAATGAGGCGTGCCGGTGTTATGTCAAAGCCATAATTGGCCGCTACGGTTCTATCCGGACAAATCCGGACGGATTGAATTTTACCGTCCAAAAATCCCGTGACATGGGTAACCTCTTCAGGGTTACGTTCTTCAATAACTATTTCTTGCACTCCGTCTGATATATTGAAATCAATTGAAGATGAGGGGAGGGCACAATAAAAAGGGATCTTATTATCAAAAGCGGCGAGCGCTTTCAGGTATGTTCCGATCTTATTGGCAACATCTCCGGTCCTTGTTGTCCGGTCACTTCCCACAATAACGATGTCAACAAGTTTTTGTTGCATAAGATGACCCCCTGTGTTATCAGGGATTAATGTACAGGGAATGCCATTTTGTTCCAATTCATATGTAGTAAGCATTGCCCCCTGATTCCGGGGCCTTGTTTCATCGACCCATACATGTACCGGAATTCCCTTTTCATGAGCAAGATAAACAGGAGCCGTTACAGTTCCATAGTCTATGCATGCGAGCCATCCTGCATTGCAATGAGTGAGAATGTTCACAGGCAATCCCTTTTTTTCCCTGCTTATATCTTCGATCAGTTTTAATCCGTATTTCCCTATTTGCCGGCAATTCTCTTTTTCCGTTTCACAAATTTCTAATGCAGCATCCAACGCTATTTTTGTAATGGATGTTAATGATTGTTCATTTTTCAGTTTTTCCATTACATAATTGACTGCCCATGAAAGATTAATGGCAGTGGGTCTGGAGGATATTAGATAACGGGCTGCATTTGAAAGATGTTCCCTGATTTTTGTCTGAAGGTTGATCTCCAGAGTTGCGAGATAGATACCAAAAGCACCTGCAGCACCAATAAGAGGTGCTCCCCTTACTGTCATATCTTGGATTGCATTGAAAACATCTTCAACCGATCTCAGTTCCCTGGTTTCAAAGAAGAAAGGCAGTTTTTGCTGGTCAATGACCTTAATAACTGAAGGATCATTTTCATCAGCCCAGATACTCTGATAATTCTGATTGTCTATCTTCATTTTTTTTATGTTCTTCCCCTGTTCGAACGAATAAAACATCAAAAATACAAAATATTAGATAACATGTAGGGAACGGTCGCGACCTTTCCCTACATATATTTTCGAATTGTCGACCAATTCATTCGAAGGTATTTGCGAGGGTTTTTAAATATACTATATTTGTATGATAAATGGAAAAACATAAAATAAGGCAGTATATGATTAACAAAGAGGAGTTTAGAAAAAAAATCATTATTTCAGCAGGGCAGATATTCAGCCATTTTGGCTTTAAAAAGACCACGATGGATGAGATAGCAAAAGCGTTGAAAATGGGAAAAAGTTCTATTTATTATTACTTTGAGAGTAAAGAGGATATCTTCGAAGCAGTCGTGCTTTATGAAGCCAATATACTTAGAAATGAGCTCACTACTGCTATTAAAGCTGTTGAATCGCCTATAGATAAAATGAGAAATTATGTTTTTGTCAGAATGAAAGCGTTCGAAAAACTTTCAAATTATTATAATGCCATCTTTGATAAAAACCTTGATCATTTTGATTTTATTGAAACAATACGTGAAAAATATGACAGGGAAGAACTTGCTATTTTGCGTCTGATTATATATGACGGAGCACGGAAAAAAGTCTTTAACGTAGTGAACAGCGAATATACAGCAATGGCGGTTCAGACAACATTAAAAGGACTTGAGGTTCCACTCTTCTGGAAAAAGAAAGAGGTAAATATTGAAAACAGGCTCAATGCAATTCTTGATGTCCTGTTCAATGGCATTGTAAAAAACGTGTAGGGACGTTGCATGCAACGTCCCTACTATCGGATAATAACAGCCTTCTTTTTCTTTTTCAAGCTCCAGATTAGCCCTGCGATTCCCAGGAGAACAAAAGGTATACTCAGTAATTGTCCCATATTGAGTTTCATTGAAGCTTCAAAAGGAACCTGAACTTCTTTCACGAATTCTATAAAGAAACGGGCAGTAAAAACGAGTATGCACAACAAACTTATCAGCATACCCTGGTAATGCTCGCCTTTTTTCGACCAGTACAATCTGTATAGCAAGAAAAAAATTGCTAAATATGCCAATCCTTCATATATCTGAGTTGGATGCTTCGGAGCGACCTCGTGGTTTCTTAAGAAAACGAATCCCCATGGAACTGTTGTTTCAATGCCATAAATTTCAGAATTCATCAGGTTTCCCATTCTTATCAAAAATCCGGAAAGAGCAACCACAATGGCAATGCGATCGAGTACCCAAAAATAATCCTTTTTATGTTTTCTTGCGAAGAGCCATACGGCAGTCAGTATGCCTATTGCGGCTCCATGACTGGCAAGCCCTCCCTTGTAAATCAGTATGATCTCGAGAGGATGCCGGAGGTAGTAGCCTGGCTCATAAAAAAGACAATGGCCGAGGCGGGCGCCGATAATAACACCAACAGCCATATAAATAGTCAAACTATCTAAAACAGATTCTCCCAGATTTTCATTTTTGAAAATCCTTAGCATAATAATATAACCAAATAAAAATGCTGAGGCGAATAATAATCCGTACCATCTTACTGCAAAAGCACCGATACGGAATATTTCAGGATTTACATCCCATGGGATCACAAGTAAATGCATAATTAACCGTTTTCTTTACTGTCAAAGGTAGAAAATATTATTATTGAACAAAACCAAAAAGCCTGACATTCCTGAGGGTTTTAATTCAACTGAGAAATGAATCCCCGCGATCGCATTTCCCGTTGCTTGCTGCGGAGTCAGCGAGCATTAAGAAATTAACTTAGAGGATCGAAGATTAGCTGCGCTGAGCTCCACTTCGTTCCGGTTCTTCGTAACTTGCTACGAAGAGCTTCAATCTTTAAAAAATGATGTAAGTTTGTAAATCATAAACAAGTCTTTGAATTTATGCATAAAAGGATGATTGTCCGGCTTCTTATTGGTTCAGCACTCACAATAGCAATAACCGCTTGTGCCAAGATAAGTACTCCTTCAGGGGGTCCGAGAGACCGGACACCTCCGGTTGTGGTAAAAAGTGTTCCTCTGTTTGGTGCTAAAAATTTCAAAGGTGATAAAATTGAAATTCTGTTTGATAAATATGTAGTCCTTGATAATATAAATGACAAATTCATGGTTTCTCCTCCCATGAAAAAGAAACCAAGAGTTGTTATAAGAGGGAAGTCAGTTTTGGTTGAGTTGTTGGACAAGCTAAAGGACAGTACAACTTACACCTTTTATTTCAGGGATGCTATAAAGGATTTGAATGAGGGAAACATTCTTCAGAATTACCAGTTTGTTTTGTCAACCGGACCAGTAATAGACTCTCTTTCTGTTACAGGCAACATCTATAATGCTAATAACCTTGAAGCCCCTGAGAAAACTTCTGTACTTTTATACAGGGAGCTTGCTGATTCAGCTGTTGTAAAGCACCTTCCTGAGTATATTTCAAATGTAGACCAGACCGGCTATTTCAGGATTGACAATGTCCGTCCCGGAACATACAGGTTGTACGGATTAAAAGATGATGATAACAGCAAAAATTACAATCATCCTGATAAGGAATTTGCTTTTATGGATTCCACCGTTGTTATAACTCCGGCGAAAAATTTCACTCCTCCAGCTCATATCAATAAAGATTCTTTAGAATTAAAAAAAGCAGAATTGAAGGCCGCACAAGGTGTAAAGAAAAACAAGGCCAGATTACCGCAGACAACCAAAAAAGGGATAAATAAAAACAACACCGCATCTAAGGATACCACAAATGCAAAAAAGGGTAAAATCAAAGCTGTGGAACCTGTAGCATTAATTGGAGAATACAAGTTATTCCAGTTTCTTGCCCTGAAAAAAACACACTATCTGGTAAGTTCTCACAGGGATAATAAGTACCTTCTTACATATATTCTTTCACTGCCTCCCGACACAATGAAATTTAATTTCACCATTCCAGGCGCCGACAGCAAATTATATTTTAAAGAATTCAGCCGAAACAGGGATACTTTAAAAGTATGGCTGGCAGACAGCTCTCTCTATACTAAATCACAAGACAGTACAATTATAAAATATCCTTTTACAGATACTCTCGGGATAACCAGATACAAGCAGGACACTTTAATGATGAGATTCACTGCACCCCGACCGCCCAAAGTTGCAAAGGTTAAAAGAACCGCTTTCAAATTTGAAAGCACTATTCAATCAGGCTTTCTAAGACCGGGTCAATCGATAGTTTTCAATGCTAAAACACCTTTCCGTCTGCCGGATACGTCGAAGATTAAACTTTATGAAGTCGTGCAATCTAACCGGATACCATTACAATATTTTTTGTTTAAAGACAGTACTAATTCATGTAAATATTATCTCAAAACAAAGCTCGCTCAGGGGAAAAAATACCTCTTCATTGCAGATTCAGCTTCATTTGGCAACATTTATAAAGAACAATCTGATTCCCTGGGAATAAAATTTTCTATCAAAGATCCAGAAGCATATTGTAAACTCACTATAGACATAAAAAATTATGAAGGCAACAGGATAATTCAATTGCTCGACAAAACTGAAAAACTAATTGCTCAAATTTATATGAATAGGGACGGGAAAGTGGTTTTTCCTCTCCTTGACCCTGGTATTTACAGGCTTCGGGTAATTTATGATCTGAATGGAGACGGGAAATGGACTACAGGAGATTTTACTGTTCACAGACAACCGGAACCTGTTTCTTATTACCCGGAGGAGATTGATCTGAGACCGGGTTTTGAACTCGAATTCACAAATGATCGAGCATGGGACATAAGTGTAAAACATTTTAAGGATACGAAGTTACGCGAGAATAAGAAAGGGAATAATACTAGCGGTACAAACGCTAGTCAGGGGGTAAACAACAGAAAATAGTACAAAAATGAAGCAAGAAACTGCAGGTCTTATATTGATCGCCCTGCTGCAGAAGCTGCTTCTTATGCCTCGGATTAATTAAAGTTATGGGTTTCTTTAGGAATGCATTAATTTTTGTATTAATTTTGGTTCTTTAAGTTCCGAAGTAAAACGCAATATGGACATGAAAATCGCAGAAGTACATAAATTAGAACTTAAATCTGATTTTCCGCCACTTGAAGAAATATCAGTCAGTCTGGATCAGCAAAAAGAAAGGCTCCTTATAGATACCATTAACTGGAAAGGTTATAATTATAAGCCTGATGTGGCATTGTCAATTGCGTACAGTGATCATGAGATTTTCCTTAAATATTTTATTATCGAGAACTATTTTAAAGCTGAAAAGACCGATACAAATGAAATGGTTTGTGAAGATTCATGTGTTGAATTTTTTGTTTCACCCGAAGACGACGGCATTTATTATAACATGGAGTTTAATGCAATCGGAACCTGTCTTCTTGGGGTTGGGACCAGCAGGGCAAACAGCAAAAGAGTCAGACCCGAAATCATTTCAAAGATAAGAAGACTTACAACTGCGGGAACAAAGCCGGTCATAGAGAAAGCCGGTGAGTATGCCTGGATGATAGTCATTGCCATTCCCTTCGAGGTTTTTTTCCATCATCAGGTAAAAGATCTTAAGGGTAAAATTTTCAGGGCAAATTTTTATAAATGTGGTGATAAGCTTACAGTTCCTCATTATGTAACCTGGAATCCGGTTGGCACACAGGAACCAGATTACCATCAACCTGAACATTTCGGGTTATTGAAGTTTGTCTAATAAACCCCCTGTCCCCCATATGGGCGGAGGCAGAAGTAATCAGGTAATTAAGTCCCCCGTTTGGGGGGTAAAAAAGCTTGGGGGATGTAAGGGTGAAAAAATTCGGAAGAAAAGGGTTACTATAAGTTAAATTGAAAAATTAAATAATTATGATTAAAGGTAATGCACTCATAGGACAATCGGGGGGACCCACCTCAGTGATCAATTCCAGTCTTGCCGGAGTTATCGAAACTGCTTTATCCTCATCTGTCATCGGGGAGATTTATGGAATGCACTTCGGAATTGAAGGTTTCATGCAGGAATGGTTGTTCGATCTTGGACACCAGCCACGTAAAATCATAGAAGGATTACGTCATACACCTTCATCTGCGCTGGGATCTTCACGTCACAAGGTTCAGGATAAAGATCTTCCTCTTATTCTTAATGTACTTAAGAAATATGATATAAGATATTTTTTTCTTATTGGAGGAAACGATACTATGGATACGATCCATCGTGTTGAAACCTATTGCAGGAATGAAAAATACGAACTGACAGGAATCGGAATTCCGAAGACCGTCGATAATGATCTCTTCGGAACAGATCATACTCCGGGCTTTGCTTCAGCAGCAAGGTCAAATATTCTGAATGTGATGCAGGCCGGAATTCTGGCTCGCGACATGCAGAAAGTTGACACTTTTGTAATTTATCAGACAATAGGCAGAGATGCCGGATGGCTCGCAGCCGCAACAGGCCTTGCAAGAAAAAATGAGGAAGATGCCCCTCATCTTATTTATGCACCGGAGTTTCATTTTGATAGTGAAAAATTCCTGAAAGAAGTTGATGCCTGCATTAAAAAATACGGGTGGGTTTCAATTGTCTGCGGAGAAGGGTTGAAATATTCTGATGGAACACCCGTGAGTTCTGCAACAGTGAAGGATAAATTCAATAATACTGAGTTTGGTGCCATGGGCGGATCCAGTGTAGCGCTCAGCCTTCACAGAATTATAACAAATGAGTTTGGATACAGAGGCGAATTTCAAATAACAGAGTCATTGATAATGAGCGACTTCGTCAGATCATCAAGGGTCGACCTTGATGAAGCTTATCGTTGCGGAGTTGAAGCAGTTAAACTCGCAGAGACCGGTGAATCGGGATTTATGGTAAGTATCAAAAGAACTTCAAACCATCCATATACCATAGAATTTGGTAAAGTTCCTTTAAATGACGTTGCTGTTTCTGCCAAACCGATGCCAGCCGACCTCTTTAATCCTGAAGGAAATCATATATCTCAAAAATTCATCGATTATATAAAACCACTTACCGGCGAACTACCTGAATTTGTACAACTCGAAAAATTATTTGTAAAAAGAAAATAAATAAAATCAGCTATGAACAAAGAATTTAACAAAGTAGTGCTTTCATTTCATGCACATCCCGATGATGCTGAAGCCTGGAACGCTGGGGTCTTGAAACTACTGAAAGACAAAGGTTATAAGATCGTAATAGCGACGATGACCTCAGGAGACCTTGGAGGTTGTAATATGACTATGGAAGAGACAGCAAAGGTCAGGATTGAAGAGGCAAAAAAAGCAGCTTCCGTTCTGGATGCTGAGTATTATATGCTTGGAGGAACAGACGGATTTCTATTTGATACAAAAGAGATGAGACTGAAAGCGATATCTCTCATGAGAAAGGTCAATGCAGGTATCGTATTCACGCATCTTCCTTCTGATTATCATTCTGATCATAGGACAACAGCTAATATTGTTGAAACAGCAGCCATGGTATCTTCCCTTGGAACTGTACCAGTCAAAGAAAAAGCTCTTGAGATCACCCCTTTGCTTTATCATACGTCCCCTCTTACCCTGTCGGACCCTCTTGGTTCACAGATAGTGCCGCCTCATTTTTTTGTTGATATAAAAACAGCTATTGAAACAAAGAAAAAAATGCTCGGTTATCATATATCTCAGATTGAGTTAATGCAACACATGCATAAAATGAGTGATTTCTTTGGATATGTACTTGAAGGTAACCGCAACTATGGAAAAATGGTTGGGATTGAATATGCTGAAGTTTACTGGCAGCATCTCGGAGGAGGTTTTCAGAAAGAGACCCAGATACAGAATGATCTATCAGAATTTCTAATCAATAAAATCTAATAATTATGAAACTATCAGAGGAAAAGTATAATAAGTATGCCCTTGTTAGGGAAATGATGGAAACTCCGTCAATTATAAAATCCTTTAAGCCCGAAGCTGCTGCCAGATTTGCAGCTTCAGTCGGGAAGCACAAAGGATTATTTCTTACAGGAGAGGGAAGCAGCAGGATTTTTCCTGCCAAAAGAGCAATATATGCATCTCACAAAAAGGGATTGACTCTGCCTGTTGTTACTGAAGGTTGCACTCAGGCAGAAGAGTACAATCTGAAAGACTATACGGTTTTTGCCGCTTCGAATTCAGGGCAGACCAAAGAGGTTGTACGTTTAACAACCTTATTGAAAAAACAGAAACATCCTGCTGTTTTTGGACTTACGGCAAATCCAAAAACCAAACTCGAAGAAATTGCTTCAGATACACATGTACTTATTTGTGGAAAAGAAAATGCGGTTGCTGCCACCAAGTCAGTGGTTGAACAGGGTCTTTTCTATGACTCACTGCTCAGAATAGTGAATGGTGAAAAGATGGAAGGATTGAAAGAGCTTGCTGACAAAACAGAAGAAGCTCTGACTTTAAAAATTGATCCGGCTATAACAGGAATAATCAGGAAAGCAGGCACAATATATTTTGCAGGAAGAAATAATGGTGTTGCTGAAGAACTGGCTCTGAAGACCAATGAGATCACCAGGAAAAAATCAGCATTCCTCGAAGGAACATTCGCTGTTCATGGTATTGAAGAGGTAATGGACAAAAACGAAGTTCTGATCTGGATTGAACCTTTTGCCACTGAAATGGAAAAATTTAACGAGTGCCTTGTAAAAGGTGTGGGAATGAATATCATTGCAGTATCCACCAAAAAAACAATGTTCCCGACTATCATTATACCGGACGGCGGACAATATGCCGAATATGTCCAGCTTGCAGCAGGATGGAATATTCTTGTCGAAACCGGGATATCTCTTGGGATTGATCTTGATAAACCAACCAGGGCACGGAAAGTAGGTAATGAGTATATTCCGGAATAAAGCTCAGATAATGGTGTACAGGGCACAGGGTAATCCTATTTTGTGATTAAGTCCTGTGTCCTGAACTCGGAGCCTTTTGGGTTGGGGTAAACGAAGAAAATCAATAAATTAGTGATCAGAATATTTGTAATTACTATATTTACAGATATTAAGTAACTATTTGTAAAATGGCAAAGAAAGAAGTAGCAGTTGGCATAGACATAGGCGGTACAAATACAGTCTTTGGTTTTGTTGACAGGGAGGGTAATATTCTCGGGGAAGACAAGTTGAAGACTACACATTATGATGAAATTGAAGTATTTGTAGCGGCATTGTACGAAAAAATTCAGGTTACTGGCCAGAAAATAGGGAATGGTACCGAAGTAATAGGATTTGGAATAGGTGCTCCTATGGGGAATATTAATAAGGGAACTATTGAACATGCCGCAGGCCTTCCCTGGAAAGGTATTGTTCCTCTCGCAGAGATTTTTAACAGGCATACAAAACTTCCGGTGATCGTAACAAACGATGCCAATGCCGCTGCAGTGGGTGAGATGGTATACGGAGGAGCCAAAGGCATGAAAAATTTTGTTGTTATTACTCTTGGCACTGGTCTTGGCAGCGGGTTCGTAATTGACGGGAAACTTGTATACGGGCACGATGGCTTTGCAGGGGAGATAGGACATACTGCGATCCGGCCAGGTCCGTCAAACCGCGATTGCGGATGCGGTAGAAAAGGCTGTCTGGAAACTTATGTATCCGCAACAGGGCTAAAAAGATCTCTTCTGAAGATAATGGCTGACAGCAATGAACCAAGCGAGCTGAGGAAATTGAGTTTCGAGGAACTTGATGCCGAAATTATACACGATGCCGCTAAACGTGGCGATTATATTGCAAAAAGAGCTTTTACACATACAGGAAGAATGCTGGGCTTTAAACTTGCAGACGTAGTGGCACATACAAATCCTGAGGCAATATTCCTTTTTGGGGGTCTTGCTCTTGCCAAGGACCTTATTTTTGAACCGGCAAAAGAATATATGGAAGAAAACCTACTCAGTATTTACAAAGGTAAAGTGAAGCTTCTGCCCTCTCAGTTAAGTACCCATAATGCGGCAGTGCTTGGTGCCAGTTCACTTGTATGGACTAATAAGGAAAAGTAATAAATTAATATCTGTGGATATGGCAAATTTTCCTACAGTATTAAATCATATTCTTGGGGTTGTTTTTATTATAATAGTATTTGCACTGGCTTACGCTTATCTGAAGCCACATGAACTTCATAAACGCAGGCTTGTATCCACTCTTCTTCTCAAGGCCAGTTATCTGACTTATTTGTTGGTTCTTCTTATTGTAATTTATCTGGCAGCGCTCGTAAAAGGAGGGTTGGAAAAAGTGTTCATGGGTGTTGAATTTTTCGCATTCCTTGTTGTGCTTTTTGTTCCGACCATTGGCATATTTGCCAGGAAACTCGGTCAGTTCAGCAAGAAAAGAGAAGGCTATAATTACTTTTTTACCATTGTAAATGTTCTTTCAATAATAGCTATTCTTGTGATGTATTTTATTTAAAACCCTAATTTATGTTACAGGAACGTTTAATCGGGTATATTGAACAAAGTATCAGGCAAAACTGGGAAATCGAAGCTTTATCGAACTACAAAGAAAAGGGTCATTCTTATAAGGAAATAGCTGAAAAAATCCTGAAAATTCATATCCTCTTTAAAGGATCGGGGATAATAGAAGGGGATAAGATTGCTCTTGTCGGACGAAATTCAGCGAACTGGTGCATAACATACCTGGCAACGGTAACCTATGGCGCTGTAATTGTCCCAATACTTCCTGATTTCAAACCTGTTGACCTTACAAATATTATAAACCATTCTGACTCGAAACTTCTTATTGTTGATGACAAGATCTATGATCTTTTAAATATAAGCAGTATGTCTGAGATTATCGGAGTGTTCTCTCTTGATGACTTCAGAATTATAATGTCAGGTAACCAAGCCGTTAAAGAAATTTTTTCTTCGCTGGAGGAAAAATATGCGAATGCGTTTCCGGTGCTTAAGAAGGAAGATATTAAGTTCTCTGATATATCAAATGATCAGCTCGCGGTGATAAGCTATACTTCAGGAACAACAGGCTTTTCAAAAGGGGTGATGATAACTCATAACAGTCTTGCTGCTAACGTGAGATATGCTCAGAATAACATGCCCTTAAAACCGGGAGATCCCCTCGTGTCATTTCTTCCTCTTGCCCATACATACGGATGTGCATTCGAGTTTCTTTTCCCCTTTACAATAGGTTGTCATATCACAATCCTGTCAAAAACTCCGTCACCACAAATAGTAATTCAGGCATTTAAAGAGATAAGGCCAAGGCTAATTTTATCTGTTCCTCTTGTTATTGAAAAAATATTTAAAAAGCAGTTATTGCCTGTAATAAGTAAGCCACTTATGAAAATTATGCTTGCTGTTCCCCTTTTGAATAAAATACTTTACAAGAAGATAAATGAAAAGCTTGTTGAAACATTTGGCGGAGAATTTAAGGAAATTGTAATAGGGGGAGCTGCATTTAATCCTGATGCAGAGAAATTCTTTAAAAAGATCAGGTTCAGATTTACAGTTGGATACGGGATGACGGAATGCGGACCACTGATAAGCTATGCTTCATGGGATACAACTAAGCTTGGCGCATCCGGAAGAGCAGTCGATACGTTGGAAGTTACAATAGACTCTCCTGATCCCGAAACTATTGTTGGTGAGATAATTCTGAGGGGAGAGAATGTGATGACAGGGTATTATAAAAATGAAAAGGCAACCCTTGAAATGATTGATAATAATGGCTGGATGCATACAGGCGATCTTGGAATAATTGATAAGGATGGCAACATTTTTATTAAAGGAAGAAGCAAAAGCATGATACTCGGGCCATCAGGCAAAAATATTTTTCCCGAGGAAATCGAAGCGGTTATTAATAATAAAGAATATGTAGTGGAATCGGTAGTGATTTCAGTGGATAATAAATTGATTGCACTGGTTTTTCCTGATTATGAAATGATGAAAAGGAATAATTTATCTGAAGAACAACTTGCTGAATTTTTTGACAAAACCAGGAAAGAGGTAAATGAGAGATTGCCTGAATTCATGGCTGTTAGCAAATTCAGGATACATCCCGAAGAATTTGCAAAAACACCAAAGAGGAGCATAAAAAGATTTCTGTATACGAAAGAATAGCCTCACATCCCTCTAAAGTGGGGCTTATCCCCTAATATAAACAAAGCGATCTAAAAAATCGAGAATTATCCACCCTTAAGGGGGGTAGAGGGCAAAAGAGAAAGAATTAAATTAAGGGTTACATGGATCTGTACGTAGTTATTGTTGCGGCAGGAAGTGGGAAGAGGATGGGTGCTGAAATTCCCAAACAATTTCTGGAACTTGCAGGAAGGCCTGTTCTGATGCACACAATTGAAAGATTCAAATCATTCAATGATGCAATAGAAATTATTACTGTGCTTCCGGAAAACCAGATCCGTTTTTGGATTGAATTACAGAAAAAGCATTCTTTTTCGATCCTTCACACTCTTGTCAAAGGCGGTTCAAACCGGTTTTATTCTGTCCGGAACGGACTTAAATTTGTAAACAGTCAGGCGTTGGTTGCTATTCATGACGGAGTCAGGCCTTTTGTGAGTGTTGATACGATTAAAAGATGTTTTGAGATGGCTGAAAAACTCGGAAATGCGATCCCGTCAATTTCTCCGACCGAATCTCTCAGAATGATAACAGAGCATGGAAGCCTACCGGTTAATCGCTTGCAGGTAAAACAAATTCAGACCCCACAGGTGTTTAGTGCAGGGTTGATCAAGAATGCCTATCTGCAGGAGTATAGCAATGATTTTACCGATGATGCCACTGTGCTTGAAAAAACAGGAGAAAAAATCAACCTTATTGAAGGCAACCGCGAAAATATTAAGATCACCAACCCTGAAGATCTGCTCATCTCAGCAGCGCTTTTACAATCAATCTCCTGAGGCTTTAACGGCACAAGGGCACAACGGCGCAAGGGCTCAGAGGCTTTGAAGGAATGTAGTATCTATTCTATACCGATACCATTGCACCATTGCACCATTGTGCCGTTGCGCCTTATTTCATATCTTGCAATACATTTGAATTGGGATAATATGTTTGAAAAAAAAGTATTTGATTACAAAGGACTTGAAGTAAGAGTTACTGATTATGCAAATGATGGTATTTTAGATATTCTCAATCATGCTGTTCAGGGCTCTGAGGGTGGATTAAGATTTTCTTTGCAGAATATTGCACCACGTATTGCAGCATACGGGGATCAGATCAGATTTGTATCACTCTACAAGAAAAACCAGATAATGGGAACGGTTGGTTCTTGTTTCCGTGTTTCAGGACAAGGGAACCTTCGATACCCTGCTTCATATCTGAGGTACCTTGCCTTTCAATCAACTTATCAATCGGGTTCCGGGTGGAGGAGACAAAGAAAGGCCCTTATAAAACCTGAGAAAGACGATACTTTCAAACAAAAAACTCTTGAAATTTTCAGTAAACCGCATTTGCTGGATCTTAATAACGTACTCGAAGGAGACAAACATATTATGTATGCTTTTGTGGAAAGCAAGAATGAAAGGTCTAAAAACCTTGTCCACCAGGCAGGATATGAGTATATAAGATCATTTCTAACCGTTGCATTCAGCAGGTTTTCGCCCAAGTCAGATAGCCGGGTCACAAAGTTACGGGATGAAGAAAGATCCGAGATGGAATTGCTTCTGAAAGAATATTACTGTAACTATTCTTTTTTCAGTACTGATTTTTCTTTTTACGGGGACCGGTATTATATCTTAAAAAATGGAAACGAGATCATAGCAGGAGTAAGCGCAATTCCATCAGTTTACAAGGTTTATGATATCCCCGGAGTCTGGGGATGGGTCATAATGAAGGTTCTTCCCAAAACTCCTTATTTCCGGAGATTATTCCGTCCGGGAGAATTCAGATACATTGTATTTGATGCAATTTATTGTAAAAAGGGAAATGAAAATCTTCTGGGAAAACTTTTTGAATCCGTATGTGCTGCAGAAGGTTTCAATACCGGACTTACCTGGCTCGATGATCATAGTCTGCTCTATGATAAATTGAGGACCGTTGTGAAAATGGGAGCACTTAACAGGATGCTGAATGCAAAACCCGGATTGGTATATTCCAGGTTTATAAATCTGTCTGACAATGAAAAGGAGTATTTTTATACTGCACCGGCATATATTTCAGGATTTGACTTTTCTTAATATTTGCTCCTGATTCTTTGACCCTTTGTGTTACTCTGTGCTTCTCATTACAACTCTCCCGATAAATCGGGACAAGTTGTGTAAGTTCTTAAGTATTACTTATACAGAGAGCCACAGAGAATCACTGAGATCACTGAGAAAATTCAAGTCATACTTTAAGTTAATTTGGTTTGCTTTTCAGAATTATATTATGAATAAAAAAATATTCGCTTTATTTATTTTGGCTCTGTTAACCGGTAGGATAATGACAATTTCAGGACAGGGTACGATAGACAAGAAAATGCAGTGGTTCAAAGATGCCAAACTTGGGATCTTCATTCATTGGGGAATTTATGCTGTTAATGGTATTGATGAATCATGGTCATTCTATAACGGGTATATTTCCTATGATGATTACATGAAACAGCTGAGCGGATTTACAGCATCGGAATACAAACCAGCTGAATGGGTTTCGCTTATCAGGGAAAGCGGGGCAAAATTTGCTGTTCTAACTTCAAAACATCACGATGGAGTAGCAATGTGGGATACCAGGCAGGGAGAGCTCAGTATTGTTAAGAAATCTCCGGCAGCAAGAGATGTGGTAACTCCTTTTGTAAATGCACTAAGAAAACAAGGACTTAAGGTTGGTATATATTACTCTTTGCTTGACTGGTCCAATCCTGATTATCCAAATTTCACAAAGAATGAAAAACGTTATTCTGAAGATTCAGTAAAATGGGCGCGATTCGAAAAATTCAATTTGGGTCAGATTGAAGAGATAGGAAGAAATTTTAATCCAGATCTTTATTGGTTTGATGGTGACTGGGAACAAAGCGCTGAAAAATGGAAGGCTAAGGAAATACGAAAGATGATACTCGAAAGGAATCCATCTGCAATTATTAATTCACGCCTTCAGGGTTATGGTGATTATGCTACACCGGAACAGGGACTTCCTGTGGAAAGACCTAAAGAGAAATTCTGGGAGTTATGCATGACAATAAATGATTCGTGGGGTTACCAGCAGAATGACAAGGAATTTAAATCACCTGAACAGATTATCAAAATATTTACTGAATGCCTGTCAAAAGGAGGCAATTTGCTTTTGGATATCGGGCCAAAAGCTGATGGTACAATTCCGGACCAGGAGGTGAATGTTCTCAAAGAACTCGGTAAGTGGACAAAAAAGCATTCAGAGGCTATCTATGGCACTGAGGGAGGTCTTCCAGCCGGGTACTTCTACGGGCCGTCTACGCTTTCAAAGGATAGTACCATGCTCTATCTCTTTGTTCATGGCAATCCCAAAGGCCAGGTAATGCTGGAAGGGATAAAAAATAAGATCAACAGGATCTATGTTGTTGGAAATGGGACAAAACTTAACTGGAAAGTATATCTTAAACCATATTGGAGCAATAATGCCGGATTGACATTTATTGATGTGCCGGATGCAGTTCTTGATGATTATATGACTGTTATAGCGGTTGTTATTGATGGAAAGCTGCAGTTACAGAAATAAGTTGAAATAAATATCCTCTGTGGTTCTTTGTGTCACTCTGTGTAACCAAAAAGAACTAACGCAGAGTTTCACAGAGGATTCACAAAGTGAAAATTAAAAACTAGTATGAAAAGGCCATTATTTATCCTATTTGTTTTATTAGTTGTTTCAAATTCAGCAATTTATTGTCAGGAAGAAAACAGGTATATACCGGAAACAGATCCACTTGTACTGGCGAAGCTTGAAAAATGGAAGGATCTGAAATTCGGCCTCCTTATGCATTGGGGGACATACAGCCAGTGGGGAATTGTGGAATCATGGTCAATTTGTGCCGAAGATGAGAGCTGGTGCATAAGGCGTAATCCAAGTTATGTGGAGTATAAAAAAGAGTATGAAAATCTTCAGACGACATTTAATCCGGTTCATTTTGATCCGGCGAAATGGGCAAAAGCTGCAAAAGATGCCGGGATGAAATACGTCATTTTCACTACCAAACATCACGACGGATTCTGTATGTTTGATACAAAGCTGACAGACTACAAAATAACCAGCGACAAAACACCCTTTCATACCAATCCTAAGGCAAACATAGCGAAAGAGATTTTTAATGCTTTCCGTGCTGAAGGTTTCTGGACAGGAGCCTATTTTTCCAAACCCGACTGGCATAATGAAAATTATTGGTGGCCAAATTTTGCAACTCCCGACAGAAATGTAAATTATGATGTTACAAAGTATCCTGATCGCTGGGAAAACTTTGTGCAGTTTACACAAGGTCAAATCATGGAGCTTCTCGGAGGCGATTACGGGAAAATGGATATCCTCTGGCTCGACGGTGGATGGGTGCAGAAGATGACAAAAGAAGAGATTCTAAAAGAAATAACTTCTCCGGATTATAAGTTTATCCATGTGCAGAATCAGGATATCCGGATGGATAAGCTTGTTGCCAAAGCACGGCAAAAACAACCGGGACTGATTGTCGTCGATCGTGCAGTGCAAGGAAAGAACCAGAATTACCTTACTCCTGAAAACCATGTTCCGGGAAAGGCGCTTCCTTTTCCATGGGAATCATGTATTATTGCCGGAGGAGGCTGGTCATGGGTGCCTGACGCCAAATATATGAGCGGGGAAAATGCCATTCAGCTTCTTGTTGATATAATTGCCAAAGGCGGAAATCTTTTGTTGAATATTGCCCCGGGACCGGAAGGACAATGGCACGATGATGCTTACAGGCTCCTGGAAGACATAGGCCGCTGGATGAAGGTAAACAGCGAATCAATTTACGGAACACGAGCTCTTGCTCCTTATAAAGAAGGGAAGGTATGCATTTCAAAAAAGGGAAATAACACGGTTTATATTTATTACATGGCAGAATCGGGCGAAAAAATTCCATCAAAAATAGGAATGTCTACATATTCATTGCCTGCAAACACGAAAGTCAAAATGCTGGGAACCGATACTTTTCTCAGACAGGAGAAAACCGACAAAGGATTTTCCATATTAATTCCTGATAAAATCAGAAAAAACCCTTCCTCGGATTATGTTTGGGTGATTAAAGCAACATTCTAATAACATATTCATAATATGAAAAAGTTTAGAATTCATTATTTTCAACATGTCCCTTTTGAAGGTTTGGGGAGTATCGAAGACTGGATTTCTTTAAATGGACATTCTCTTACCGTCACAAAATTATTTGAAAAGGCGGAGTTTCCAGAAATCTCTGACATAGACTGGCTTATTGTCATGGGTGGTCCGATGAATGTATATAACGAGAAGCAATTTCCATGGCTGAAGGGTGAAAAGAGATTTATCCGGCGGGCGATAGATGCAGGAAAAACGGTATTGGGAATATGCCTGGGATCACAATTAGTATCGGCCGCCCTGGGAGCAAAAGTATATAAGAACATGGAAAATGAAATCGGATGGTTTGATATTGAACTGACTCCATTGGCACAATCGGGTAATTTGTTTTTTGATATGGGAAACAGAATAAACGTATTTCACTGGCATGGAGATACATTTGATTTACCGGAAAGTGCGATTAACCTGGCTTCTTCAGCCTGTACAAAAAACCAGGCATATATTTATAAAAACAAAGTGCTTGCTTTACAATTTCACCTTGAACCAACACTGGATTCGTTAATGCAGATGATTGAAGGCGGAAGGGATGAATTAAAGAAGGGGAAATATATCCAAACTGAAAAAGACATATTGAGAAATAAAAGGTTAATTAAACCGGGCAGGAAAATTCTGTTTACATTATTATCGAGGCTGGCGGAACAAGTATAATTAGTCTTTATTAATTCCAGGATCTCTTAACCTGTGAACATAAAATTATAAGCGACCCACATTTTAATAAACGGTCCATATATGTTTAATGAAAATTACTATTTTTGGGCACATAATGGGACGTTAGCTCAGTTGGTTCAGAGCGCTTGCTTGACAGGCAAGAGGTCACTGGTTCGATTCCAGTACGCCCCACAAAAAAATAAGCGCAAACAGACATATATTAACTGAATGCGCTTATTTTATTTAATGGTTACTGAAACTATACTGAAACAATTCTGGGTTTTATCATTTATATTCAATTATTCTGGTTGGCGAAGTCAATTAGCTAAAACATCCGAGTTAGGGTTAGGATTAATTTTAAAACTGTCTGGATGTAAAAGATTTTTATTGTCTGGTCCTCAATCTAGTCATGAAGGCAGGAAGGGGACTGGATGGCTCGTTTGCAACTTTAGAATTTAAGGTTGGCTTACGGAAGTTGCAAATGTACCTTCTAGTGAGATGTGGGATTCCTGAATTTACTAATATCCCGCCTATTTTTTATATACTGTGCTAAGTAGTTACGCTTCTATATTTATCATCAACTCCCTAAATTTAATTGTTGCTAATTCACTTTGTTGTCCCTTTCGGCAAAAATCCATTTCTGCTAATTGTCTATTAGGATTTTCAATAATCATTTTCCCATTGATAAGTTTTTTCTTAAGTAGAATTAATGCATCCTTGAACCGTTTGTCTTTTTGAGCTTTCTTAAAAAAAGATAAGGTATAACAATAGTAAAATAAATTGTATCTAAAAAATGGAAATTCTGTTTTCATAAACAGTGAGCCGATTCCATAATGGCAAGGTCCAGTTGGTTTTTTTATTTCCCAATGCCATAAGAGAAAATCAACAGCTTTATCCAATCGCTTATCTGTATTTTTTAAACCTGTAAATCTAAATGCGTCTAATGCTTCCAATGTTGGTCCGGGATTTGAATACTTTGTTTCAAGTCCTTTTCCAAAACTGAATTTATTGCACATCCAACCTCCATCTTCTTGTTGTGTTTCCAATAAATGCTCAAATGTTTTTTTAATTCTGTTATCATCTGAATATCCCAAATAACAAAGAACTCTGGCTGCACCAATTGTATGACAGGGATAGATTGCTCCGGAAGGGGAAACCTTGAATCGTCCATCTGGTTTCCAAGTACTAAAAATGAGGTCAGCAATATCTTGAATAATAATGTCTTTTTTGGTGAATCCTAATTCAGAAAGCATTAGTGCAACATCTCTTGTATCAAAGGGGCTTCCTTTGCTAATTTTCTTGTCTTTTGTCGCCCATAATTCGCCCCCATTATGATTAATTTTAGACATAATCATAACAATATCAGCTTTATATTTCTCTTTTAGATTCATTTCACACAATAACTCAATAAACGTAACTGGTTGCGTTTATTTGCGCCTTTGACGAAACCCGAACAAGATGCATACATCCTGATAAACAGTCGCTTATAAATTTGTGCGAGCCTTTCATCCAATTGCGGTCATTTATATTTATTTAATTCTATTCTTATAAAAACGAATTTAATACATTTTATTTGTCATGGCTAAAATCTTAAAGAAATAGAATCGTTGTCAAATTGTAGTCCCGAATTGGCAAAAAACATGTGTTTGTTAGCAGCGAAGGCCGTCGCGGTGGCAAGCTGCCAAACTCTTGCTTGCGCGTTGGATATCAAGGTATTGTGCACAAAATCTTAAACCTAACGACCCGGCAGTTTAATTGAGTCGCTGCCCTAGTCAGGACTATGCTTTTCATAGCACCGACCGAGTTAGTGGCTATTTTTTATTTGTTTTTGCTTCTTATGCTTTCCCATTTCCCAAATACTTCCTTTTCTCCTTCGAAATATGATGACTGAGAATCCTTTTTAAAAATCTCAAACGAAGGAGCAATAAGTATTTTATCTGAATCAGGGTATTCACATACATCATATCCAATATATGTTCTTATATCGAGGTAAGTACATGGTTCAGAACTATGGTTATAAAACTGGTGTGCGCCTAATTCACCCATTTCAAAGAATATAAGGTCACCACCTGAGACTACCTCAAATCCCTCTGGCTTTCGTAAAGTCATTGAACCTGAGATAATCATAAATAACTCTTCAGCAAATCTATGGAAGTGGTAGGGAGCTGATAGTTGTCCTGGATTTAATAATCGAAGATCAAAGTTTAAATTCTTGGGATAAATCCCATTCTTTTTTCTTGAGAAATCTGATAATAACCGAAAGTTATCAATCTTGTTAGGATCTTCTTGAAATTCTCTTTTTTCGGATTTTAATACTGTTGCCATATCTATTATTTTGATTGATTTTGTACAATTTATGAACTGTGCAGCGAGTTCGAACTTGTCACATACCGGCTCGGTTGTTTAATTTAGTTGCCATCTGTTGTCAGGACTATGCTTTTCATAGCAACGTTCGAGTTAGCGGTTAGGCATTTTAAGAGTTCACTTGATTAAATCAAAGCTTACAGTATAGAAATGAAAATACCTTGCATCTGGCTCCTCTGTTCGCACTTCAATTTTGGAATCATTAGTAAAAACAATTAAGGGTTCTCCGAATTGCTTAAAAAATTCATTATCCCGAAAATATCTTTTGCTTTTATTGGGATATTTATTTTTGATTATTTCAAGGAAGGCCTTCATCTGTTCAGCATACTTTGAATCTTTTTTAACCATAATTCTGATCGTTTTAATAACGTCTGGTTGTGGTGCATGGTTTGGTTCCCATTCAAACATGTTCATAATCAAAAGATATTGATCCTGTGGATTTTTTGGTACCCAATTTTCCGATTTGAGAATTCTTAGATCAGGGTATAAAGCATTTGACATTGTACCAGGTGCGTTAAAATTAGATGCACCAGTAGTAGAATATTCAAAATTGTGCTCTTTTAATATTTTGCTTAAGTGATTGGTATTTGTTAAAGACATTTCAATGTCCTCAACTGTCACTGAAGGGTTACTTAAAAGTTGACAAAAACACGTATGACTATTCAAGTAAGTAAATAATAAAAGGGCCAGTATTTTTTTCATAGCAGTAAGCATTCGTTATTATTTGGTTCTAAGTTTATTACACAAAAAGAATGCCATTTGAGAAAACTTCAATTCATATTTTGCAGATCATGTATACAATACTTGTTCACCTACGCGGAGGCTGGTGCTTACCGCTAACGATCAAGCGGTATTTGTTGTTGCCGCCAGCAGCGGGGTGACGTGTTTTTTGAAGGCTGGTAAAAATGATAATTTCGTCATTAAGCGTGCTATTATCTAGAAATCAAAAAACATGACACCATCTGGGTGAGCCGGCCTTGGCCGAAGGCAATAACACATACTGTCCGAGTTAGCTGCTTTATTTTTTCTTAATGTTGGAATTTGATCTCAAAAATATATGGCCAAAATTTTCCAGTCACAAAAATTCTGTTTCTTTTTGAGTCATAGGCTATTCCGTTGGTAGCTTCTGATTGGGGATTTTCTTTTCTTGATTTAAGAAATAAAGTAGTCAAGTCAATCAGCCCAACAATTTTACCACTCTTAGGATCAATCTTGGCGATATAATTAGTTGTCCAAATATTGGCATAGATGTAACCATTAATAAACTCTAATTCATTTGCATAAAGTGCCGAAGATCCATTATAAGTTATATTTATTTTTTTAATCTCCTTAAGACTATCAGGATCCCAATATGTTATAAAATTGGTGCCATCACTCATGATAATAGAATTCCCATCCGTTGTCATACCCCAACCTTCTTTATTTATGTAACTGAATGTCCCAATCTGTTTAAAATTGTCTGAGTCGTAGATAAATCCCAATTGGTTTTTATATGTCAGCTGGTATAGTTTATTTTTAAAAAAGAGAATACCCTCGCCGAAATACTTGTCTCGATCAATTTCTACTTTAACATCAATATTGCCTGTCTTTAAATTTACAATGCCAATTACTGACCTAGTCTTAGGATAATTCTCAGGTGATCCAGTACTTTCAAAAAGTTTATTGTCATGGAATATTAGGCCTTCAGTATAAGATTCTATGCTATGCGGGTAAGTATTTTTTATAGTGTATTTTATTAAACTGATCCCATTAATGTCCTTATTCAGGGATTGCAATCTTGATGTTCGGTCGTTGTTGCAACTTGTGAATAGAATTGTTATTAGGAGAACTATGAGGAATCTGGTCATGAGAATTTTATATGATTTGTATTAAGCTGTAGGTCAGTGGTATATTGCAGCTAACTCATTTATACATTTTCTAAAGGTAGATATATTAATACCCTATGTTGGAATTATTGCACACCTTTATTCAGTTTTATTTCTTGTTTAAATTATTAAAAGATCATCAAACGGACTCAGAATCTTCTAGAGTAAACTTTTCAAGGGCAAAATAATTGTCAATAAATCTTCTGGACATTTAAAGCACAGCCCCGTCAGTCACAATAGTATCGTATTGACAACGCACTGAAATACAATTCTATACAATACTTTTGTCTGACTTTCAACGGTCCTTCTTCATATTAAAGTTATACATATTATTTGAATTGATCTATATAATTTCTTCATCCTCCATACTGTAGTAATTACCTTCCGGGACTATAATCAAATGATCTAATGACTGTATATCCATAACAATCCCTGATTCCTTTATCTTCCTGGTTATTGCAATATCAGCTTCACTTGATTGTATATTACTTTAAAGATCGTATAATAACCCCGACGTGGTATTGTCCTGTCGGGGTATCATTAAAAATAGTATTATCAATTATAGTCCTGGATCAGCATCACTATACATATCTGAAAAGTCATCTGGTGGTTGATTTATCATATCCCAGCATTCATCACAAGTATTTACAGTTGATGATGATATATAACCATCAGATATAAGTTTTAGAGTTTCTTCATCAGGGAAGAAATACTCACCACAATGTATACATCTAATTTTCATAGTCTTAATTATAAAAGTCCATTATCTGCAAAGCTGTAATAAGTCCCATCCATTGTCAGGATAAGGTGGTCCAAGAGCTGAATGTCCATAAGATTACCAGCTTCTTTAATCTTTTGAGTGATCTTTATATCCGATTCAGAGGGATTCAAATTCCCGGATGGGTGGCTATGGCAGACTATTATACCAGCTGCGTTCGCTTTAATAGCACCTTGAAAAATTAACCGGACATCCGTAACCGTCCCGGATAAACCTCCCTTAGAAACAGGCATAATGCCTAATACTGAATTGGACCGGTTCATTAGTAGAAGTTTAAACTCCTCAATATGTTCTATAGAATCCAGATCCCAATTCTCCATAAATATGTCAAATGCATCCTTTGAGCATTTAACTTGTAGCCTCTCTGAAGCTTTGACCTTAGTTCTATAGACAAGTCTTACTTCAGATATAGTTGTCTGTTGCGTTTTCATATGATTTTGATTAGTGATTAATTAGAAATGAGAAAGCCTGGTCCCAAATCCCCAGGCTGTACAATTGAATATTTATAATGCTGATATATAGGTAGATATATTAATGTGCAACTACAATAATTAGTCTAAATGCTTCGTATTAAGCAATTTAAATGTATTGTTGAGTTTCGTATTGCACTAATACTATAGGGATATAGAAAGTTGCGAAATATGCAGTAAATAGCCTAAGATGAGGGTGTAATCGAACAGTATATAGCTGATATTAAGCTTAATAGCAATGATGGGGAATTGGGAAGTTAGGTTGCACTAAGTAGCACAGTTTTGGTCATGTTGAAATACCCATGTTAAGTCTTCTGGCATCATTCAAGATCAACCCAGAAATCCGGTTTAGCGGGAAAGCCTGTCAAATTGCATAAAGCACAAGGCTTCAATGAAAAATCAAGTTTCAGAAGGTTATTTACGGTAATTAGTCCTACTGGTGAATTATCATTTTTCAATTCGGGTTTCACAAAAATATAATTGCCTGAGTCCATAAACCAACGGTATATTTTATCAAACGTTGCAGTTAGATCACCCGGATAATCATCAGGAGATCTTCTTATTAAAACGCAATCGGTCTGGTAATGTGGCAGATACAGCGGATCAAGATCGTGTGAAGTTATAAATATCCTTTTCTGGCTTACAGCTGAAACTTCAAAATACCCGAGCACTCTTTCATTATTATTATTCACATTATGAATATTACTGATTACAGTGAAAGGCTGTAAAGCAAAAATATCTCCCCCTGCTTCACCTACTTTTTTAAGATTATTCCAGAAATCATATTCAGTGTTTGAAATTGAGTACTGTTTTACCAGAATGCTATACTCCTGAGTTAACCTGTCAGATTCAATTGGATTTATAAACTGGATCTCCTGTCCATTTATAAAATTGACTCCTCCGGGAAGGGCTGAATTTATTATTATATCTCCCGACTCGTTCTTTTTCCAGCATACGTTATTTAAAAAAGGCACTGATTCAAAAAAGGAAGTGTCAGGGTCAATGTAAGTACATACATATTGCTGTGCTCCCGGCAGGATAAATTTCCATACTTCTTCGAATGTCCAGCGGAAGTACTCGTTCATTCCTGTGGTTTCAGTTGAATTCAGCAATATTTTTAAACCGGTAAAAGATTCTCCGAGGGTTCCTGAAATTTCATCACCCTTCTCGTAATAGACCTTATCAATTCCTGTAACCGGTACCATCATGCACTCATCTGATTTATACTCTTTCCCGTCGCTTGTTAGAATATGCATAGTATACTTCTGACCAATAACGCCTGAAAATGAAGTGCTGTCTGTTTTATAAAATCCGTTATTGCTATATTGAAGGTCAGTCTTTATACCATCTCCGTCAGTGATAAAAACATTTGCGTCTGTTACGTTTTCAGGTATAGAATTTGCCTGGCCGAATGTCCTACTCAATTTTATTTTATATGAACTATTTTCATTGGTAATGAGACCCTCAACAACCAGAAGTGAGTTAAAATTTTTAAGGTTAGGAACATAAGGATCGATACATGATGAAGAAGCGACCAAAAACAAAAATGCAATAATCCTTATTATTGCTTTCATACTAATGCAAACTTTAAAGCAGAATTAGTAATTATTATTAGAATAAATACCAATATCATATAAAGATAAGATATTATTCATTCCAAGTTGGTGAAGAATATAAGATTTATGTTTTGAGGGAAATAGCTGTTCCACTTTGAAAATCTTGAGCAGCAATCTCATTTATCACTTTAAAAATATTGTAAAGAATTTGTCCTGAATATACCACCTGTACCAGAGGCAGAAATTGTATTCTGTGGCTGAATTGTCAATTAATAACCAAATTGCATAATTGAAATTTGATCTATAGGAGTAATATAAATTGCAATTAGAAATCTGCTATTTAATGTGCTGTATTAATGTGTTTTACGTAACATTATTGTTTCTAATTCGTATAAATTAATATTGCACAGATCGTGTCAGTTTTATCCGGAAATTGATGACTTAATCTGATCCGGAATAATCATTTACATTTTAATAACAAAGAATTATGAATACATTGAAAATGCAATTCAGAATGAATGGCTTACCCTATACATTAATAAATCGAAATGATAAAGTTGCTTTGTATGGAATTGGTGGCGAGTTTACAGATAAAATCCTACATTGGGAAGTAGATATCATTTACATAAGAAAAGATAAATATGGTGAACGAGAACATATAGCGAAAAACGATGATTTTGGTCGTGACAGAAGCAGATGTTTCATGAATGAGAAACTTGCTCTGGAATACTATGATAAGTTAACCTTAGATCTATCGCAGGGGTAGACCAAAATACAAAAGTGATACTTTAACATGATGAAAGAATTAATTCCTACCCCTGCTATTGAATTTAGGACACATAGAATAGTAGCAGATGGCGGTTTTTGGTTTCCGGAATCTGGTGAGAAAAATCGAAGGTGTAAAAAATACGGTATAGCCCCAGAGGTTTACAACATATTATTTAACAAACAAGAAGGTAGTTGTGCCATCTGTGGTGTTCACCAAAGTGAACTGCCATATACTCTATGTATTGATCATGACCATAGTACAGGAATAGTCAGGGGATTATTATGCCATAAATGTAATACAGGAATAGGCAAATTTGAAGATAATGCAGAGTTATTAGAAAAGGCCATTAATTATTTGAACCTCTCTAAAAATTAGGATTTGAAGGAGTGCTAGACAGTAGGAGATAGTATCAACTATAGATCAATATCTCACTCTGCTACAAATAATTGGCAAAGGCCTCAATTTCTTTCTAACTATTTTTTTGAGATTCTTCGATTTAGTCATTCAAACTTCTTTTTTGATAACCTATTATTTATTTTCTGTCCAAAAATCAGGACGTATATTTGTGCCTCTGACTGTACAATCGGCACAACCTTCGCTATATGTGACTATCCAAGAGTTTAAAGTTTCTCCAATTAACCAGACACTTTGATTGAGACCTGGAATAGGGCCATTTTTAACAATAGTATCTGCATTGCAATAATCAGCAGTATATTGGTTTACCAGACCCCTAAAATGATCTTTTATAAAAATCCTTTTTGATGATTTGGCTGAAACACTGAAATAACCCAAAACCTTTTCATTCGGATCATCAACACAATAAACATTGTTGACAACAGATGATGGTATAATATCATAAAGGCTACCTACCTCTTCAGATAGTTTTTGCAGTTGCTCCCAATAGAGGTATTCCTGTTCATTCAGAGAATATTGGTTCACTAATATGCTGTATTTTACGAGTAACCTGTCTGTTTGATTTGATATAAAATTTAAAGGATACCTGGTTATATTATCTTTCTCTAATACAGAAGTATTTTTAATATTAATTAATTCGGAATTAGCTGATATCCAGCATATCCTGTTTGAAACAGGAAAATAAAGATGGAATTCCCATGTCTCAACAAACTCCCACCTGTAATATTTGCATTGATTTGTCGGATCATGAGTATCTAAATAAACCTGGCAACCCTCTTCCATATAATTCCCATCGGCAGATTCTGTAATAGTCACTTTTTTATAATAAACACTATCAATAGGAGGAACAGATTTCATCTCCATAGGATATGATTCGTAGTTATGATTATTAGAATACGAATTTGTATTAATATGCAAGGTGTATGACCGACCTACTGAACCTTGAAATTCTGTGGAATCTGATGCATAAGTACCGGCAACTGATTCCGTGAAATTAAAGGAATTACCTAGATCATCAGTAACCGTAACAATGCATCCTTTAATAGGTAAAGGGGTATTTCTAGTTCCCAGAGGAAGGGATCTCGACAGTTTTATAGTGTTTTTACCAGGTTGATCAGTAATCAAACCATCAACAATAATCAATTCCAAATTATAATTGGCTTTGGGAATAAACGGAGTAATACAACTGTTCAGAAGAAGCAATGAAATCAATATAATTTCCCAATTCGGATTCATTAATCAGATTTTCATAAAGTACTCAAATTCTGTACCAAGATTTTGCATTGTTTAAACCTATGCCAACCATATTTATCAAAATATTTAATTATCTAATGTTCACGGATGTAATCAATTAACCTTAACAGCCACTCAAAGTTTAGTTAATTGTTGTCAGTGTCAGGAGTTTTCCTTTCAAACACATTTCGAGTTAGTTATTTTTGAATTATTCCGGATCAAAATAATTCTCATTTTGAAACCTAATAATCTTAGTTCGTTAGTATTGCTTGTCCACAATATAATTAAGTACGAATTCACTGTTGGCAAAAAGTCTTGTTGCCAAGAGTTTAAGTTTTGATTTTTTTGCTCATTGGCTTATTATCATATAAGTAATAAAAATGTGTCTAATTATTTTGAATACCAATACCTCCTTTTGGAAAAATCAAAAATCTTACCAACCTTCATCATAGGTCTTGGTTTTGATAATAATTGCTCCGCCATATCCGCGAGAGCCATAAATTGCAGCTGCCGTACCTTTGAGTACCGATATTGAGGCAACTGAAGAAGGTTGGATATCATTAATTGATCCGCCAGGCATACCGTCAATTATTATTAGTGGCCCAACGGAACCGAAAAGATCTCCGGAACCCTGAAGTATAATTCTGTAGTTTCCCGGCGTTCCTATGACTCTTACCCCCGAAACTTCCCTCCAAATCATTTCTGCGATAGAACTGTAAGAAGCATATTTTTTATTGCTCCCGTCAATAAAGCTGATATCGGTTGTAATATCTTTCCTTTTCATATGTGCATAGCCGACATCAACTGATTCTTCACCCACTGGAATTTTATTACTACCCAGTACACTTATTCCCCCTTCTCTGGGGTGCAACTTCCATGACGGCTGGTTCTCAAAGTTAAAATCAATCCGGCTCCTTCCATAGATATCTTCTTCCTGTAATCCATAACCAAAAGTGAAGATGCCTAATTTGATTGCTGTAAGGGCAACTCTAATTTTAAAAATTCCTTTAGAATCGGTTGTTGAACGGGTTTTTATGCCATCGATCATTACTATCGCATTCTCAATGGGTTCCTTCTCGGCATTAAGCACAGTTCCTTTTATTGTCATTCTGGCATCGTCAGTCTGAGCAGATAAGCTACTCAGAAATAATGTTGAGAAGGAGATCAGGGAAACAAGTTTTATTTTCATATCCTTCAGGTTTAATAAGGACTAATACTTCCTGTTTATCTAAAAGTAATCAAAATCTATACCAAAGTTATTTAGTAATTAGTTCAAATTCGAATTAATTTAACGGTCCTTAGTTATGATAAAATATTACTATTAATTTTTTACACAAATATATTTTTCAGTCAACTATTTAACAAAGGTCAAGTACTGTTTGCAATAAAGCATTTATAGTTTATCTCTCAAATTACTTTACAATTACTTTCAATCAAATTCAATCGAGCGCGAGCCGTCCGCGAAGGGCTGAGCGTTAATAAACAGCCTGGTAGGCTGTTTTAGCGAGGAGCCCGACTGCAGGGGAGGAAATTTTCGGCATATGAAGTGGGGTTATTGAATGACTAAAGCAAGGCTTATGAAATAACCCATTGGGCTGGGCCTTGCTGTGTCATGAAATATTGCTTTATGCAAACCCACGTGTGCCGATTAAAATTGGATGCCGCAGGCTCGCACTTATTAATAGTGAGGGTTGCGATTTATGTTGTATACCTTAGACATGAGATTTTCAATATGCAACATAAAGAGAGCATCCACGAACACCTTTTTGCCTGACAAAAATATCAGATTGACATTAGCAATATGAATATCTGTTCACCCGATCAATTCTTTTTAATACTTATCCAGGTAACAAGAAATAATGCTATCAATTCTGCAATAGTTCGCATAATATGAAATGACCACCATTTGTCCCGAAGCTCCGATAAATTTGCTGGAAGAGAATCAGTAGTCCATGTCATTATAATTTTATTAATTGATTGATTGCCAAATCGTGATATAAGGATACAACTAATAAAAAATAAAGAAGCAATGAGTAAAACAATAAGGTCCTCTTTATTACCTTTTTGAAGAAAGGCAGATATAATTGTAATGACAGTTGCAAAAACTACAAGCGAAATCATCAATACATTAAGTGACCGAATAGTATTTTGCTGTTGTTCAATATAAGTTGAAGGGGATAGGTCTAAAGGATTAAATCCTATCCATATTCCAACACTAATTCCAGCAAGTAATGCAGCTACAATAATATTTAGAAAACGAATAACTGAGATTATCATAAATTTGGTATTTAAATAAAAAACTCCTTAGACCTAATTACCCCATATTTCTTTCATGACCAAATTAAGGTCAATTAAAGCTTTATGACAGTCGCCATTAAAGGAAGAGCCATGCATGGTGGCAAGTGTTTTTGGTTTAAGTTCTGCAAGGCTATTAAGCAATTTTGAAGTATTGTTCGTGTATGGGGTGTATCCCATTAAAGGTCCCTTTTCATATTCAATAATAGCGTTTTTGTAGTCTCCTAATACATCTTTATCGGTCAAATCAACTACATCTCCGTTTTGATGAAATAGATCGGAACACAAAAGTGTTCTATTTGTTTCCTCATACATTATTCCAGCATCCCAGCCGTGCGGCAAATGGGGAGTCCGAATAAAACGGTATGTATATTGTCCGGTTTTCAGGATAGAATTATTTTGCATAGCATGAACCGGTTTTATAGCATAATCCCCCATATTAAGAATTGCACCCGCTTCACTGCAAACTCCTTTTGCATTTGGCGCTACTTGCAGCCAATCATTGAGTGCCCCACATTCGTCTACCTCAAAATGACTAAAACCAATCCATCTTATCTGCGATGGAGGAAGAATTTTGCTGACGGCTTCCAATAAGACAGGGAACATTTGTTTCATTCCCGTCTGGTAAAGCATAGGTTCATCATCTTTAATGAGAAAATGATTGAATTGCAGATTAAATTCTGGCACATAGACCGAAAATCTGTAAACATCTGGTGCAATTTCTGAAGTTTTAATCATGGTAGTTGATTTAAGAATTGTTATAAATTAAGAATTTATTAAGTGTAATAGGGGACCTCCTTGAATTTATAACATTGTTGTAAACATGTGCATTAGTTTATGAAAATTCTCAAATTATAACAAAATATATAGATAAAAGTTCGACAGGATTATTCTTCTCTTGTTATCAAATTTGAACTTCGTTAATGGGAAGTCAATTTTATTCTACCTTGTCTTTTCCATCTATATATAATTAAAAAAACCATCCACCCAAGAATTAACTCAGATGGATGGAATCTAGCACGGTTCTTTTTCAGGGGTTCTTGAGATTTTAAAGTTGAGATTGACCTTCTCAAAAGAACCGAAAACATAATTCAACATGACTCAACTAAAAACCCAGCGTTCGGTTCTGTTCGACCTAATACCTGGAATTCCTTATTTTGCGTTGTAATACTCTGAAATTGAAGAAGTAGTAAGCTTTACCCTTTATGATATAAACATCAATTAAGGTCAAATCAATTTTAACGGCTGAAACAAGACATATCAGCCCTCTGTAGAGTTCTCCAACGTCTTGTATTACCATTACCTCGAAAGGACACTGTAAGCGCTGTAATTGACCCGACTTTGACATGACCAGTATGCTGTCAGTTTTACAATACTTAAAAACTTCTTCAATGTATTTCTTCTTTTCATTATCTGTCATGATCAATACTCTGATGGTAATAATGCAATTTTATCAATAACCCAGATCCTTATGTACCCGACAGGGAAATCTGAGAATTCTATTGACTGTGATATCAACGGTCTCTTTCCGGTATCTTCCCTACAGGTTAATAACCATGTGAAGTCTTTCTTCAACTGTTTTAACTCCCATATCTGAAAGTTGACATCCCTGAGTGATTTATGATTCTGATAAGTTAAGATGGAATCAAAGAGCCAATAGGCTTTAAGATCATCCCTGATATACATACAACCATCAGTCAGAAGCAAAGGAGATTTACCTGGGAATAAATGTTTATGATACTCCTCTGTACCATGAAATTGTCTGAGGTTTCTTTCTATAATATTAGTTTCCATAATTGTAAGATTAAATGATATGAAATAAAAAAGGGGCTATGCTTTCACATAACCCCCAACCGTGGTTTGAAATCAACATTAACCAACAACCTCGCTAATGGAGACAGGTTCTGCTGAGTAACGGTACGAATGATTCAGTGTGATCTTCTTCTTGGTACCAGGTACTGAGAATTCATATTCATCAACTTCGATTCTTTCAATCTCCCCTGGCAATGACTGACCAATGAGAGCTTTTGCCAGAGCTTCATCAAATGTGCAGGTAATAGATGATTTCCTTGCAGTAAGATAAGGTTTACCAGTTGCCTTTGATATTGCAACTACAACGCTGTCTTGTAAATTCATAACATTGAATTCTTTCCCATCAGCAGCTTTTCTTTTTTCTAAGCCAACGATTGTTACCATGATTGTAAATTAAATTTGATTAAACACAATGGAGGGACTTTCCCACCGCGAGTGCATAGGGGCTGTTGATATGAGGTGATTCCTGAGCTTGAGATTATTCATCGAAAAATTGACTGGGGGGTCAATAATTTTAAAGTACCTTATGACTGGGGTATTTGCAGGGAATTTATGAACTCCCGGAGTATATTCAAATTCCTACGAGAGTTACATCCAATAGATTCTGATGTCGTATAAAAGCAGTCATATATTTATATATTAATACTTTATAAAAAACAAAATGCCCCAAAATAATATCTTCGGGGCATATCGATATAATTAAACTGTTTATTTAACTCTTTTAAAATTATATGTCAGGACAACTTTCCCATTCAGAAATTCGCTTGCTGAAAAAGCATCTGGTGATTTGAATTCTCCTTCTGCTCTACTGGATGCTTTATCAGGATTGGATATATCAGATAAGTGGACAGATTCAAACTTAGTATTTGATGTAAACCATATTACCCAAATCTCAATATCCTTGCCTTTTGCAAAATCAGCCCCAACAAATTTGTCAAGTTTGCTATCGTACCCCCAAAGTTCCTTTTCTTCACCAATCATTTTATCCTTTGCCAATGTCCTATCATAGCCTTCTAATCCCGAACCAAAGGCTTTATAGTCCACATAATAAACAGTATCTTTTGCCATGTCAACTTTCCAATTACCGATAAGTTTCTTCATAAGTTCAACCTGATTAGGTTTTGAAGTGGTGGTTTGTGCCTGTACTCCGTTTAATAAGAATAATAGGAATACAGCAATTGAAATTGTTAAACAAAGTTTTTTCATTTGATTGAGATTTTGTTAATAGATAAAATAAATAACTGTAAGTCAGAAATATTAAGCAAGTTACACCGGCCAAAAGGCAAAGTCAAATAAATTTTCATAAAGTGACAGGGGGGGCTAAATTTTTAAAATACCTATACCGGGGTATCTATAATGAATGAGTAAACCAGGGGCATGTTTATAGGCTATTCCTTTTAAATATTTCTTACAGTATTGAATCTTATGAATAGTTATCTTTTAATTATATCCTTTTAGTATTATTAAGATTTACTTGACTTTAGTTTTTTGCTGATGTAACTTACATTAAATATTTCATTCCCATTTTTATAGTTAAAAATATATGCCGTATGAATTTTAAATAACAAATAATCAATAAATTACAATCAATTAACACTAACTAATAATTAAATTAAAAAAATGGCAACATTAAGACCTGCAGTAAAAGATGACGATGGATATGTTCAAAAAATCATCAAGTATATACCAGCTGAAATTGTAGCAGCTTATACTGCTTTAGTTGGATATTTATCTGTAACTGCAAATTCGGACATTCCAGTACATTACAAAACTTACTATTTGATTTTATTAGTTATATTGGTTCTCGTTACACCATTTTGGACATACTATGCAGTCTTAGACAATTCAAATCCTCCAAATCAAAATACTGCCAAGAAAAGAGCATTTTTCCATTCCGTCATTGCGACAATCGCATTTGCAATTTGGGTTTATACAATCGGTAATCCTTTACTCAAAGCATTGTTATGTAATTGCGCTAAGATAGATTGCCCTGACTGTGGCTGTTATAGTCCAGTATTAGGTTCAATCATTCTTGTTCTTTTCACAATCATAACACCTTTGATAGAAAGAATCGTTCTTGGCCCTAAGTAGCTAAGAAAAATTACAACCATAACTTTGGAGATATTAAAACTTCCAGGCGTAAGTACCTTTGCAAAAAGATATGAAAACTCGAATTATTCTTTTATTAATGTTTATTTCTCCTTAACTTTTGATTACCGCATCAGCCTATGTTGGATGACGCATGTATATATTATGTGGTGAATTGAATATCATTCCCTTTATTTAAAACTCCATACTGGCTGCAACATAACAAAGCACTGTTAATACTTATAATCAGCACCAAATATTCCAATTTGGTACAATTTATTTGTTTGGTATACTTTTTTGTTCTAACTTTTCTCATATAATTAACCTACAGGCATTTGAAAACATATATTTAACCAAAATAATAACCTATGAAAACAAGAATTATTTATTTGCTTTTGCTTATTGTCTGTTTTTCATGCGGAACTAACAATAAGCCTGTATCTGATGTTCAGAAAGAGAAAATAAAAGGCGAAGTAAAAGAAGTTGTAAATACCTTTTTTAAAGGATGTGAAGAAATTAACATGGACATGGTTCTTGGAACATGCCTTAATTCACCTGAGTTTGCATATATAAACAATGGTTATGTTTTTAGTTATAAGGAATGTATGGATATTTTTAAACCCGTTTTCGCAAGTATGTTAAATCAAAAAATTACAATTGTTGATGAAAAATATACATTCCCTGATAATTCAACAGTCTTTTATTCTAACCATTCCAAGTCTTTAACAAATTACAAGGATGGTCATGCCATTCTTCAAGACCCTACTGTTATGTTATTAATATTTAAGAAAATCAATGCTACTTGGAAAATTATTTATGGAGTTGAGTCTTACATTCAGCAAAATGTTAAGAATACCGAAACATCTAAAGACCTCAACCAAATCGAATTAATGAAAAAGTTTGTAGGGACGTGGAAAAGTGAAGCAGGAAAAGACACATCATTTATTTGGGATGGGAAATCCTATGGAGAGGGATTGGATATAAATGTCAGATTTGAAACAAAAGGGAAAATAATAAATGAAGGTAAAGCAGTTTTAGCATATGACAAAAACTCTGATAAGTATATTCAAGCAAGGATAATGAAAACTTCAGGTTCTATACTTGCAGCAATGTGGTTTACCTCAAAAAACACTTGCGAAGGAGTTTTGTACAGTGATATGTCTAATCCAGAAAATGCCAAAATGAAGGCGATATTTGAATTCATTTCTCCTACAAAATTTACTCAAACTGATAAAGTTCCAAATAAGCCAGATGAAGTCTCAACTTTCACATTATTGAGCAAATAATTTGGAGATATTAAAAATAAAAGTGAATGCCCTGAGATTATATATTTCAGGGCATTGTTATTTAACTAACGTATTATGCTACAAGTAAATAATCCTAATTTAACCACACCAGAATATGTTGGATGTAGAACAAGTTGGAGGGATAACTTTCCTCAACCAAGAGAACTTATTCTTTGTTCTAATATATCCCTTCCGCTCCGATAATTTTTTTTATAGGCTATTCTTGTTAAATGTTACAGTTTGTACACTTAGTTATATGGTCTTAAAAAGGCTGTAGATGAGATACATAGGCTAAAATTATTTTTAATAAAATAGGCAAGAAACTGTAACATTCCTCTATATATTTCGTATAAATAGCAAACCGAGATACTCTTCTCAGATAAATCATAATAACTTAATAATTAACACAATGGATAATAGTTTGAATACTATGTCAGGTAAGACTATAGTAACAAAAATATGCATAACATGCCATGAAGAATTGCCAATAGATGAATTTGGCAAAAGACGATGTCGTTCTAGCAAACCTGATGCACACTGGATTTACAGTAGGTATGGTGAATGCAAAGAATGCATGGCTAAACGAAATGCTTACTGGAGGTCCTTAAACCCAGATTACATGAAAAAATGGTACATAAAACACAAACAAAATGAAACTCGATTATAAACACTTTGGTGTAGTGAAATTCTTTAATGTAGGCCGGCTATATGGCTTCATTACAGATGACAAGACGGGCAAGGATTATTTTTGCCACAATAATGGTTTAGCCTGCCATATAAAAAAAGGTGATAAGGTAACATTTGAACTATCAGAATGCTCAAAAGGGGTAGAAGCCGTAAATGTTACTCTGATTAATTCTGACAACCTTACAAATATACTATGCGATGGGAACAATAAACAGACAGAATAAAACAACCTTCGTAAGATGTCTGAAGGATGAACAACATCCCTTCACCAGAATACCAGCAACGCTTTGTTCCTTGAACGGTTATCAGTTAGCAATAATGACACAGATTTTATCAAACAGAGATGACTGGAAAGTAGTTAAAAAGGAGATATGTAAAAGAGTAGGCTTCCCACGGGAAAAATTCAATGACGCTTGGAAGTCACTTATCGACCTGGGATATATATTGGTTAAAAGAATTCTAGGTGGTTATGACTATACCATCTATGAAGATCCTGCTTCCACAAGTACCAGGGATGGTATCTGTGATTCCACAAGTACCACGGGTAGTAGTTGTACCGGTGGTATGCTAACTACTATCAATAATAACTACAATAGGGAAATGACAATGACCGCGGATGGTACTTGTGAGGAGAGCCAATTTAATGAACTCATTGAACTATATCCTGCTACTGGAACAAAACCAGATGGCACCTCCTACAAATTAAAAGGCAACCTGGATAAGTGCAAAAAGGCATATACCGATTATTTAAAAACAAATGTCATGACTCATGACGAAATAATGACCGCTCTTAAAGTCGAATTAAACGATAAACGAATGAATGGTAAGACCAACTTTCAAAAAGGATTATTCAGATGGATTGAAGATAAATCCTTTGAGCACTATCGAGGGAAAAAATTGGAAACTGTTGACATGGGATATGGCACAGAACTGGCATAATGGGATGAAAGCGCAAGCTTTCCTCTACAACGGGCCCCCGAAGGGGAAGTGTCAACCTTATCATGCAGGGTGCTTAAGATGCATCGGCTGAAGCCTCCATAGTATACTACCCCTCCGCACTTCGTTAAGGTTCCCTATGGGAACCAATGCAGAAACAATGGCTTCACTAACACTATTTGGTTCATATAGAAGTGAGAATTGAATATTTGAAAAATAAGGTACATCTGCCTTGAATACCGAAAAATCGTCATTCTAGGCTACGATGATCACATAAACTTCCAGGGTTGGGATTTTTTGATACCTGTTTTCTAAATAATCCACCACTTCACATTTAACGGCGTCCACCATGTGAACTACTATGACTAGAACTTTGTGAACTACTGCGACTAGGACTGTGTGAACTACTGTGAACAGAATTATCCCTGCCGCCATATGAATGCCAGGATTGACTATGATAAGAATTGGCATTAGGATGTGTTGTATTTTCAGTACTTCTTTGATAGGTTTGCCCTTTTGCTCGCTGGTATGAAGACGGTGATGTAAGCCTGTTTAGCCGGTTTCCGCCATTCGGGTTAAAATGATTGTTGGCGTTTCCCATAAAACCATGATTCACAGATCCCATTACTCGGTTTTCAGCAACATTATTTCTATAATAATTGCCATATTGACGGTACAAGTTTGGGTATTGATTGTAGTGGCCACCATTAAAAAACCAATTAGAGAATCCATATCCCGGGAGACCCCATATACTAAAGCGGCCAGCTCCAAAGTATAAACCTGTTTCAAACCAAAAACTTCCTGGATACCAAAGTGGGTATGAATACCATTCGGGATATCCAAACCAATAGGAATAAGGATTAGCATAATAACTCGTATAATCCATATCATTATTTTGTTGTGCAGGCACATCAATATCATTCGTTTTTGCATAATCATTTGCAGCTTGGCCTAGTTCATCCGTAGCTTTTGGGTCATCAGCCATTTGCTCTTTATAAGCTGCTATTTCGTATTGGTTTTGTACGTTCAAACTATCATGAAGGGCTGCCAGGCGGTTATTGAGTTCCTGGGGGTTGCTTTTAAAGTGCTCTCCTAATCGTGTAGAAAGATCAATATTATTCGTCAACAATGTCAAAACATCAGGCATGGTTGACAATTTATGAAAAGCGGCCTTAGTTGGCGCATCAAGATTTTGTATGGTTTTATCAAAATCCTTTTGAGCAGACGTGTTTATATCGTCTAATTTTAGGAGGTCTTTATGCTCAGTGTTGTATAATTTCCAAGCTGCTTCCTGTAAATCAGCATCCTGGTTAGGTAATAATTTATAAACATCTTCTTTATTTTGATTCTTTGGAAGCGAGGCCAGCATGTGCATCAAATCAGGATACCTTGTGAGGGTATAATACAAAACTTGTTTCTTTTGGTCGAACCCATTGATTATATTATGAAATGATTCAATCGTTTGGCTTTGGTCCTTTTGAATTATTGTCAATGTTTTAGGATATTGACATGCCTGTAAAATAGCTTGACGGACTTCTGCATTATATGGGGCAATTGAAGCTGCAATGCCTTTATCGGTTTCAAGCTGGTTTACTTGACCGAAAACAAATATATTGGAGGTTAAAAATAAAGTCATAAATAATAACCTGCCTAAATTTAACAGATTGCTTATCCAAATTGGAAGCAATTTATATGCTTTTAATATTGTTGCCATTTGCTTTAATTTAATTTGTAAATGAATTATTATAAGGTAAAAATAAGCATCGTTTAAAAGTTAAGCATTACATATTTTTAGATATAAATTATATAATTCTCACATTTTATTTATTTTATAATTTTGGTCTTAGGCAGAAACAGTAAAAAAAGTTGGTCAATAGGCTGAGTTCTACAAATCCTTCATCTATTTCATTTGGAGTAATTATAGATTCATTCACAGTTGGCACCTGAATGTTCGGATTTGATTTTAAAATAAAATCTATATCTTCCGGAGTGAACACTTGAGGTGATTTCCGAATTTCAATGTTAGAAAGCACTTTTCGTGTTTTTTTGAGATTAGTTTTAATTAGGTCCATAATTGGATTTTTATTATTTACACTGTACAAACCCATTTTATTAAAAAATGCCCGGAATTCAATTGAATACCAGGCATCATTATAAAGAACAATTAAATTTATGCAATTATTAATTCATTCGCATCATCAAGCACTTTATTTTCAAAACTATCAAGATATATCTGTGTAGTTTTTTCAGAATCGTGACCTAAACCCTCACTTATGACAGCGGTTGGGACACCTGCTCTCTTTGCAATGATTGCCCAGGAATGACGGCTTACATAGGTTGATACAGGAATAGAACATCCTGTCATTTCACCAATTAGCTTGAGCTTCTTATTTGTTAACCTTAAAGCATTTTTATAATCAAGATACTCTTGTCCTTTCCTGTCAATTATTGGGAAAATGAAACTGTTAGGCTCTGTACTATAAAGGTGTTTCTCAATTATCTTTTCAGCCTCAGCAGTCATTTTAATAGAAAACTTCTGCCCTGTTTTTTCCCTGGCATACTGAATCCTTCCCTCAACCAGATCACGATTTTTTAAAAATGCCATATCAATAAAAGACATTCCTCTCATATTAAAACTAAAGAGAAAATAGTCACGGGCTTTATCTAATTCACTTCCCTTCTCTAATTTACATTCTCTTATTTTGACTATATCTTCTTTGGTTAAAGCGCGCTTTGATGTTATTTCATTCTTTATTCTTAAGCCCTTAAATGGATAAAGGGAATCCAGGGCAATTTTATCTTTAATTGCTTGATTATAAATTGCTCTCAAAGTTCGAAGATATACTGAAATAGAATTCAGTTTCTTTTTTTTCTCCAATAGACTTTCTTCAAAATCTTTGATCTTTGATAACACGATAAGATAGTTGGTTAAAAGTCAAATCAACCTCCTTTCGAAATTTTTTTAATGCACTCAATGTAGCCTCGTATACTTTTGAATTTCCAATTTTACCGGTTTTTTCCAGCTTCTTGATTAAATCTTCAGTATACTTAAATACAGTTTTGCTTGATATTTTTGGCTTTAATTTATAAATAACGTCCTCAACAGTATAGGGGTCTCCTTTCTCATCAAGTTCAATTATTACATTATTTGCCTCATATATTTTCTTTTGCAATAAAAGGTTAAGATCTTTATAATTTGGATGGGTTTTATTTGGTTTATTATTTTCTTCATCCCATTGAGTTGTAGTTGAAGAATGTCCGAGTGACATTAATTTCCTTTTTCTATCTTTTATTATTTGAAGCACGATTGGATTAGATCCATCATTTAATTTATTATGCGTAAAGAGTAATATTTTTGCAGATTCCATAATAAATTATTTAAAATTATTAAAGGCCGGTTGCAACATGGTTGCAACATTTATTTCATAAAGGTACTTTTCATTGCTCTAATTTGCAAATGATAATATGCTTATATACAATGATTACAAGCAGTTCGAGGAAATTGAAAGAAAACGGATGAATTGAAAATACTGCTTGACAGGCAAGAGGTCACTGGTTCGATTCCAGTACGCCCCACAAAAAAATAAGCGCAAACAGACATATATTAACTGAATGCGCTTATCTCTTTAAATGGTTAGCAATCGATATCTATAATAAACGCCTCCTATATCCTTCGGTAAGCAAGTCCCCAAAGGCTTTTTTGAGAGCTCTCTGTAAGTAGGCTACTCCTAACTAATGCTTAGTCAAGATAGCCCTCTTATTTTGTTGTAATCGTACAGTCAATTACACCTTCTGTTATACTGAGGCTTGAGTTATCAATAGGTTTGAAAACAGTCGCAGAAAATGTACCTTTGATAGATGTTGATGTCACCGAAGTAATATTTACGGTACAGCTTGAACCAGATGTTATTGCTGTAGATGTATATGGAGTGACGTTTTTATCAACAAAAGAAACAGAAGAAATTTTTTCAGCAGAGGATGCTGTATAAGTACCAGTAGTTATTGCTGATGTAGCAGTATAACACGTTACTATTATCGATCCATTAGTTTTTACATCTGCTGTTGATGTTTGAATTGTTATGCTGGTTGACGCTGCAATGACTTTTGAAATTGAACATGAATAATTAATTCCGCCTGCTGTAAACGTAATTGTACCGGAAGCATTGTAAGTTCCATCTGTAGGAACATTATTGCTAGTGTTTGATACATTATTGTTGTTTGTGGCTGTTGTTACATTCTTAGTAGTGTCTGATGTAGTTTTATGATTCTTTTGACCACAACTACAAACTATTATTCCAACTGTAATCAACACGCTGATAAATAGAGTTTTTTTCATAATTCTAATTTTTAAGTTATCGATTAAGAAAATAAAATTAATGGGAAAATGTATTTAAAACAAATATAATTTTCAGTATTTTTTATTTAATTTGAATTGACAGTTTGTCCTTTTATCAAGCCATGTCGGCGGACGCTGTAATTGCACCTAACGGGAGTCTGTCTTATAACCTATATCGATTTTTCATTTAAAATAGATTTACGATCCCTGCCAGTATAATTTGTTGCCGTCTATTCCGGGCTGATGAAAGTAATTAATTAACCGACCAATTTATATACTGCTTTTTATTTTGTCAAGACGGGAGCCATCAATCATTTGAGTTAATCTTCTATTTTGATATTGGATTCAATAATTGTTCCCTTAAGAAGGTTAGAATTTTTGTACGTCTGGGTTCGACTGACCACTCAGAATGTCCACCATCATATGCTACGTGTTCATAGTGAAAAAGGAAGTTATTCTCATGCAGACGATTCATTATCTGCTCGGACATTAAAGTTGACGGCCAAACTTGATCGTGCGTAAAAGAAACTAAGAGGATAGGGCCCTGGATTTTCTCGACGGGTATTTCCGACATCTTTACACGCTGGGTATTCTTCAATGCTTTTTCGAACATACTGGTTCTCTTGCCTGATATCATCCCTCGGATTGTGGTCCAAGAAAATGGTACTGTTACAAATGATAGTTCTTTTCCATTTTCACTCCAGGCAGAATGTTGGCCCCTCAGAGCGTCCAGAAAACCTGTCGGGGGTCCTGGGAAAACAACCGAACTCGGATCAATTGCTACAATACCTTTAACTTCTGGATATCGACTTCCTAAAAGTAATGCCAACTCTGCCCCACGAGAAACGCCAACCAATCCGTAATCGTTTGGGATCACCTGTTTCTCTTGTAATGATAACCAATGAAAGGCTTTGGAGAAATACTCCAATGGAATACTCCTAAGATTAATAGGGAGATTGTCTGTTCCGAAGTATGGTAGTGACAAAACACAGAATCCATGTTTTATAAGTTCTTGAATAAATTCGGGGTGATAACTCCAATATCTGCCTCCTTCTGACCCTCCCAACAAAACCAAAGCCATTTGGGGTTTAGTGGATGTCCCATGGAAGAAATCGGCATCCAATCCATTTATTGTGACAGACTCCAGGATAACGCCATTTGGAGCTTTTTCGGGACGAACTGATATGAGTGAGGGTTCAGTTTTGCTGCATTGAGTCAGAAGCAAGAAAGAAAGACATAAAGTAACTACAACTGCACTCAGTTTCTTCTGTTTCACTAAATACACCAAGAGGTTCGACTCAGTTATTAAGGACCTGACATCATTATCACATAAAATAGTTCCATTTCCAGGATAACCGTGAAATTCCTTATTTGTACTTTTGGTATTTATCATAGTAGTTTGTCTGTTTGGTAGTCAATGGGTTGCACACAACGACCTGGTGGTTTAGTTCGTTGCTATCAGCTTTGAGATAGTGCTTTTCAAAGCAACGTCCGAGCTGTAAGTTGGCTTTTTATTTTGGGGTCAGGTTATGTTGGATTTTGTATTTATTTTAGCCTATAGTCATAAGGGAGGAGATCGCCAATCCGTTGTTGTGCCATTTGCCCTATAACTTTTACACCTGAGCCATCGAAATAGCCTGAACTGTCAAAGAAAACAGGATCTTTAGTTTTAAATAGTTCTATCAAACTATTTGGGGAGTTTGATAAGTAATAGATACTAAGATTGCCTTTGTATGAGAGATATTTTTTAAAACCAGATCTTTCAATCACAATATCTTCATAATTGAGAATTTGATCTTCTGAATTCCTGATAGTAAAACCATTCGATTTCAATTTATTTGCCCAGAGTGAAACGAAAAAGTGGCTTCGCGATCCAAGATATGCAATCTTCCTTCTCTTTTCAAAGAACTTTTTATTGGTTATCTCAGAAGTCAGATCTTCATTGAAAATAGCGCTACCCTTATAAAGAAAGGATTTGCTTTTTCTATAATATTCAAACTTATCCAGATAATAAGTGATCTTGTATCCTAATGCATTATTGACAATTAAAATCGGTTTTGAGGCAAAAGTTTTTAAAGTATCATGCGAAGTACCATTTTTAAATGTTATATCACCTTCGTTCATTATAACACAATTTTGTCCATTATAACTTGATCCAAGAAATTGGTCCCGGAATAGTTTTAAATTTGCTTTTCTTTCTTTTACAGTTGATTTAGCTACAACAAAAACTTCATTCAATTCAAACGTCTTTGGCGTCAGATAAACTTCTAATGGTTTTTCCCTTGAAAAATCTTTAAGAGTAACTGAATTGTATCCTAATGCACTAATTGTTAATGGAAGTGAACCATATTTTGTAACGTCTAATTCAAAATTTCCATTTTGATCTGAATTAGTTCCGACAGATGTTCCATTAATGTAAATTGAAGCAAAATTTATTTTTAAATCGTTAGACTTGTCGAGAATGGTCCCTTTAATTATTTGAGTGTAACCAACTTGAAAATGACTGACTAATAGCAGGAACAGAACAATACGTTTCATTATGACAGATTAAAGCTGTTTCATTTATCTGACTTCGTATTCAGCCTTTCCGGTTACCGGAATGCCGGTTGTCGTAATACCTTCAGCTATAATTCTGATTAATGATGAATTATCACCATTAAAATAATTCAGAATTACTTCGTTTGTACCCTCCAGGTTTATATCAGGATTCCAATAAAGCGTTGACCTCAGATCAGGATTAAGATCAGAATTTGAACCTTGCAAATGTTGTGGAGAATAAAAAATTCGTGAAGCACTATACCCTGAAATCTTGAGCTTTGCCGAGTATTCCACAGGTTTATAATCATCCGGTACTCCCCCCGCTTTTGTAATCAGGTTGATAACTCCACAACCACCTCGAAGCCCATAAATAGTTGTCGAAGCAGTAAGTTTTAGTACATCTATTCTTTCGATTAGTGATATTGGTATCCATCTCAATTCATCAAAGGAGACTGGATTGCCATCAATCAGTAGAAGAGGATTCGGATCGCCGTTTATGGTTGATAATCCACGAAAATAGATATAATAATTCCCGTCCCTAGGTCCAACTACCTCGACTCCCGAAAATTTACCTTTCATGAGCTCAGGCAGATTTGTATAGCCTTCCATATGGTCCGTAATTATCATTTCAGCGTCAGGCGTACCGTATTTTAATCTGCTACTCTCAATTTTAATCGTTTGAGGATCTTTATGCCTTTCATATATTATATGTACCTCTCCTATACTGATAGTATCAGAGAGTTTGTATTTTTTTCTTATCGCCTCATTAATTATATAATAGGATCTTAGCTTACTCTGATTGAAATTGACCGAAGTTGAGACCACTGATAGACTATCACGTACTTTTGCCGGATTGTAAGCTACAGAATCTATAAACAGAGTGCCCTTCATGCGATCTTTTTGATCAATTCCGCTTGCAACTATTCTAGCCTCTCCGATCAGGTCAACGCCAGATAACTTAAATCTCCCGATTGAGTCTACTGGTATTGTTGTCAAAATATTTTTGTTTGTTCCGAATATTCCAATACTGACCCTTGAACCATCGATCGGTTTGTTTTTATACAATTTTGTCAATCTCCCGGATATAGTAAACCCATTCTCCGGAGGAAAATAAGTCGTATCGTATTTCCAGGCGAAATCGCGCCATCCTTGTGTACGAAGCAGAAGATCC
>PMIJ01000150.1 GCA_003157015.1 Bacteroidales bacterium
GATTCCCTTAAAAGCTTAATCGCATCGCTTAGCGACCTCTTAAGAGGGTATTTGGAGTTACTATGAAAAGCCATATAACGGGAGTAAGCCTGCAGATACTCATAATCGCCAAGTATCATGGTGAATGTTTTCGGAACTTCAACCGGCAAGCTTTCATTTTCTTCTACCTCTTGGTTCTCTTTAATCCCAATCAGGCTATTTAACCCACCGCCCAGATGGCTGTTCTTATTAATGTTATCAAAATTTTTCTTTCCCATGGCTTAATTATTTATTATTTCCTTTACTAAACTCATGTAATCCGTTGCCCCATTGCTGGTGGGATCATACTCAAAAATATCCTTACCACTAGACTGACTCTCAGCGAGTGCAACGTTTACACGTATAGAGGTTTTCATCAGATTGTCCCCGAAATATCCTTTAATCTGATTTCGTATCTCCTTGGTAAGTACTCTTTGTTCATTGTACTTGGTAAAAAATACACCTTTAATCGTAAGCCCTGGGTTAAAATGCTTTTTTACCAGGTTGATTATCCCAACAATTGAATCTATCCCCCTGTAAGCCAAAAACTCTGCTTCCATCGGTATATATACCTCGTCAGCAGCAACCAGCGCATTGAGGGTAATCAATCCCAGGGAGGGAGGGCAATCTATAACACAGTAATCATAACCGTTTCCTATCCCCTCCATGAGCTCTTTTAGAATTATTTCCCTAGGCATCCTTCCGGCTATTTCCAGCTCGATCCCTGCAAAATTTAGCGAGTTAGGTATTAATGATAAATTCTTTTTAACCTTTACTATAGGAAGAGGATCTCCTTTGCTAAAGGATAGATACATATCCTTACTAGGATCAAAAATTCCAAAACTCTCAGTAAGATTGGCTTGTGGATCTGCATCTATAACTAGCACATTATTACCCTCTTTGGCCAATCCTGCAGAAATGTTTATTGCCGAAGTCGTTTTACCAACCCCCCCTTTATGGTTCACAATAACTATTTTCCTCATTGGTGTAATATTTAATTATATGCAAATATTGTATTTATTTTGTATATTTCAAAACAATATTTTATTATTTATATTAAATTATTTCAATTATTTCATTAGTTTCAAATATTGTATTTATTAGACATACTATATTAGTTTAAAATATTATAAAGGTTTCAATTATTATATTTATTACACTTCTTTCATTAGTTGAAAATATTATAAAGGTTTCAATTATTGTATTTATTAGATATATTATATTAGTTTATAAAATTATAAATGTTTCAAATATTGTATTTATTAGACATATTATATTAGTTTGAATAATTATAATGATTTCAAATATTGATATTATTATATTTATTATATATATTACATTTATTACATTTATTTTAAATATTTCATTGTTGACAATTATTTTATTAGTTTTGAAAACTATTATTTACCTTTATCCATAATTTATTTTCAGATATGGAAACCGGAAATATTCAACTAAAGAACAGCAACGTCATCCGTATCGACAAAAACTTTTCTGAAAACTCGCTTGATTGGTTAAAGGTATTCGGGCAGGATGCTAATCTTTGCTTTGATATCATTCTTTATGTTTCCAATGACACGCAGAAAGACATTTTTAACTTCGGTAAGATTGATCTGACACGTTTTTCAAAGACCATGGGCTACAGCAAGAATAATCTTCAGGCTAAAGCTGTAATTCCGGCCCAGACAGAGCTTGAGAACAAAGGCACATTTAACGCCCTTGAGCGAAGTAAAAAATTCATTACCGTTTTCGAAAATGCTCTATATAAGCTAGGCCGTTTTAATATACCTGTTACAAGCATATCTTATGACAGAGAAAAGGGAGAACAGATTCTCACTACAAACTTTATCCAGATCATAAAGGAGATTAAAATACACGTCCTTTCTGAAAAGGTCCATTCAAAAATATTTTATTCTTACACCACATCCGAAGAGTTCGACTATAACCTTAGCCGATATTTCTTTTTCGCTGATCTTCAACTGGTGAAAGAGCTAAGAGATAAAAACCTTCTTTTGTTATATTTCTACCTGAAAAACATCGAGAACGGGAAGCATCACCAGTTCATCGAAAGGGATTTTGAAAAACTTTGCCTGTTTGCAGGAATTAAAATGAGCCAGGAGAACATTAAGTATACCAAGAAGAACCTTCAAGTCAGAAAGCTTTCAAAGGTTAAGGATTACATTAATTTCGACTACGAACCTATAAATGTTTCAGGAAAGTGGAAGTACGGCTTTAGCTTTATATTCAAAAATAACAAAGAAAATATTGAAAATCAGGACTTTGAAGTAATAGCCCAGGCAGATAGAGATTTCATAGATCTTAAACTTTTAAAATACTACAAAAGAAGGTACAAGATTACCGACGTGGATATGGAATCCTATAAGATTTGGTTCTTTAACAAAGATCTTGATTATGAAAATAAGAAAGATATTTATTTCAAGGCAATGGCTGATCTATATAAGATTACAAAAGAAAAGGCAAGCACAAGGTTCTTTAAAAGAGCTGATGAATTCTTCAACAAAACAAAATAAAAGTACTATACAGGTGACCACCGTTGGAATGAAAAGTACTATACAGGTGACCACTTTAGTTTAAAGTACTATACTGATGACCACCGTTTGTAAGCGAAAAGTACTATACAGCTGACCACTTTACAATAAAAAGTACTATAAAGCTGACCCTTTTGCAACAAAAAGTACTATAAAGCTGACCACTTCGGACACAAAAGTACTATACAAGTGACCATTTTACAGTAAAAAGTGCTATACTGCCGACCACTTGTGGGCAAGAGTACTATACCAATGACCACTTTACAATAAAAAGTACTATACCAATGACCACTTTAGTTTTAAGTACTATACAGTTGACCACTGCTACAATTGGCTATATATGGGTGTTTAAATCAAAATTACTATATAGATGACCACCTTTATTAATATCTTCTTTATTAATAACTATAAATAACTATAACTTCAATTTTCATTACTACTTATAGATAATAACCAAAAAAAGATGTGCTCCGCACAGTTTTTTCATTCTTAAGAAGTTTTTAAGGGGAAAAAACATTGATTAAGAATTTTTTCAATACAAAAATGGTGTTAGTCACTACCATTTCTCCCGCAAAATCCCAACCGAAATGATTAGTTATACATTTTTGCTCCTTTGCAAAAATGAAGAAAAGAATATGACGGCACTTTTGCCTATATTCCGCAGCTGGAAACATTCTCCAGGGCAAAACTTTGCCGTCAATAAGTTAAAATTGACTAAAAAATAGTTGTTAAAATATTTGGATGTTATCGTATATGGTTGTATCTTTAATTAAGTTATTTAACAGATAAACAGTGTTTTAGTTCCATACGGAATCATATATGATTATTTAATTTAAGAGGGTGAGGCACACCGTAAAAACTGACTAATAAAATGAAAAAAGAACAGCTTCAGGAAATGTTTAACGCTATGTTAAACCGCAAATTAGATGAATCCTGGGAAAAACCTTGGTTTGTTCCTGTTAACAAAAATTCAGCTGTAACCAACTACAAGACCGGACAGCAATACAAAAACGGGAATTTTATTTTTCTTCTTTTCGCTTCAATGTTTAAAGGGTTCAACACTCTCCAGTTTATGACGTTTAAACAGGGCCTAAGCCTTGGTTATCTTGTAAACAAAGGGAGCGAAGGTCTGCCGGTATACTTTTACAGTTTTTCATTTTACAAGATGGTAGGCGGGCAGAGAAAAAATCTTCCGGAAAGTCCTTATAACACCTGGACAACTGCCCAGCTCAGCGATGCTAAAATTGTAAAGCTTCCATTTATTAAAATTCATCATGTTTTTAATGTTACGCAGTTTTCAGATGTTAAGACAGGGGAAAACCTTCAGACAGTGATTAATAAAACCTTATTGGATGCAACAGAGGACAAAGGAAATATTAACTCAAACCCTGAAAGAATTCTGACGGGATGCGAAAACGTTCTTACTTCCTGGCAGTGCAAAATTAACCTGGTCCCGGGTTCAGATCGTTGTTTTTATAACCCTATAGAAGATTTTATTCAACTCTCTGGCAGACCTCAATTTATAAACAATGAGTATTTTTATGCAACTCTGCTGCATGAAGTAACCCACAGCACCGGCCACGAAAAGAGGACCGCGAGGATAAAAAAGTTTAACGAGAGCTATAAAAACCATAATGAGGCTTATGCAATTGAAGAACTGGTGGCAGAAATTAGCTCAGCTTTTATTATGGCTAGCAACAATTTTGCGCCTGAAAGACAGAAAATTAACTCAGCCGTTTATCTGCAGGGCTGGAAAGAGAGCCTGAAAGAGGATGAAAACCTGGCTTTCAAGGTTTGCGCCGAGGCTTACAAGGCCATCAGTTATATAGCTGAAAGGTTCCCTGAGGCGGTACCTTATTTTAATATCAAATCCGAAAGCCATAGCGAACTTACAGAAGTGGGAGAGGAGGTAGAAATGGCCAGTTAAAAAAAAGCGGGGGTGGGAGCCCCATCCCCGCTTACTTTTTTTTCAACTTTTAATTATAAAACGAGGAATTTATAACTTTATATTATTTTTAAAAAGGTGAGGCCCACCTGAAAAACTGTTTATTCTTATGAATTTTATTAATGCAAAATTTAAAAGCAAATGCACTGAGACAGGCGCTCTAATAGCAAAAGGAGAAAACTGTCTATATGATAGAGCGTCTAGAAATGTTTACTGCAGATCTTCACGTAAATACCAGGTGCAGCAGGAAGCAGATGGCACCAGCTCTTACATAGAGGCACAGGAAAACGCGTACTACGATAATTTTTGCCTGGCAAATAATATTTAATTTAACCTGAAAGGGGTGAGGCACACCAGTAAAACTGTATAGGACATGGAAAATTTAGAAAATGTAAAACCTTTAAAGAGATACTTAAACGATGAGTTTCTGGAACTGCGGGCGTCTGAAAATTATTACAGCCTTTCATACCCTTTTTCTGGACTCTTTATGACTGATGGGCTAAAATATGTTACTGATAAATTAGGCCTGCAGTGGTTTATAGACACAGTTTTATCGTACCAGGGTAATGAGGATGTTAAGGTAATAACTTTTCAAATTTGGACCCTGGAGAGGATTACGTCGGGAGAAAAAGCCGGTCAGTGGAGGGTGGTTTTATATCTTGACAATATACCTGTTATTAAGCAGCTTTTTAGTACGATTTCTTTGGAAGATAATTACGAGGAGAAATTTGACATTTTTAAGATCTATCTATCTGATAATGTTTTGTTCCTTCCCTCAGAAGATTAGGCCGAGCGGATGGCCAGGGCGTTAACATCGAGTTACGGCTGGCCATTAATGTTTTTGACCATGGCACGATAAAAATCTTAAATTTGTAGAAAGGAGAAAATAGATATGAAAGGGATAATTTTCAGAAACGACTGGCACCAGCTGGGGGAAAAACAAATCAAGGATCTGTTTAATGAGCATTTCACGGGCGTTACAATTCAACCAGGGGAGAATATTCTTGAGCGCGTAAAAATGCTTGAGGTTTGCACCCTTGAGATCCTGGAGGATCGGAGCCGATCTACCGTGTATCGTATCCGCCAGAGCGATGAAGTCTTTCAGATCTTCGCACCTGATGGAAAGCTACTAAATTACACTACCGAAGATTACTACCTGCAGAAGCCGATTGATAACCTGGTAAAAGAATACTCTAAAAAGGATCCAATCTTCAAAATTGAAAAGGTCAGCGATATAAGAGACATCGTTCATCATTTAAAAACCCCAAAATTCCGCGCCCTTTTTATCGATGGGACCTTCGATAAGGTGGAATGGATAGATCAGCCTCCGGAGGATATTTCTCAAATACCAAAGCTTTTGCGAAAAATGGGTGCTTTCTACTCATCTTATGTTAAAAAATAGAAATATGGCACAAAGAAACTTTAATACAAATTTAACAGGGGAGGAGAGAGGGCGGATCGGTGAGCTCATTAAAGCTTTACGTGGCGCTTCGGGTATAAGTCAAAAGGACCTGGCTTTTAAGGTTGGTGTTTCTCCGGCACGGATCAGTCAGATCGAGAAAGGAACATTAGACTACAGAATAGATACTTTGATAGTTATCCTGAATCACTTTGATCGTAAAATAAGTTTTATTTAACGAACACTTTTCAAGCCTGCCCAAAATGCTCAGCAATTTCAAGAGCCTGGGTCATTGACCAATTTTGTTAGGTAAGCCCTCAGGTTTTTTGTCAAGTAATGAGCTTGGTTCACTCTTTTTACAAAAACGACTTTTACTTTTTAAGTGACCATAAACCCCAATTATTAGGGTTTATCAGACAATAGTAAGTATTGGCAAGAAGTACATACATATCATAATGTAATCATAGATTTGAATAACCTAAGTTGTTATTATTCCTTTATCAACTCCTTTCATTATTCTTTATAGTTGCCTTTTTGTTCTAGCATCTCAATTGTTCGAACTGTTAATAAATTAAATTGACATTTGCTTTATAAAGGTTTAAATTTCAAGATGTAAAGTCAATTCTTTTTATCAATTCTAATTATTAAAATTATGGCAAAGACAAATCCAAAACAAACATCTCCAAGAGTGGCTAAAGAAGCCAGTAAAATATTGAGAGATCCAAAATCAACAAAGATTGAGAAATCGGTTGCAGGTTCCGATTTAGCACAAGCAAGACCTCATAAAAAGAAAAAGTAAATTATCATTTTTATAGGATTTGTGTTTATAAAAGAGACCATACTAATTAGTATGGTCTCTTTTATATTTAAATTAATTAAATTTTTGAGTTATCATAAATACATAATCCTTAGGTTGTTAGGATTTAATTATATTTTTTATTAAAAATTTCTTATTATCTCAAAATTAGGGACAAATCTTTTTTATTTTGTCCTAACTCTATTATAGTCAAAATCATATACTTTTTGTGAAAAAGTCAAGCAAAAAAAATTTTTTTTCTGAAAAAAGTTGCTCGTAGATTTGTCAGGAAATCAACAAGTTTTTAACGAAAATTGTTGGGAACTATTGGAAAGGTAAAACAAGGGATTATTTTAACTAAGGTTAACTTTGTATTTTCAACTGTCTGAATTTAAACCTTCGTTGAAAAGTTAAGTAAGAGTTCTTTGAAAGTTATATTAACAATTATAAAATTATTAAAAAAGACAAATCCCGGCTGTAGCGAGTCGGGACTGTCTTGTTGTTTTTTGTTCTCTTTCTAGCTAATTCATAGCATAGATAGGTTTTGAAAGGAGAACTAAAATGTCGTGTTAAGTTTGATTTGGTAAAAGTATGTCACAGGAATTTGAAAGTCAAGTTTTTTACCATTTATTTTATCAAAATTCGTCAAAATGTTGAAAAATACCATATTAAGGAAAGGGTCGAGTCCAGATACCCTATCAAAATCTGGGCAAAAATGAGAGGAGGTGACTATGTGAAATGTCGGAAATTAAGTTTGAAAACGGGCAGGCTTACAAGCTTGTATTTACTCCGTACATTGTCCGAAAGGGCAAAGTAATTTATCCGAAGAAATCCAAATTTTTTCGGTTCTGGGCAAAAGTGAAGTAAGTTCGCTTGTTCGAGGAAAGGGTGTGTAGCGACACCCTTCCTGTTTCTAAACAGTTCATTTATAGTATTGTTTATTTCCATAAGGATCATTAACAAGTTTTGAGTATTCTCTTTCCAGTTTTCTGTAAGCAGAATTAGCTTCTTTGAGATTATTTCTATAAAAAAGTGGAACCGCGACTGCTATGAGTGTGATGATTATTAATAGTGTGCAAAAGCTGGGTTTATTGACCACATTTCGCCGGGGAAGTTACAATTTGCATACACAAAACTAATTAATATCCACTTATATTATCATCAAACCTATCAACAGTTAATTCGGTCATGTATTTAAAGTATCTCAACAATTCTAAAAATCTTACGAATTCTAGGTTTATATTTGAACTTTAAAAAACTAACTTTATAGAAATATATCTTAAAATGATACAGAGTTTACATATTGAAAACTATAAATCTATCCAAAGGTTGACTCTTCCGTGTAAAAAACTAAATGTTTTTATAGGAGAACCCAATAGTGGCAAAAGCAATCTTATTGAAGCTTTAAGTCTGCTCAGTCAGGATATGTTATCTGAGAAGAACTTTAAACAGGTAATTCGATTTAAGACTATAGGTGACTTATTTTTTGATTTTAATATTAATCAACCGATTATTATTAAAACGGGTCTGATAGATGCAGAATTAAAATATAAGGTAAGGGAAGATGGAATCACTGAAAACAGGTTTTCACTTACTTTCAAAAATGTTAAAGATAATATGGAGAGCAGTTTTACTCTCAGTCATGATGGAACAATTAATCAAGATAAGGTTGCAATCATCTTGACGGAATTCCTTTATTATGAATATAAAAGAATTCAGACATTTCAATCTCACTTTTACACACATCTAATATCACCCTATGGGGAAAACCTACCAGGAGTTTTGCTAAGCAATTCTGAACATAGACGATGGGTTTCCGATTTTTTCCAAAGCAAAGGATTTAAATTGACTCTAAAGCCCGCTGAAAATGATATAAATATGAGTAAACTAGTTGATGAAGAAATTTATAGTTACCCATATTACACTATTTCTGAAACAATGCAGCGAGTTGTATTTTATATGCTAGCTATTAAAACAAATAAAAATTCAATTTTACTATTTGATGAACCTGAAAGTAACACTTTCCCATTTTATACTAAGTTTTTGGCCGAAAGTATTGCACTAGACGATACTAATCAATTCTTTATAACTACACACAATCCATATCTTTTAGGTTCTTTAATCCAAAAGAGTAAACTGAAGGATATTAATATAGTTGTTGTGCGAATGAAGGATTATAAGACCGAAGCTTTTCCTATCAAATCAGAACAAATAAAAGATATGCTTTCGGAGGGAGGAGATGTGTTTTTTGATTTATCAAAATTCATAGAGAATGATTAAGGTCGTCGTAGAATGCACTCCTGATGAAACATTAGTTAAAAACCTTGGATTCACATCCAGTCAAGTTAAACATCAGCCAAATAAAGGTGCAGTTTGTAATTATCTTATTAAAAATTCAGGAATAATTGGAATGGTTGATGCTGATCCAGATTCAGCACAGCCTAGGTATTTTCAAAATTGTACTGTTGTTAACAATAGATATGATATAACTGTATATCAACATAATACTCAAAATAATAGATTAATAGTTATAAATCCAGATCTAGAGAGTTGGGTTATTAAGTATGCAAAACATAGTAAGGTGTCCCCTAAAAAGTTTGGACTACCTGATACTTCAAAAGCGTTGCATAAAGAGATTTTACAGAAACTTCCAAAACTTGAAAGACTTATTTCAGCCATAAAATCTAAAAAAAGCCCTGCTCTATTTTTCTTAGAAAACCAACTATTATTCAAATTTAAAGACTGATGTTTGTCTTTTCCTAGAAAAACCTTACAAGTTAAAATCGGACAAAAGCGTCTAACTTTAAACTTGTTTATGAAAAAGACGAGATTTACCGAGAGCCAGTTAACCGGAGCTCTGAATCAAAAAGTATAGTTCAACATAAATTATAAATTGATTTTATTTTGAAATAATCAGACTCATTCAGCTCAACGCGTAATCCAAATTAAATTTTGATATGAGATCAATTATGTTGATCTTTGATTGGCAGTGTCTTCAATTCTCACTTATTTCTACGATTATAGGCAAAACAGGTTTACTCAAATTTGGAGACACTGCTTCTTTTGTTGTCTATTCCGGACTAATAGGCTCTTATGCCGAAGACATAACACGTATTTTCAATATCATCATCGTAATTGGAATAGCCAGAGGCCTTGATCGAATTTAGTCAGATCATATTGACCATCAAAAGCTGGAGTTAAATTATGTATGTAAATTGTAATGTTAACCGTGAAATGTGGTCAACTAGCCCGGCATTAGCCTTATCCAATTTATTGTAATTTAAATCTATCAAAATGGACATAAGTACTGGAATTACCTACTTTTTAACTCATTGCAGGTATGAAAAAAACCTTAGTGAAAAAACTATCAAGGCTTATTTTATTGATCTTTCACAATTTGAGTATTTCTTAAAAGAAAGTGAACTTACTACAAAACTTGAATCTGTTGATAAATCAATCATTAAAAAGTACTTGCAAATACTTTCAATTCACAAGCCGAAAACAATAAAGCGCAAGGTAGCTGCTATTAAAACTATGTTCAATTTTTTTGAATATGATGATGTCATAATTGTCAATCCTTTCAGAAAAATCAAAATTAACATAAAAGAGTCAATACTTTTGCCCAATGTAATGAACTTAAAAGAGGTCGAGAATATACTCAGGATTTCATACAGCGAAAGAAATAAAATTCGAAACAAACAAACTTATATCTATTTGTCATCCATAAGGTCAATTGCTATTATTGAATTACTTTTTGCCACTGGAATTAGAGTATCGGAACTCTGTAATATTAGAACAAATGATATTGATTTAGAATCAGGTTTGCTCATAGTAAAAGGGAAAGGGAACAAAGAAAGAATCATTCAGATATGCCATAAAGCTTCCTTAGAGCCTTTAAGAAGTTATTATGGCTTGTTCTCTGAAAAGATAGTTTCTTCAGGCTATTTTCTTATAAATAGATTCAATTCAAAACTATCTGAGCAATCTGTACGGAATCTAATTAAGAAATATGCCAAATTAGCAAAAATTGGTAGGAGTATTACACCTCATACCTTCCGACATACTTTTGCTACTTTACTTCTCGAAGAAGACGTAGACATCAAATATATTCAACAAATGCTTGGTCACAGTTCTATTTTGACAACTCAAATTTACACTCATGTAAATATTGACAAACAGAAAAGAATATTGATTGCGAAACATCCCCGAAAATATATAGATTCTGCTATTACAGTTTAGTTATTCAATAAAGGATAACTATTTATTATGA
>PMIJ01000133.1 GCA_003157015.1 Bacteroidales bacterium
GACAAACCCCTTAACGGACCAAATGATCTTTGGAATACTCCGGATGGAGGTGTATATTTTACAGATCCTTACTATAGACGGACCTGGTGGGATCATGACACTATGCCACAGGACTGCCAGGCGGTTTACTATCTTGCCCCTGACCATAAAACAATCACCAGAGTAATCGATGACCTCGAACAGCCTAACGGAATCGTGGGGACTCCTGATGGCAAAATGCTTTTTGTTGCGGATATCCGTGGGAATAAAACCTGGAAATATACGATAGGCAAAAACTGCAGTCTTACCAACAAACAACTTTTTTGTGAAATGGGTTCCGATGGAATGACGATTGATGTCAATGGGAATATCTACCTGACTGGCAAAGGAGTAAGCATCTTTGACAGAAATGGCGACTTTGTTGGCAATATTCCGGTTCCTGAAAACTGGACTGCAAACCTCTGTTTTGGAGGAGAAGATATGAAAAGCCTTTTTATCACTGCAAGTAAAAGTCTTTATAGAATAAGGACAAAGATTAAAGGGGTCTATTAATCCCTACATTTAATACATTCACCAAACTTTTATCATTTTAACATTTTTCTGTTATAAAATTATTTATTATTGCAATCTGATCCGAATTTTTCTGAACCTGATTTTTTCTTAAATATGTTAAAAAAACTGGAGTTTACTGAAGGGACCCGCAGAGCTGATGTCAGGCCCGGTATTGATGTTATGGTGGAGTTAACAGAGGATAAGCGCACGGGGCGGCTCACAGAGGGAAAAGTTAAGGAAGTGCTGACTTCCTCTCCCAATCATCCTCACGGCATTAAAGTTATGCTTGAGAATGGTCTTGTGGGAAGAATCAAGCAGATCATCTGATTCTGCTTAGTTTACAAGCAATCAAAAAATTATCTAAATTTGACCTCCTTGAAAACAGATTGTTTTCAATAATCATTTATTGATACTTGTATTAATCAAAATAAAATGAAATACGAAGACTTTCTCGTAAGCTCGCTAGGCAAAGGAGGCATTGTATCGCCTCTGAAACATACCAGGCGAGTAGAAAATCCTGTATATAAATTTGTTGATGACAGTGATAGAATTTTATATGATGTCTCTCTTGACAACTTCAAAAGATGCAGTGAGTCAGGAGAACTTCCTGTCTCTTTTGAGAAAGCCGGTCCGAAAGAGACAATCTATTTCGAACCTGCAAAAACGAAAGTAGGCATAGTCACTTGCGGAGGATTGTGTCCGGGAGTGAATAATGTGATCCGGAGCCTTGTTAATGAATTGTATTACAGGTATGGTATCAACCGTGTTCTGGGAATACAATATGGGTATGAAGGATTAATACCATCCTATAACCATCCAGTTATTGAACTTACAACCCCTATGGTTGATTACATTCACCTTACAGGCGGTACCTTTCTCGGGTCTTCACGAGGCAATCAAGATGTTCAAAAGATGGTTGATACTCTTGAAATTATGAATGTCAATGTACTTTTTTGCATAGGTGGAGACGGTACTTTGCGGGGAGCACATGCTATACAGGAAGAAATCAGAAAACGGAAATTGAAAATCAGTGTAGCCGGCATTCCCAAAACAATTGATAATGATATTGATCTGATTCAAAAATCCTTTGGCTTTGAAACAGCCTTTTCGATTGCAAACGACATTATACGGAATGCACATAACGAAGCATCAGGCGCTTTCAACGGAATAGCCCTTGTTAAACTTATGGGACGCGATTCGGGATTCATTGCTGCCAGTGCTGCATTGTCAATACAGGAGGTGAATTTTGTTCTGATTCCTGAAATTTCTTTTGATCTTTACGGTCAGCGTGGATTTCTAAGGATCCTTAAAAAACGTCTTGAGGAGAGACATCATGCTGTTATTGTTGTTGCAGAAGGTGCCGGTCAGTACTTGTTTGAATGTTCAGATCAGAATAAGGATGTATCTGGCAATGTAAAATACAAAGACATAGGCATTTACCTGAAAGATAAAATTTCAGAAGAATTTGAAAATAAAGGCTTTCCTCATTCAATTAAATACATCGATCCAAGTTATATTATCAGAAGCGCTCCTGCCAATGCAAACGATAGTAAATTCTGCAATCTGCTGGCCCAGAATGCGGTCCATGCAGCTCTTTCAGGGAAAACTGACTTTGTAGTTGGTTTCTGGAATAACCAGTTTACTCTTATGCCGATTGAAATGGTGGTTGCCAAAAGAAAGAAAATTGATATTGAAGGTGAATTATGGTGGAATGTCCTTGAGGCGACCGGACAACCAATAAGCATGAAAAATCCCTGATATGGTAAAGAACATTATTTTTGACCTTGGAAATGTGCTGATCAGCTTCAAGCCTTCGGAATATTTTAGTAAAAACAACTATCCCGAAGCTATCAAGGTTACTATCTTATCTGATATTTTTGCAAGTAAGGAATGGATGAGGCTTGACAAGGGAGAAATAAGTACAGCTGAAGCAATTGACGCTATTGCAAAAAAATCATCTCTTAATAAGGATGAAATAGACCATATTTTCAATTTACGTACCGATCTGATGTTTCCCCTCGACCAGAATGTAAGAATTCTTCCAGGGTTAAAAAAACGGGGTTTCAGGCTATACTATCTGTCCAACTTCCCACTGGATATATTTGATGAGATAAAAAATGGATACTATTTCTTCAAGTATTTCGAAGGTGGATTAATTTCTGCAGAGGTAAAATCTTCGAAACCAGAAAGCCCGATTTATGAAATTCTTTTAGAAAGATATTCCCTTGTGTCTGAAGAATGTCTTTTCATTGACGATATTGAAAAGAATGTCAGAGCTGCGGAAGCGATAGGTATGAAAGGTCTTTTTACAAATGGTTCATTGGAAATTTCCAAAGAGATCGAAAAAGCGATAAGTGTTTCCTCAGGTTCATAATACCTAAAATCATAAAGACGTCCGAATTGTAGAGACGCCCAAGTTGGGCATCTCTACTAACAAAATGTAAAAAGAAATTTCAAGCCCGGGAAAAAATAATAGGAAGTATAGTATTTTATACTATTCTGCATTTGATATTCCTCACCAATTGTCCGGATTAACAAAAATATTCAATTCTCGCTGACTTAAGAGACCAGATAGTTTGTTATAATCATCTCAATATGAGTATATTAGCGTGATTATCAGCAATATCGTTCCACGTGGAAACCAGAGCTACTTTCTGAAATAATCCAATAGAACTTTGCTCTTTGATGAGCCGACAAGGTTTTCAAGCTCTTCGACGGAGGCATTTTTTATGGTTTCTGCAGATTCAAAATGTTTGAGCAAAATTTCCTTTGTCTTTGGTCCGATACCTTTTATCTGATCGAGATCAGATTTTATCATTTGAGAAGATCTTTTATCGCGATGAAAATTTATTCCAAACCTGTGAGCTTCATTTCTTAATTGCTGTATTATCTTGAGACTTATTGAATTTTTATCCAGATAAATTGGTACACTGTCTCCGGGAAAATAAATTTCTTCCAGCTTTTTTGCTATACCTATCACTGTTATCTTTTCTCTTAATCCTAACTTGTCAATGCTTTTCATAGCTGACGAGAGTTGCCCTTTTCCACCATCTATGATGACAAGCTGAGGCAATTTTTGGTTCTCCTCTATTATTCTCCTATATCGTCTGTATACAATTTCCTCCATTGAGGAGAAATCATCAGCCCCGGATACTGTTTTAATATTAAAATGTCGATAATCAACCTTACTGGGTCTTGCATTTTTAAATACGACACAAGCTGCAACAGGATTTGTTCCCATTATGTTAGAATTATCGAAACACTCAATATGAGCCGGTAGTTCAGACATATGCAAATCATTTTTAAGCTTTTCAAGGTTTTTCCCGGTCCGTGCCTGCGGAGAATGTTCCATTCTTTTCTTCTTCTGTTCCAGTTTATAGTAGATTGCGTTGCGCTCAGCGAGTTCAAGAAGCTTCAGTTTCTCACCAGCTTTTGGCACTGTATACTTTACTTTATCAAGAAGAATATCCGGTTCGAATGGTAAAATTATTTCCGGCGAATCGCTTTGGAGCCTCTGCCTTATTTCAGTTATGGCAAAACCCAGAATAGATTCCTTTTCTTCTTCAGCCCGTATTTTTAATTCAATAGTAAGTGCCTGAATTACAGCACCTTCATTTACTTTTAGATAGTTTACATAGGCATTATCTGATTCCTGTGTAATTGCAAAAACATCTACATTTCTGATGGTATTGCTAACAATAGTTGATTTGCTTTTGAATCTTGATAGAATTTCAATTTTTTCTTTGATTGACTGTGCCTCCTCAAACCGAAGCTCGCCTGAATACTTTGCCATAGTCATTTTCAGGTGATCAATGACAGTTGAAATATTGCCTTTGAGAATATCTTTAATCTGGTCCATGTTCTCCTGATAATCGCTTTCCTGCTGTTTTCCAACACATGGAGCTTTACAGTTACCAAGATGATATTCGAGGCAAACCTTAAACTTTCCGGCATCTATGTTCTGTTTTGTAAGATTATGAGAACAGGTTCTCAGTTTATATAATTGCCGGATAAAACTGACAAGCGTTTTTACCATCAGTCCGGATGTATAGGGACCAAAATAGACTGATCCGTCGCGAACCGGGTTCCTTGTACTGAAGACTCTGGGAAATGGCTCATTCTTCACACATATCCAGGGAAAAGTCTTATCATCCTTTAAAAGTATATTGTATCTTGGTTGGTGCTTCTTTATCAGGTTATTCTCAAGTAAAAGAGCATCTGATTCGTTGTCCACGACAATATGACGGATATCGGATGTTTTTCTAAGAAGAGCGATGGTTTTTCCAGACTGGTTTTTTGAGAAATACGAGGTTACCCTTTTTTTAAGATTTTTTGCTTTGCCAACATATATAACTACGCCATAAGAATCAATAAATTGGTAAACTCCGGGATTATCCGGAATCAGTGACAGAATTGATTTGAATTTTACTTCGGCAGCCATAAAAATTAAAGGAATTTGTGGTAAAGATAATATTTGTCTTCGTTTGGTGCATTCCCTTGCCCGAGCGAACCACTCTAAGAGCGGAGATGTTTCACGTGGAACAGATCTAAACAATGTCGATCCTGCAAGTTGGTTTACCTCAGAGTCCCTCATTCAGCGGGCACTCCCTAAATGAGGTGAGAAATTCTCTTTGCTTTATATTATCAATTAAATATCCTAATATTTCCGCCCTCCTGGCCGGAGATGCCAGACGGGTTGTGGGGTTAAAGGGTACATTAAAAGTTCTAATCAACAAACAGTGATACCAGTTCGAACTTATTAACGTCAAATAATCCCTGGTCTCCTATTTTGAGATCAGGTATGACAAGCAATGCCATAAATGAAAGAGTCATAAAGGGGGCCTTCATTGTACATCCAAATGAGTTTACCAATTGATTGAGATTATCATAATCAAGCGCGATTTCGTTGCAGGATCTTGTTGTCATTATACCCCCGATATTTAATTCCAGTGAGTTTACCGTTTTTCCTGAAGATACTGCAAGGCCACCATGCAATCTGATAATTTCATTAATGGAAGTCACAATATCCTTATCGTTTGTTCCTATGGAAATAATATTATGACTGTCATGCGCTATACAACTTGCGAATGCTCCTCTTTTCAATCCAAATCCTTTAATAAATCCGACAGCAGGTGGCAAATCTTTATACCGGTCTTTCACTACAATTTTTAAAATATCTCTATTGATATCCGGATTTATATATTCAGATGAGCCGAAGGTTATTCTGGTTTCCCGCGTCAGCAATTCGCCATCTGTTGCAATAATTATTCTTATATCACCATTATTGCTTTTAATTTTAATATCATGTTCTTTTATCGATCTGCAATTAAATTTATTAATACCACTTCCTGCATCATAACTGAAAAGAATTTTCCCGTCAGCAAAAACTTTCTCTCCCTTTATCCATGTCTCGTGTACATTCATCGTTTCAGGAGAATCCACCAAAATGAAATCTGCAGAGTCACCCTTCCTGAGCAGGCCTGCATTTAGGTTGTAATGTTTTGACGGATTAATTGTGGCGCTCCTTATAACATCGAATAAATCATACTTTTCGGATATGAGCCTTGCGATTAATTTATTTATATGCCCTTTCTGAAGCATTTCAGGATGCAGATCATCGCTGCACAGCATGATCATTTCAGGATCCGTTGTGAATAATTTTTTCAAGGCATTAAGGTTTTTAGCGGCGCTTCCTTCCCTGATAAGGATTTTCATTCCCATTGATATCTTTTCCTTTGCTTCATTAAGGTTACTGCACTCATGATCTGTTGAAATACCAGCTTGCACATATTTCCTCAGCATCACGCCTGATAACCCCGGGGCATGTCCATCAATTGGTTTTCCCACTTTTTTCGCAAATTCCAGCTTTTTTATTACTTCATCATTCCCATTAATTACACCCGGGTAATTCATCATTTCTGATAGGTACTTAATCTCTTCCCTTCCCAGCAGTTTACTTATGATATTATGATCCAATACAGCTCCGTTACTCTCAAAATCTGTGGCCGGTACGCAAGAAGGTGCTCCAAAATAAAAGTTAAGAGGTACTTTGTTTCCATCCTCAATCATAAATTCTACGCCTTCCGTTCCCAGCACATTTGCAATTTCATGCGGATCCGAAACTACTCCGCATGTACCGTGCCTGACCGCTGTCAGTGCAAATGCTCCGGGAGTAATCATAGAACTTTCAATATGAATATGAGAATCTATAAGTCCAGGTATAATATAAATATCGGGTGCGCTAGGTATCCTTTCGACATTTTCAATCTTCCCCTTCCCGATACTTATAACTGCCGGATAAATATTCCGTTTGTGAATATCTACCAGTTGACCATAAACTTTCATAAAATAATATTATATTTTTAATAAATTGTTCCACGTGGAACAATTTATCTTCCAAGATACATTATTAAAATGCTAATATCAGAAGGCGAAACTCCGCTTATTCTTCCAGCCTGACCAATATTTTCGGGCTTGATTCTATTCAGCTTTTGCCGTGCTTCAGTTGATATTGAAACCAGTTCATTAAAGTTCAACTCTCCTGGAATTTTTAAACTCTCAAGTCGTTTTATCTTTTCTGCAATTTTTCTTTCTCTTTGAATGTATCCCTCATACTTGATTTTAATCTCTGCACATTCCGAAATTTCTTTAAACCTGTCTGAGTTAAACGCCTTCAATAGATTTCCGTCTTTCATTTCCGCTAATAATGCGCTCACCTCGATTTGTGGTCTTCCTGCAATTGTGATTGATTTAACTTTCTGTCCAATCTTTTTAGTTCCTGCTCTTTCCAGGAATTCATTTATTTCTTCAGGGCTTATGCTGTTCTCAGACAAAAAATTTATGACTTCCATTATCATGTTCTCTTTTTCTTCAAGGTGTACCACTCTGTCTTCTTTTGCCGTTCCCAGTTCAAAAGCTTTTCTTGTGAGTCTTTCATCTGCGTTGTCCTGTCTAAGCAGTATTCTGTATTCTGCTCTGGATGTAAACATTCTATATGGTTCATCAACTCCTTTGGTCACCAGATCATCTATCAGAACTCCTATATATGATTCCTCTCTACCTAAAATAAATGGAGAATCGTTTCTGATCTTCAAAACGCAATTTATTCCTGCCATCAATCCTTGTGCGGCTGCTTCTTCATAACCTGTTGTTCCATTAATTTGTCCAGCAAAAAACAGATTACATATTGTTTTTGTTTCAAGAGTATGTTTCAATTGTGTCGGTTGAAAAAAATCATATTCTATTGCATAACCAGGTCTAAACATTTCAACCTTTTCCAATCCTTCAACTTTTCTAAGAGCTTTTAATTGAACTTCCAGCGGTAAACTGCTTGAGAAACCATTTATATAATATTCAACTGTATCCTCGCCTTCAGGCTCAATAAACAGCTGATGTGAATCCCTTTCTTTAAACGTTACAACTTTATCTTCTATACTAGGACAATATCTTGGTCCCCGGCCTTTTATTCTGCCATTAAAAAGCGGACTGAATTCAAATCCTTTTCGTATTTCCTCATGCACTTCTTCATTTGTGTGCGTAATAAAGCAACTCTTTTGTTTTAGCAACTTTCTATTCTCTTTCAAATAAGAAAACGAATTAATTTCATTATCTCCTTTCTGTTCTGTCATAGCACTGAAATTAATCGATCTCCCATCAACTCTCGCACTTGTTCCAGTTTTCATTCTTTCCACAGAAAATCCTAGTTGCTTCAGTTGTTCGCTTAGGCCTGTTGAGGCTTGCTCGCCTGATCTTCCTCCTTTAATATTCTTAAATCCAATATGCATAAGACCGTTTAGGAAGGTTCCGTTAGTAAGAATAACCGCGTTAGAATAAAACATTGTCCCAAACGAAGTTTTAACACCTATTACTCTCATTCCGTCTAAAATCAATGAATCCGCCTGCTCCTGCCATATAGCAAGTTTCTCTTCTTTTTCCAAAGCTTTCCTCCATTCCAAAGTAAATTTCTGGCGATCACATTGTGCTCTGGGGCTCCACATTGCAGGTCCTTTCGACTTGTTAAGCATACGAAACTGAATCATACTTCTATCTGTAATAATTCCACTCATACCTCCCAGTGCATCTATTTCCCTTACAATCTGCCCTTTTGCAATTCCTCCCATTGCCGGGTTGCATGACATTTGTGCAAGTTTAGTCATGTCCATTGTAATAAGCAAGGTATGTGCACCCATAACTGCCGCAGCATGTGCAGCTTCACAACCCGCATGTCCTCCACCAACAACTATTATATCATATGTAAAGTCCATAAACCGATTCCATTATTGATTTGAGCCAGTAATCTTCCATTCTTTTCATTTCTAACCTGCTTACCTCATCTGAGTCATCAAATCCTGTTAAATGCAATACTCCATGAATTAAAACCCTCAATACCTCCATCTCTAAACTAACTTTATAGTTTACTGAATTCTCTCTTACTCTGTCAAGACTTATATAAATCTCACCATTTATTACCTTCTCCTTGTTATAATTAAATGTAATAACATCTGTATAGTAATCGTGTTCAAGAAATTCAATATTAATTTCTTTTAGATTTTTATCTGATGTGATAATGAAATTAAGATCACCAGGAATCATTTTTCCTCTTACTATGACCTCATTAATAATCTTCACGGTCTTTCTCCACCCTTTTAACCTGAAGTTTGTATCATCATAGAATATTCTGATGCTCAAGATATATTGTTCTTAAAGGTCATTGTAACTGAATTTCCTTTTGTATTGTATTCAATTTTATCTGCCAGATGTGACATCAGGTAAATCCCTCTTCCGTTCAACGCTTCGATATTTTCAGGAGTTGTCGGATCTGGTACTGCTTCCGGTTTGAACCCCGGACCTTCATCAGTAACTTTAATATTTAGCAAACTATTTTTATAACTAATCTCTATTTCGACAATTTTTCCGGGGTTGGAATGGTTCCCATGTAAAATTGCGTTATTGACTGCTTCCATAGCCGAAACCATAATTTTACCATAATCGTCCTGCGATATCCCAATGGCTGCAGTTATTTCATCAATTGCATTTTCAACAACTCTTAAGTTTCCTACTGTGGACTCGATCCTGATAATTTTGTACATAATTCCTTAACTGGCAAACATTATACTAAATTATTCTCTATTTGTTTCAAAATTCCACTAATTTCTCGAAATCCACAATTCCGGGTCAAGCTTTTCCGGATCAAGCTTTTCTTTTTCTTCAAAGATCATAAATTTTAAAATAGCCTTATTCCCATTTGCCGTATCACAAAATACATTTCCTATTTCTTGTTTAGTATCTACTTTATCTCCTGCTTTGACCTTCAAATCTACAATATTTTCATACACTGTCAGGTACTTACCATGTCTAATAATAATAGTCATATTTGCTCCTTTTATTAAAAACACTCTTGTAACTTCTCCTTTAAAAACACTTCTAACCGCTGTTTTTCCAAGACTTGTTATTTCAATTCCTATATTATTTTCGGTCACATATTTCAGTACAGGATGCTGGTGAAGTCCAAACTGACTTGTAATAATTCCTCTTTCTACTGGCCATGGTAATCTGCCTTTGTTTTCCGCAAAATTTTCTCCAATTAGTCTTTGTTCGGGAGTATTAACAGACTTAACTGTTTTTTTTCTTTCTTCTTCAATAATCCTGTCAATTTCTTTTTCGATCTTCTCGGCTATTCTTCTTTTTTCTACTAATTCTTTTTGAAGTTGCTTTTCTTTCCGGCTAAGCGATTGTACTAAATTTTGCTTACTTTCCTGTTCAGCCAATAATAATCCTTTTTGCTGTTCTTGCTTTGTCTTTAAATCAGATAATCTCTCCAAATCATTTTCTAATCTTTCCTTTGTAGTTTTAATCTCGTCTTTCAATTCCAAAATTATTTCTGACTCTTTTCTTCTGAACTTTGTAACCTGCTGCAAATATTTTAACCTCTTATAGCCCTGGTTGAAATCGCTGGCTGACAGAATATAAACAAAATCGGGGTTTTCCTTTTGTGATTTATAAGAATTTATAACTGCTTTTGCATAATCATTTTTCAATATTACAAGGTCATTTTCCATTAATTCAATTGCAAGGTTATTAAGGTCTATTCTTTCATTCATAAGGCTTATTTCTTCCTTCATGCCTTTTATTACCGATTCTCTTAAATTTAGCTTATTTCCAATTATTTTCACTGCATTCATACTTTCCTCCTTCTTTTGTGATGTAGATTTAAGCATATTATCTACGTAGGTTATTTCATTCAAAGCTGCTTTTCTTTTCTCCTCCAGTTCCGCTTTTGTTTGAGAATAGATAGAGCTTATAATAATCCACAATAACATGTTTGTAAAAATCAAATATTTCATACAAGCTCAATTAATTCATAACCTTTACCCGGAACAAATTTTAGATTTCCATTCCAGGGTTTCACTATTTTTATAACCTTGATTCTAATCGATGTATTATATTGATAATCTTCTAATTCTATAGTTTCTGGAACTAAAATATACCCTATAATATGAAAGCGGTCATACTTGATTTTTACACCCGGTTGAACAAGATTATTAATCTGATTAACCAAAATTACTTTCCGTTTTTTACAATCGATACTATAATTTAAATCTACCCCCTTGACCTCACATTCTAATTTTAACCTGTCTTCAATACATTTATTGCCATTGTTTTTAAAATTTCCCTCAACTACCAGATCTCCGAAAATTAAAGGTAAGGTACTCATTGAAAATCCATACTTTTTTCTCAGATAGAAAGAGGTACCATAGTATTCTATTTGATTAATTCTGTCATTAATCAATATTGTATCTTTTGATAAATATATTCTGGCACCTTCTATTCCGGATCTGCTCTTCAGACTAATAAGGTATTTGTCTGGTGCTTCAAATTTAATATTCGCAATAAATTTCTCTTTACCCTTATCATTATTTAGCTCAATTTCAGCCTTTTCTATAAAAAACCCCCCATTTGTAATATTCTGCTCGCTTACACTTTCTGCTATATTATCAGAAGTAAACCTATTTGTGTTATCAGGCTTTTCAACAATTACATTTCTGGTTACAGAACAACCTGCAATCAAAATGCACTGAATCGATATAATAACTACTTTCCGCAACTCTGGATCTCTTTTAATAAATCTGTTTTTGTACTATCAATTTGAAGAGCGATTTTCCAGTTTGCCACAGCTTCTTCACATTTTTTTTGCTTCTTCAATATGTAACCATAATGCTCATACCATACTGCATCTGTTTTATCACCCTTGTTAATAATTGATTCCATAACTTTTGCAGCTTCCTTCAGTTTTCCTCGCTTATAAAGTACCCATCCGTACGTATCAAGGAATGTAGTATTTCCTTTGTCCTTTTCAATAACCCTTTTTGCCATCTCCTCCGCTTCCTTCAGATTTGAATTTTGCTCCGCCAGGTAATATGCATAATTGTTAATAACTGTCAGATCATCGCTGTTTATCTTCATAGCATTCCTGAAGGTTTCAAATGCTTTTATAAACTCTTTCATTCTGTAATATACATCCGCTCTCATTGTAAGTACTTGTACCATAAGGTCCTTATTGTCACCTGCCAGTATTTCAGCCTTTTTTAATTCTTCAAGTGCAACTGAATATTTACCCAATTCCAAAGCACCATTTGCGTAAAGCAGTTTTGCAGGCAGTGATGTATTAAACTTCGTAGCACATTCTTCACCCCTGGCAACCAATTTATTATAATCTTTCATCTGTAAATAAACTACCAGAAGCTTTTCCCATGCGTAATAATTATCAGGATTTATCTTAATTAATTCTTCCAGCCTCAGAGACGCATCTACCATTTTCTTTTCGTTCATCATCAACTCGGGTCTGAGAAGCGGAATAACATTGTCATCTTTATAATTTGCTTCTAAAATCATTAATGAAATTACCAGTTTTTCTTCAAATTCCTTATCAAGGTCAGGTGCCTCAATAACACGTGCCATCAGAGATATTTTGCTATCTTTCTCAACTTTCATATTAAGAACAAGAGTATTCAATAGCAGACTTAACTCTCTATACCGTTTATCAGTCAACAAAAATTCACAAAGCGCAAGCTGAACCTGCGGATCGTCGGGATTTCTCTCTAACAATTTATTATATACGTCAAATGCTTTCTGGTTCTCTCCCTTTCCCCTGTAAACATCAGCAAGAATACCATTATACTGTATTTCGTCAGGGTATTCCTTCAGCAATGAGAGTGTCTTTGCCATTGCATCATCGTACTTACTCTCAGCGATAAGGTTCTTGATTGATGACAGAGTAGAGGTTTCGTTTACTCCATATTTATTATCAAATGATTCAAAAATTGAATTAGCCTTGTCGTACTTCTTATCTTCAGAATAAAGATTTCCCAGAGTTAATTGAAGGTTTTCCTTTTCAGGGAAATATTTCACAGCCTTCTCATAATAAATTATTGAGCTGTCAATATTTTTTTCCTGATAATACAAACCTGCCAGCATTGTCAGATACCACATATTTTCTTCATCTATTGACAATGCTTTAGCTAAATATTGCTTACCATCCTTTAAATCTCCATTTGCCACTACAATTTGTGCCATCTGAAAATATGCAGCGTCACTTTCCGGGTTAATTTTTATACACTGTTCCAGATATTTAAGCGCATCCCCACCATTACCCAATAATTTTTGCTTGATCCCTTCGACATATACTTCATTAAATGCAGCAGCATCGTAATTTGCTTTTAATCTTCCTTTTGTTGTCGATGTCATAAAATTTTTTGTACAGGAAGAGAGATTCAAAATCGAACAGACTAAAAAAATGTAACCGATTTTATATTGTTTCATAATTATCTTTTTCCAATATGACCAAATCCTCCAGATCCTCTTTCCGATTCTAAAAGAATATCTACATCTTCCCATTCAGCTTTTTCATGTTTAGAAATATCCATCTGGCAAATTCTTTCCCCATCTTCAATAACAGAGCTTTTATCAGATAAGTTCACAAGATTAATGCAAACTTCTCCACGGTAATCAACATCTATTGTTCCCGGAGAATTCAGAATTGTAATACCTTTTTTTATATCCAGTCCGCTTCCTGGTCTTATCTGCGCTTCATATCCTTCAGGAAATTCTAAAAACCACCCAGTCGGAACCATGACCCTTTCCATGGGTTTTAGAATTATTTTCTCTTCAAGATTTGCCCATACGTCAATACCCGCAGAGGTTTTGGTTGAATATTCGGGAAGTTTATGTTTTGACTTTTTTATTACTCTAATCTTCATATCAATATCACCTAAAATAATTCTAATCTTAAAAAACAAATATACTGCTAATGCATTTACCAATACATTTTACTACTTGAATTGAATAAAATAATGCAATTTGAAAACCAATATTTCCTTGTATCATCCAAAGTTAAATATCTTTGTACTCTCAATAGCAAAACTTTATTAACCAATTTCGAAATTTATGCGTCTCTATTCAAAAAAAATACTTTATCTGATTTTCTTCATGGTAACAGTTTCTTGTAATGCTCCCGGAGGGAATGAAACCACGACACTTCTGATTAAAACTACCCTTGGAGATATGAAGATTAAATTATACGACTCTACTCCTCATCACCGCGATAATTTTATCCAATTAGTAAATTCCGGATTTTATAATGACATTTCTTTTCATCGTATTATTAAAAATTTTATGATACAGGCGGGTGCTCCTTTATCTAAATCCGGTTCATTTAAGAATTTACCTGATACTATTAAAACCTACACAATTCCAGCTGAATTCAATAAACTTAATTTTCATAAGAAAGGAGCACTTGCTGCTGCACGTCAGGGCAATGACGTAAATCCTGAAATGAGATCTTCAGGAACCCAGTTCTATATTGTACAGGGAGTCAAACTAACTGATGATGAACTCAACCAGGCTGAACAACGGATAAACAGTAACATGAAGCAATACAAGTTTAACAATTTCCTAAAAGAAACTTCCGATAGTTTGCGACGTGCTGGAAAATCCTCTACAGATGCCGAAATCCAGGAGTTTGCCTCTATAAAAATGTTTCAGTTTCTCACCTCATATAAGGATTATAAAATTTCCGAAGAACAGCGGAATGTTTATAAAACATCAGGAGGAACTCCCCGTCTGGATGGAACTTACACTGTATTTGGAGAGGTAATTGAAGGACTTGATATTATTGATAAAATTGCTGAAGTTCAGACTGACAGCAATGACAAACCTCTTAATGATGTAAAGATTATTAAAATACAAATTTTAAAAAACTAATTTTTTAATGCTTCAAAAAATTACAGAACTGTTACAAGAGGTTTCTTCTGTAACCTTAAAAAACACAGGGGATCTGGAACTATTCCGTTTGAAATTCCTTAGCAAAAAGGGCTTGCTTTCTGATCTTTTCGAAGATTTCAAAAATGTACCTCCTTCCTCAAAGAAAGAGATTGGTCAAAAACTGAATCTTTTAAAGCAGAATGCACAGGAAAAATATAATTCCCTTAAAACTGAACTTTCAAATCTCGAAGATATAACATCTTATACCGATCTTACAAGGCCTTCTTATCTTTATTCTCTCGGATCGCGGCATCCCATATCCATTGTAAGAAATGAACTCATAGATATATTTACAAGAATAGGCTTCACAGTTTCTGAAGGACCTGAAATTGAGGATGATGATCATGTTTTTACAAAACTTAATTTTGCTCCCGAGCATCCTGCACGGGATATGCAGGATACTTTTTATATCTCCAGACTTTCATCTGAAGACTCCAGTCCCCGGGATATTTTACTTCGTACTCATACATCGTCGGTACAGGTAAGGGTGATGCAAAATCAAAAACCTCCCATCAGGACAATCTCTCCGGGTAGGGTTTTTCGTAATGAAGCTATCTCGGCTCGTGCACATTGTATATTCCATCAGGTAGAAGGTTTATATATAGATGAAAATGTGTCGTTTGCCGATCTCAGACAAACTCTGCTGTTTTTTGCCAGGGAGATGTTCGGAAAAGAAACTGAAATAAGGCTAAGGCCTTCGTATTTCCCTTTCACGGAGCCTTCTGCAGAAATGGATGTCAGCTGCAAGATTTGTGGCGGAAAAGGCTGTAACGTTTGTAAACATACAGGTTGGCTTGAAGTTTTAGGTTGCGGAATGGTGCATCCTAATGTGCTTGAAGCCTGCAGTATCGATAGCAGGAAATATACAGGATTTGCTTTCGGGATGGGTATTGAACGTGTAGCTATGCTCAAGTATGGAGTCAATGATCTGCGACTGTATTTTGAAAATGATTTAAGATTTTTAGATCAGTTTAAAAGTGCATTTTAATTAAATTGAACATTTAAATAACGATTGTGTTACTCTTTGCACAATAATTAAGGGGATGAAATGAAACAGCAAGAAATTCACGTACCGCTATGTGACAGTTGCTCCCTGGAGACAGGGTCGATTTTCAAGTATCTTACTCCTGATGAAGTTGATGCTCTTAACTTTGAAAAGGATTTCCGGCATTACAAACGTGGCGATATTCTTTATCAGGAAGGTAACCGGATAAGCGGATTTTTCTGCATCCACAGAGGTATTATTAAAGTATTTAAAACAGGTTTTGACGGTAAAGAACAAATAATCAGATTTGCCAAGAAGGGAGATATTATTGCATACCGTAGTGTCCTTAGCAATGAGCTTGCATGTACTTCAGCTAAAGTTATCGAAGATTGCCAGGTTTGCTTTATTCCTTCAGAAATCCTCATATCATTTATTAAAACCAATCCATCATACGCTATTGAATTGCTCAAGCTTGCCTGTCATGAATTAGGTGAAGCTAATTCGTTTATAACTGATATTGCTCAGAAGACTGTCAGGGAACGTCTTGCAGAAGTTCTGCTTTTTCTTGTAAATGATTTTGGTCTGGATAACGATAGCTATCTGAATATCTCACTTACTCGTGAAGAACTAGCTAACATAGTCGGCACCGCTACAGAATCAGTCATAAGACTATTGTCAGAGTTTAAATCAGACAAACTTGTCGAGCTCAATGGTAGAAAAATCAAGATTCTGAATACAAAAGGTCTTGAAAAGATCAGCAATGTGTTTAATTAAGAGACCCCAAAAGGAAACACAGTTCAGAGAGTCTTAGTTCCTGAATATGAATCGAATAAAAAAAGAAATATTTGACAATTCCGTTCTATGATTTTGAGATTCCTCACTTCGTTCGGAATCTCCTTATTAATAAAACAAAATTATTTCAAAACAGCGTTCCTGGCATTTCGCGTCCAAACTGTTTTCCCAGATGTTTATAGGCATGTTCGGTTGCTTCACGTCCCCTGGGCGTTCTTTTAAGATATCCTTCTTTTATAAGAAAAGGCTCATAAACTTCCTCAATTGTCCCGCTTTCTTCACCCACAGCTGTAGAGATTGTATTCAGCCCGACAGGCCCGCCCTGGAATTTATCGATTATTACTGATAGAATTCTGTTATCCATTTCATCCAGTCCATGCTGATCAATATTCAGGGCTTTGAGGCCATACATTGTAATATCAATATCAATTTCTCCTGTACCTTTTACCTGTGCAAAATCTCTTACTCTCCTAAGCAGGGCATTTGCAATTCTTGGGGTTCCTCTGCTTCTCCTGGCAATTTCGATTGCTGCCTCTTCTTCAATTTTAATATTAAGAATACCCGCTGATCTTTTCACTATACCTCTAAGTATCTCATGATCATAATATTCCAGATGGAATTTAATTCCAAATCTTGCTCTTAACGGACTGGTAAGCAGCCCTGAACGTGTTGTAGCTCCTATCAGAGTAAAGCTATTAAGTGTTAATTGGACACTTCTTGCACTCGGACCCTTATCAATCATTATGTCAATCTGGAAATCTTCCATAGCGGAATACAGGTATTCTTCAACAACCGGACTCAGGCGGTGAATTTCATCAATAAACAGCACATCTCCTTCCTGAAGGTTTGTGAGCAATCCTGCCAGATCACCCGGTTTATCCAGAACTGGTCCCGACGTAACTCGGAGATTTACGTTAAGTTCGTTGGCGATTATAGTTGCAAGAGTTGTTTTGCCTAATCCCGGAGGGCCATGCAACAGAACATGATCGAGAGATTCTCCCCTTTGTCTTGCAGCAGTTACAAATACAATCAGGTTTTCAATTACCTGTTTCTGCCCTTTAAAATCGCTGAAATTTAATGGCCTTAACTGTTTCTCGAACTCTTTATCATTGGGAGTGATAATATCTTTTCTGATGTTAATATTTTCTTCCATAAATCAAAGTAATTATTTTATGAGCTTTGCATCGCTTTCAGGAAGTTTAATCTTAACACCGTTTATACTGATTTCAACATCATCTTTATATGAAATGACCAGGAACAGGGTGCCGTCTTCGCTGAATTTCTTCCAGGTTTTTTGTCTTATACCCATCTGGTAGTACTCTTCCTCCTTCATTTTACCGTTCTCATAATAAAATATTTGCTGCCCATCGGGGTTGCCCTGCACAAAGTTACCTTTGAATTTCATCTTACCATTGTCATAAAACGATTTCCAAATGCCATCTTTAAGTCCCATAATATATTTTCCTTCCTCAGTCATCTCTCCCGTTTTATATTTCCATTGTCCGTTCTTTTCTCCGTCGGAATATTGTCCCAGGGCAATAACTTCTCCGCTTGATGAATATTCAGTTGATGCCCCATCACGTTGCCCCTGGAAATACTCTTCTTCTTTCAGCAGAGCTCCGTTTTCATAATACCAGTTCCATAATCCGTCAGGACGTCCGTTGTTGTAAGAACCTGTCTGTTCGACTTTTCCCGCAAGGTTGTAGAATTTCCATTGTCCTGAGCGCCGGCTATCGGTATACTGGCCTTCTGCCTGGACTTTTCCATCAGAAAAGAGGTCCTTCCACTTACCATTGTACTTTCCAGATTCGTCAACTATTCCTTCAGAAAGCAGTAATCCGTTATCATTGTAAATAAAAGCATTTGTTACCTTTCCATCTTTACCGAATTCCCTGTGAACGCCAACAGGTATTTTATTGCGATATGGACCGCTATAGATGAGTTTACCATCCTGGTCATGTTTGTTAACAATTTCTATGTCGGGTTCATCTTCCACTCTCGATTTCACAATTGCTCCGTTTTCATAAAGCATCGTAAGAACAAGTTTTCCGTGGATATCATATTCTTTATAATAGCCGTGAATAAGGCCATCTTTGAAAGATTTTTCTGATTTTATTCCTCCGTTGGCATAAAATTCTTCCCAGTCGCCCTGCTTTAAACCGTTTTTATCTGTTCTGTTTATCCGCTCCCTGCTTACAAGAAAATCATTCGTATATTCAAAAAGAGTGATGATATTTCCATCTTTATCATATTCTTTTGATAAACCCTCTTTCTTACCTCCATTGTATGCAAAAGTCTGCTGTATTTTACCATCTGAGTAATAGACATAGGCAGTACCTTCTTTCCTGTCAGCAGCAAAAAGCTCTTTTGACCAGATATAAAGTCCTTTTGACGGATCTTTTTTATATTTATAGTACCATCCATTTTTTTTCCCGTATAGGTAATTTATTTTTTCAGTGGTATCCCCGGCCTGATCATAAAAAAGCCAGATGCTGTCGAGAAGAAAGTTTGTTCTTTTTCCTTCAGATTTCTTAATTCCCGTGACATAAAAGCTTTTCCAGAATCCTTCAGGTTTTCCGTTTTTAATAACACCTTCACTTGAAACAGCTCCATTTGGATATTTAAATACCTGATATCCATCCTTTAAAGTCTCAGTATCCTGTGAAAGGCATAATTTACATATTAAAACAAAAAAGATTAAGATATTAATTCTTTTCATGATTTAAAGTCCAAGTTTTTCAGATATTTCCATCATTCTTTTTATAGGCTTTTGTGCCCTCATGATTATTTTATTGTCAAGAGTAATTTCTGGTTGTTCGTTTTTTAAGCAATTTAGTATTTTTTCTATCGTTATGAGTTTCATAAAGCTGCATTCGCTGCATCCGCAGGTTGAATCTCTGGGCGGTGCAGGTATATATTTCTTACCCGGGTTCTCTTTAATCATCTGATGAATAATTCCGGCTTCAGTTGCCACAATATAACAATTTCCTTTGTCTTTCCTGGTGAACTGAAGCAATGATGAAGTAGAACCAATGAAATCAGCAACTAGCCTTACAGGCAACTCACATTCGGGATGAGCTATAATTTTTGCATCCGGATTTTCTTCCTTCAATCTAAGAATTGCCTCCAGTGAAAATTCCTCGTGAACATGACAGGTTCCGTTCCAGATTATCATATCACGTCCTGTCTTATTAAGGATATAATTTCCCAGATTACGATCAGGTGCAAATATGATTTTCTCCTCAGGAGGAAGGGATGCAACTATCTGAACAGCATTTGATGATGTACAAATTATATCTGACAATGCTTTTATTTCTGCTGTTGTGTTGACATAAGAAATAACCGTTCTCCCCGGATTTTCATTTAAAAATTTCTCAAAATCCTCTGCTTTGCATGAATTGGCCAGAGAGCAGCCGGCATTCAGATCAGGTAGAAGTACCTTCTTCTGTGGAGCCAGTATTTTTGCTGTTTCTGCCATGAATTTTACTCCGGCGAAAAGAATAATATCAGCTGAATTGGAAGCAGCTTTCTGTGACAAAGCAAGGCTATCTCCAACAAAATCAGCAATATCCTGAATATCTCCTGTCTGATAATAGTGAGCTAGAATGATTGCATTTTTTTCTTCTTTCAGCTTCTTTATTTCCAAAATATTTTGTTCGGGAGTGTGCATTTTAACAGTGGAAAATTAGGTTGATTAATCTGGAGATAAACTTAATCAATATTGCAGTATATAATTACTTTTCTCCAAGCTTCTGGATTTTAATTAACAGTATAATACTTTTATATTTTAATATTAAATTTATTTATGATGATATTAATATCCTGTTCATAGTGTTGATATAATATTCAGATATTTGTTGTAATATTCATCATTACCGGTCTGCTAACATCTTTTCAACAGTTCAAAAAACATACCATTTTTGAATATCAGCGGTTTAGTAATTTAATTAACAAGCGTTAAAATATGTTTATTCATAATCAGAAAACAGCAAAATTATAGTTTTAAAGTTTATTTAAAGTTCATATTTTGTTTTTATTCCCTTATAACTTTATTTAATCAGGTAATTTCCATCTTCAGACTTTTGAAGTGGTTAATAAAACATGAAATTATAACTCTTTATTGGCAATTATTTACATGTTATTAACAATCGGTTTTAGCTCACACCGGCCCCCGATTTCGGAATTGAAAAATATAATTAACTCTCAGAAAAATCGATTACCTATCATTATTAAGAGAGAAAATCAGTCTCCCAATAATAAATTGGGAGGTGCTGCAGAAGTAAACAATCCTCTCGTTGCTTTGTTTCTTTTACATCTTACTAAATTCGGAATGAAGATATAAGAATACTTTTTTCTTTTAATTAATCAAATGTGTTAATTTGCGGGCTCTTAACAGAAATTAAATTAAAAGGCAGAAAGTTGAAAAACAGAAAAATAGCGATAGTGTCAGATCATGCGGGATATTACCTTAAAGAGAAGTTATTGGGTTATCTTATAAAGGAAAAGTATGATGTAAAGGATTTTGGATGTTCTGCGGGAGAGACGGTTGACTATCCCGATTACGGGCATCCTTTGGCAAACGCAATAAGTGCAGGTGAATATGAATTTGGAATATCGATTTGCGGGACTGGCAATGGAATAAACATGGTAGTAAATAAACATCCCGCTATCAGAGCTGCTTTATGCTGGAATGAAGAGATAAGCAGGCTATCCAGGGAGCATAATGATGCTAATATTCTTACATTACCAGGATGGTTTATTTCTGAATCAGAAGCGTACCTGATCGTCAAAACTTTTCTTACAACATCCTTTGAGGATGGACGTCACACCAGAAGAATTGAGAAGATCTCATTAAAGATTTATTAAGATGCTTTCAAATTCCTGCAGATATGGAATAAGGGCTGTCATTTACCTGGCACGTCAACCGTTAATAACCGGCAAGACAGGTATAAAACAAATAAGCAGAGATCTAGATCTTCCGACTCCTTTCCTCGCAAAAATTCTTCAATTGCTCGCAAAACAAAAAATTCTCAGTTCTTCAAAGGGGCCCCATGGAGGTTTTTCTTTATTAAAAGACCCGAGAAAGATAACCTTGCTTGATATTGTAAATACAATAGACGGATACGAGACTTTTACAAATTGTATAATGCATAATGGTACCTGCGAAGGGGTCGAAAAAGACGGGAAACATTGTCCTCTTCACAAGGATTATGAGAAACCAAGGAAAGAGCTTATTAAACTTTTCAGTACGAGAACAATTCATGAGTTGGTTATAAAATCGAAAAATCCCGATTTAATAACTATCTGATTATCTCTTTTCTAAGCGGTTTAATCAAGAGCCATAAAAAGATTGAAACAAGAATTCCGGCACCGTTTGCCAATGCATCAAAAACGCTTCCAGTCCTTGTAACTGTAAGTGTGGCCTGAAGAATTTCCATTAAAATGCCGAACGAAAACGGGATAAGGCCGATAATAAATAAATGTCTGAAACCTTTAATAGTTTTCCGGTTTTCAAAAACAAGCACCATCATTAAACTAAAATACATTCCAAAATGAACAACTTTATCAATGTTCGGAAAATCAATAATAGATGAAACTTTATCAAAGGTGTGAGAGTTAGCAAGGCTGAGATACAATATTATCAGAGCCACCAGTATTGAGAATATGTTCTTCTTTATCATTTTTAAAGTTTGATGCAAATTTAATTAATATAAAGCACTGGGACAACGGAATATGAGAGAAGTGGCGAACGGGAGAATAAATGACTGCAAGGCAATACGACTGGGTCTAATGAAACAACATAACTTAAAGACAACTAAGAGCTATAATAACATATCCTTTATTTAACTTTGTTACATGGCAGGGATTTATATACATATACCTTTTTGTAAAAAGCTCTGTTTTTACTGTGATTTCTATCACGTGATTTCGGTAAATGATTATTCTGCATTTATTGATGCTCTGCTTACAGAAGCTTCATTAAGAAGGGATTATCTTGAGGACGAAACGATTTCAACAATTTATATTGGCGGTGGAACCCCATCGGTCTTTTCAGTTAAAGATCTGGAAACAATTCTGAATCATATAAACAATATATTCCGTTTGTCAGAAGATTGTGAAATCACATTTGAAATGAATCCTGATGATGTTCAGCCTGTTTATCTGGATGGTCTCAGAAATTGTAAAGTGAACAGGATCAGCCTGGGAATTCAATCATGGAGGGATTCAGATCTTAAAATGCTCAACAGAAGGCACGATTCAGAAGGGGCAGTCAAAGCTCTTAGAAATACTTTAGATGCAGGATTTGACAATGTAACTATCGATCTGATTTATGGTATCCCGGGCATGTCCTTGAAGGATTGGGAATCAAATTTGGATTTTTCATTTTCATTTGACATTAAGCACCTGTCTGCATATCATCTGACAATTGAACCCGGAACTGTCTTTGGAAAGATGCTTGAAAAAGGTTTGATTTCTGAAATTGATGAAAATGACAGTGCCGCACAGTTCAATACTCTTATTGAAAAGTCTGAAAATGCCGGATTTATCCAGTATGAAATTTCAAATTTCGGAAAACCGGGTTATTTCTCCATACACAATTCTAACTACTGGAAACAAGTCAGCTATCTCGGGCTTGGGCCGTCTGCTCACTCTTTTAATGGTTATTCACGACAATGGAATATCCATGATCTCAAGGGATATATAAAGTCAGTCAATACAGGGAAACCCTTTTTTGAAAGTGAGGAACTTGACATAAAAAAGCGTTTTAATGAATATATAATGACCTCACTCAGAACTATGTGGGGCATTGACCTTGAGTATGTTGAAGAAAGTTTTGAAAAGGAGGGATACGATTATGTGGTAAATCTTTCAGGGAAATACAGAGATTATGGTTTGATGAAGCTTGAAAAAAATTCCCTGGTTCTGACAAACCAGGGAAAATTGATTTCGGACAATATTATTTCTGAATTTATGATGCCGGGCAAAGATTAATTATTTTTTTGAAAGCATAAAATTTGTACGTCCTATTATGTTGTTATCCAGATAAAGTTCAACACTATAGTTCCCGATAATAAAATCACCTTTATTATCCATAAAAATGCACACTTCAATATCCTGGTTCAGATAGTCAACCTGACGTGTGGCGGAATAAATAATTTTGTTGCCTTTATAATCAAAAAGGTTATCAGGACTGCTTGTTACAACCAATGAGTCAGGTCTTATAACTCTCATGTAAACATCTTTTTGTCCGGCTTTTGCCAGTGGATTTTCCCTCAGTGTGAAACATATTCTGAGCTTATCCAGATTATTAATCCTTGTGGTTTCTTTTCTCTTTTTATTCAGAGAAACGGCTGCAATATTCTTAGCCTGAATAACAGATGCAACCTCAACCTTGGTACTAAGTTCTTCTTTTGCTTTTGACAATTCGGTATTTGTATTCCTGACTTGTGTGATTTGCTGTTTTATCTCAGTATTTTCTGAAGTAAGCATCTTGTTTCTTGTATTGAGAGAATCGATCTGCACAATATAGCTTTTCATTATTTCTCTCATTGTTGTGATCTCGTTTTTATATGATTTTATCAGTCGGACATTTGATGCATTAATAGACAAAATCTGGACAATTTTATTTTTTTGCTTCTCCATTCCTGCTTTCAAGGTATCGTTGTTGGTTTTCAGAGTATCAAAAGCAACTACCATATGCCTGAGCTCATTTGCCAGCGAATCTTTCTCCTGTGTCAGAGCAGTTTCCATTTCGATCATTTTGTTCTTTTTCTCGAAATACATATAGATAAGAAAAATCAGGGCAACGCCCAGTATAACTGATGTTACAATCAATCCGATGGGAGTGCTTTTTTTTGGTCCCTGTACTGTTGGAGTACTGCTGTTTAAGTCTGCCATTTATCTTGTAGTGTTTAAAGAGTTCATTACAAAATTAAGAATATCCTTATACTTATTCAAATTTATAATATAAACATAAGATATTAGTTTTTGTTATATTGTTCAATTATTCAGGTTATAAGTAAATCATCCTGAATATAATTTTTGCCTTACCAGTTTATTATTAGAGCCATGAAATATGTTGGTGCGCATGTAAGCGCTTCCGGAGGAGTAGAAAATGCTCCGTTAAATGCCAAAGCGATTGGAGCAAAAGCATTTGCCTTGTTCACAAAAAACCAGAGACAATGGTTTTCGAATCCTTTAACCAAAGCAAGTATTAAAGCATTCAGGGAGAATTGTGAGAAGCTTGATTACAAACCATTTCAGATTCTGCCACACGACAGCTACCTGATAAATCTCGGCCACCCTGAAATGGAACCTCTGGAAAAATCAAGAGCTTCTTTTCTTGATGAAATGCAACGGTGTGAACAACTGGGTCTCGACAGGCTAAATTTTCATCCCGGGAGTCACCTGAAAACAATCAGTGAAGAAGAATGCCTCACCCGGATTGCGGAATCTATTAACATTGTCCTTGATAAAACAAAAGGTGTTACTGCTGTTATTGAAAACACCGCCGGGCAGGGAACAAATATGGGACACAAATTCGAGCAACTCAGGTTTATTATTGAAAAGGTTGACGATAAATCGAGGGTTGGAATCTGTATAGATACCTGCCATGCTTTCACTTCCGGATATAATATTAAATCGCAGGAGGGATATGATGAGACGTTCAGGACGTTTGATAAGATTATCGGATTTAAGTACCTGCGGGGAATGCATATAAATGATTCAAAGAAGGAACTGTCCACAAGGGTTGACAGACACGATAATATTGGAAAAGGATTCCTTGGAGAGGATGTTTTCAGAATGTTGATGAACGACATCAGACTTGATAATATGCCTCTTATTCTTGAAACCCCGGATGAATCATTGTGGGAAGCTGAGATTAAGAATCTTTATTTGTTGATCAGGAAATAATGAAATCTGTTTCACAGAGGAAACACATAGCAAGTAATTTGGATTTACCAGTGAATAAATATTATACAAATTAGTTTTCTCTGTGGCTCTCTGTTGAACCTCAGTGTTTCTCTGAGAAACTAAGAAAAACTAAATGCTTTTTGCAGGTTTTAAGCCGATGAGCTTTTCAACATTAATATCTTTAAGTTTTTCTTTGGTAGCAATATAACCAATCTTAAATAGTTCATTTGCTTTTTCAGGATCGAGAATTTTATACTTTCTAAGTTCCAGAGGAGCAATAAAAAGATCGAATTTCTTTGCCTTTTCAAAGATTTCTTTCGACATACTGAGCATAAATGTTCTTTCGGCAATATTTATTAAACCGCTTATTTTTTCGAGATAACCTACAGGATTTACAAAAGAACCGATGAGTATCCTGCATTTATTCTCGATCGGCCTTAATGGCAGATTATCAAGCACGCCCCCGTCGACATATGAAATATCCTTGATTTTTACGGGTTGAAAAAGGACCGGAATACTTGCAGAAGCTATTACAGGATCAAATAAATCTCCATCAGAAAAATAGACAGCTTTTCCGTTGTTAAGATCAGTTGCGGCAACAAATAAGGGTATTTTAAGCTCACTAAACTTTTTTGCCCGTAAGCTCGATTTCAATATTTTAAGAATTCCGCTGATTTGAAGTAACCCTTCTCTTGGTAAGGTAGGACGCATAAAGTCAAGACGGCTGCCACCATTCATGATTTTTAATATTTCTTTCGGAGCAAGGCCATCGGCATATAATACACCAATAATTGCTCCGGCGCTGGTTCCGGATATTACATCAGGGAAAATTCCAGCCTCATTCAAAGCCTCGATCACTCCGAGATGGGCGAATCCTCTGGCTCCACCACCACTTAATACCAATCCAATTCTATATTCTTTCTCAGGCATAATACACTAATCTTTTATTTTATCATTTTAAAAAATCGATAAACAATTTAATATTTAGAAAAGTAACTATTCCTGTAATAACCGACAGCAACAAAATAAGAAAGCGGCTATTGGCATATTTTCCCATAACTTTTTTTGAAGAAGTTAAGTATATCTGTATGGCTATTGTAAAAGGCAACTGAATGCTGAGGAATACCTGTGATAAAATCAGTCCCTTAAAAGGATCCCCTATAAAAAATATCAGTATTAAGGCACCAAGCAACGAGATTATAATGCCTATACGGGAATGATTATCTTTAACATTATACGGTTCGCCATACATTCCTGATACTATTGACCCTCCGGCCATTCCCGAAGTTATTGTTGATGCAACCCCGGCAAAAAGAAGGGCAACGGCAAAAACGACTGAAGCATTGGATCCAAGCAATGGCTCAAGAAGTCTTTCCGCCTGCTGAAGCTCTTCAACTTTCTGGCTCTTAGCAAAAAATGTTGCTGCAGCAAGAATTATCATGGCGCTGTTTATAGCCCAGCCTACTATCATTGAGAATAATGTATCTGCAAATTCAAACCGGAGTTGCTTTTTAATAATTTTTTCATCCTCCAGGTTCCATTGACGGCTTTGAATTATCTCTGAATGCAGAAAAAGGTTATGTGGCATAACAACTGCGCCAAGTACACTCATTATCAACAACATAGAACCATCCGGTATGGAAGGTTTAACCCACGAAATTCCCGTCTGTATCCAGTCAACTTTCACCAGAAATAGTTCGTATAAAAATGAAAGGCCGATAATTGAAACAAACCCAATGATCCATCTTTCAATTTTCTGATAGGAATTTGAAAGCAGCATTATAATTACAAAAATGGTTACCAGTATGGCACCTATTATTATTGGAATATTAAACAACATATTTAATGCTATTGCCCCGCCCAGGATCTCGGCCAGGGAAGTGGACACGGAGGCCAAAACAGCAAATGACAGGACAGATTTGGAAACCCAGGGTTTTAAATAAATTGTAGCAGCTTCTGAAAGGCATAGCCCGGTAGCGATTCCCAGGTGGGCGACGTTATGCTGAAGTACAATCAGCATAATTGTGGAAAGAGAAATAACCCATAGTAACGTGTACCCAAACTGCGACCCGGTTGCAATATTTGCGGCCCAGTTGCCGGGATCGATGAATCCGACGGTAACAAGCAAACCGGGACCAATATATTTTAAAATATCCAAAGCCCCGAAAACACGTCTGTGATCGCTTCTTTTCAGGTCTCTTAAGAATCCGAAATAATTCGAGAGGTTCTTAAAATTCAACATATGGGAAACAATAAAATATTAATCTGCAAACTTGGTGATGGCACTATTAGAAAGAACAAATATAATCAATGCGGATGAAAAGCCTGAACGTTAATTCATAGGATAATCATATTCTTGGTAATTGAAGAAATTCAATATTTTTGTCATAAGATTATTTATAATTACTAAAATTGAAAAGAGATGCAATTTTTGTTGTTGGCTTATGATGGAAATGATCCTGAAGCGTTGCAGAGAAGATTAAATGTTCGTGAAGAACATCTTAAAAAAATCAGCAGGCTTAAGATGGCAGGCGAATATTTATTTGGAGGAGCTATTCTTGATGACAATGATAAAATGATAGGATCTATGATTGTATATGAGTTCCCTGACCGGCAATCTCTTGATGAAAGATTGAAAGATGAACCATATATTACCGGGGACGTCTGGGAAAAAATCGAAATTCAGCCATTCCGTCATGCAAAAATGATATAACAGGAGATGGGGCAAATAAAACTTAAAGGTACGGTTGATAAAAGTGTCCTGGTTCTTATGGCCGGACTGATGTGGTGTGGAGTGGGGGTTTTACTAGTCAGTTATGCAGTTACCTGGTTATCAGTGTGTACCACGAGGGAACAATTTTTATTATATCCTGTCGGGTTCCTTGCAGCAATGCCTATCCATCATTTTGGCTTTTTGAAGATTGCCGATAAAAACCTGAACCGCATATTGTCTCTCACTGAGAAAACAAATCCGTTTTCATTTATGACCTGGAAAAGCTATATCATAGTTGTGATAATGGTTTCGATGGGAATTACATTGAGGCATTCATCAATACCAAAAATGTACCTGTCAATCCTTTACAATGGCATTGGATTAGCTTTATTCCTGTCAGGCATCAGGTATTTCAGATTCTTCTTTAAATTATTACTTGAGAAGAGAATCGGGAAATAAAGGCAATTTATTGGCCCTCGATTTGTTTTTGATATTTCAATATTGCATTGAACACCTGAAGTCGTATCGGACTTACATTATAATAGTCACCATTTTCAAGCAAGCCGGTATTCTGTCTGTTGATCAACAGAATTTCAGATATTCCATATTCAGGAATAATGGTAATACTGGTACCTGTGAATCCGGAATGGCCAAATGATCCTGACGGACCATTTTTCATAAATGAGTTATCAGTATCCATCATCCAGCCAAGTCCGTTGTTGAATTTATCTTTTGTCAGGAAGGTCCTAATGGTTTTTTCTGAAATAAACTGAATGTTACCTGCTTTCCCGTAATTCCTTATCAAATCAACCAATTTTTGAAGATCATCGACTGTTGAAAACAATCCGGCAGCACCGGAAATTCCTCCATTGGCATACCAGGCATTACCGTCGTTTACTTCTCCTCTCAGCGTATAGGTTCGCCAACCGTTCCATTTTTCAGGATCAATTTCCTTTATTTTAAACCCCAGGGTTGAATCATAAACCATTCTTTTTTCGTACGGATTACCATGTGAAGTGGCTGCTATGCTTTTGAAATTTCCTGTTTTGAGCGGGTTATATGTTGTGTTTGTCATTTGCAAGGGCCGAAAAATATTCTGTTTCTCGAATTTTTCCAATGCCAGACCCGATACAATTTCAACTATTTCTCCGAGAAGTACAAACCCCAAATCACTGTAACGGCGTTGTGCCCCCACCGGAAACATCAGAGGCAGCTCTCCGATTAGTTTATAGCTTTCTTCTTTGTTTGATGCTCTGTAGTAAAGAGGATACCATTCATAAAGGCCGGCTGAATGTGTCAGAAGATGCCGGATTGTAATTTCTCTTTTGGCGGGTGTGTCAAATGCTTTTATAAACTTGTATACTGGGTCCTCAACCTTAAGCAACCCCTTATCAACCAGTAACATGATGGACGTAGTCGTTCCGATAACTTTGGTCAGGGAAGCAATGTCAAAAAGAGTATTGACCGACATCGGTTCAGGAGGAGTGAGAAGATGATGGTTAAAGTTATATTTTTGTGCATAGCCGTAAGCATGCTTGCAGATTATTTTATTGTTTTTCTTAATCTCAATTACAGCCCCCGGGATCTCGTTCCTGTCAACCTTCGCCTGAAGGATGCTATCTATTGTGGCTATAAGGTTTGCCTTAGCTGCTTCAGGAGTAATTCTCTGACTTTTCGAGACTGAACATAAAGTAGATAGAAAGAACAGAATAAGAAATAATTGATTACGCATTAGAATAATTTTTATTTACAGATTTCCTTATTAGCAAGGAGTGTCAAAAAAATAAATAAATGTTTACTTTTACCTTTGTGTAACTTTGAGTTTTACTTTGTGATCCTTTGTGGTTAGATGAATTGTCTTTTAACACGAAGGAACACAAAGGTTATCACTAAGGGTCACAAGGAGACATGATAACCGACTCTTGGACCGACTGTTTTACGAAGCAGTAATTCGGTAAAGCCCTGTTTGACGAAATTGTCAAGTTCTCCTACAAGCTTAAAACCAAATTTATAATATAGCTTTATAGCACCAGTGTTAAATGATGAGACGCATATGAACAGGTTTGGTGAAAATTGAAGTACCCTTTTATCGCAATGACGCAATAACATTTTCCCCAGCCCCATTCCTCTGTAAGCCTCTCCAACGCATATTGTCTGAATATATCCTGAAAAAGTTCCGGTTGTCTGAAGAATTACAAAACCGGCAATAACATTCTCTTTTTCAATAATATATATTTCTTTGCATTCTCCGTCAAACGCTTTAAAGCATTGTTCGTAATTCATATCCAGGGTAATCCATGGATCTGTTGCAGACATCATCTGTGCACAGACTGCAAAATCCAGCTGAGACGTTGTCAGTCTGATTAAAGGTCTTTCTTCCTTCTTCATATGATATTCTTTCTTCCTTGTTGTTCCATTATATAATCTTTCCTTTTAAAATCAAAACTAGTAAACGCAAAGGAGCTATCGGGATCACTTAGGAACACTAAGGATTTTTATACAGTCTCATATACTTTTTTATTGATGTTCTCACTTTGATTTTTTCTTATTACAAACAAAAACAAGATCGTCAGTAACGCATTCACAAAAATATTCATAAACCCGAAATCAAAATGAAAAGACCTGATAAAATATCCATTAAGGAGCCATGTAAATAACGCAGCTGAGACACAGGCAACAGGGACCCATTTCTCTTTGAATTTAATCTTTGAGAATAGGCCGGTCAGGTATAAGCCCAGAATGGGTCCGTAAGTGTAACCGGCTATTTTGAATATGGTGTTGATGATAGCTCCCTTGCTGTTCCAGAACGCCATTACTATGAGGAACATTACAATATTGACCCCAAACAGAACCTGGTTCTTTAGCTTCTTCCGCAGCTCCTGAGGTTGATTTTCGATATCAACAAAGTCATAGCTGAAAGCTGTTGTGAGGGCAGCAATACAGGAATCAATACTGGCGAATGTTGAGGCAATAACGCCTATCAGAAATGCAATAGCCCCGATCTTTCCGAAATAATTCAGTGTCAGTAAAGGATAAAGGTCGTCTGTGTTTAGAAATTTGCCGTTTTGTGAAGCAAGATTTATTCCATGTCGCTCGACATACAAATAAATAAGTATTCCCAGTCCAAGAAACATTGTCTGTGCAAATGCGATGAAAAAGCTGAAAGTAAGAACGTTTTTCTTTGCGTCCCGTGCATTTTTTACGGTAAGTGTTTTCTGCATCATGCTCTGGTCAAGACCAACCAGCGCAACCGTAATTAGCAGACCGGATATAAACTGTTTGAAGAAATTAGAACCGGAATGAAAATTCCAGTCAAAGACCTTAGCATATGGATGGTGTGCAATTGTTTTTGCCATTTCAGAAAGGGATAACCCTAGTGAACTTTTTATAGTTAGAATTGAAATGACAATTACAGTAATTAAAAACAGCGACTGCAATGCGTCCGTCCATACAATAGTCTTAATACCTGATTTATTGGTATATAACCAGATTAGGATCAGAACAACAATAATGGTTATAAAGTATGGTATATGTAATTTATCAAAGAAGGCATATTGTAAGATCTTTATTGACAGAAGCAACCTGAGAGCAGCTCCGAATGATTGGGAGACCAGGAAAAACAATGAACCCGTTTTATAAGTTACATTCCCGAAACGAATATTAAGATAAGTATAGATAGAAACAAGTTTAAGTCTGTAATAAATGGGAGTCAGGATAAAGGCAATAAAGAGATAACCCACAATTGTTCCAAGTATAAACTGGAAATAATAGAGATTGTTATTTCCGACATTTCCCGGAATTGAAACAAGCGAAACTGCAGAAATTCCTGATCCGATCATTCCAAAAGCTACCAGGAACCATGGAGAGGCTCTGTCGCCATCGAAAAAAGTTGAATCATGTGCATGTCTGGAAGCAATCTGTGAGATCACCATCAGGATAGAAAAATAACACAGGATGATTATAAACAGGAGCAAAGGGCTCATCATTCAATTTATTACGTATGAGTGCCAAACCTAATGAAAAACTGGGATAAATTAACATTTCAGTATCTTCGTTGTTTATAATGATAAAGAATTTAAATAAAATGGCATTCACATTACAACCCGGACAGAAGGCGATAGATTTCAAACTTCCATCCACAGAAGGGAAGGAATACAGCCTTTCAGATTTTGAGAAATATAAATATCTCGTACTATTTTTTACTTGTAACCACTGTCCCTATGTAATCGGATCAGATGAAACTACAAGAGCAACGGCAGAAAAATTCAAGATGAAAGGAGTAGGATTTGCCGGGATAAATTCGAACAGTGAAAACACCTATCCTGAAGACAGCTTTCCCAGTATGGTTGAAAGGATGAAAAAGCATAATTTCCCATGGGTCTATCTTTATGACAAACCGCAGGAGGTTGCGAAAGAATATGGAGCTTTGCGAACACCTCACTTTTATGTTTTCAATGAGGAGAGAAAACTTGTTTATACCGGACGAGGTGTTGACAATCCCAGAGATACCTCAAAAATGACAGTTAATAATCTTGATCTGGCGCTTGAAGAGATTACTAGTGGTAAGTCAGTCACAATACCTGTGACTAATCCGATAGGCTGCAATATTAAGTGGGAAGGCAAAGATGCTCATTGGATGCCTCCCGATGCATGCGACCTGGTTTAGAAATATGGTTTTAGGGAGCAAGCCTTTCAATTACCCAAAGATTTTCTCTTTTTGTGTAGACTAACCGGTCGTGCAATCGGAATTTCCGTTCCTGCCAGAACTCAAACCACTCCGGAATAAGAAGGAATCCACCCCAGTGTTGAGGCTTATCAACCGGTTTTTCAGAATATCTGTTTTTATATAAATCATAGCGGTTCTCAAGATACTGACGGCTTTGGATCACTTTGCTCTGTTCACTTGCCCAGGCTGACAGCTGGCTTTCCTTAGGTCTTGTTTTGAAATAAGACTCAGAATCTTTATACCCGACTTTTTCTGTTATACCCTCGATCCTTATTTGTCTGCCCGATTCCGGCCAGTAAAAAAGTAAGGCTGCAAAGGGATTTGATAATAGCTGAGAGCCTTTTCTGCTATTATAATTTGTATAAATGACAAATCCATTTTCGTTATAACCTTTAAGCAATACGGTCCTTGCAGAGACCTTACCATCTTTGGCTGATGTAGCAAGCGTTACAGCCTCAGGTATTGCAATACCTGTGGTAAGATGTTCACTATACCAGCTTTTAAATTGAACAAATGGATCCGGATCAATAGTTTTTTCTGTAAAATCATTACTAAGAGTCATTGAGTACATTTTTTTTTACTGCAAAGGCACCAAATCATCAGGATGCAAAAAGATTCTCTCATCCTGTTTTTATTCCGGCTAAATTCCTGAGTCCTTGCGGCTATTCTTTTTAAATAAATTCAACTAATAGAATAACAGTATATTAAAAGCATTGTTTTGAAAACGGGAAATATAAATTTATTCTATATCTTAATCCCAAATAATTTATTTATCCATGATCAATAAAAAACTGAACATTGCAATTACAGGATTGCTTGTTTTTACACTGTTGTGTCTGCAGGCATCCTCTTCAGCAAAGACATCGTCAGACCTTTCAAAAGCAGCCATAATTCCCAAACCTGTTTCAATAACAGCCACTGGTGAATTCTTTAGATTAAAGTCGCATGCAAATATTTGTATCTCGGAAGAATCCAAAGAGCTCAGACAGATAGGGCAATATCTGGCTGACAAACTTAAGGGATCTACCGGTTATGGATTTCAGGTTAAAACCACGGCAAAAACTGAGGAATCAGGAAATATCTATCTGATTCTGAACACAAACAGTTCAGGTCCAAATGCTGCTGATGAAGGATATAAACTGATTATTACAAAAAAACAGATATTCCTTACGGCAAATAGTCCTACAGGTTTATTCAGGGGAGTACAGACGATAAGGCAATTATTGCCTGCAAGAATTGAACTTGCTTTAAAACAGCCGGGGCCCTGGAAAATTGCTACCGGTACAATTGAAGATTATCCTGCATATTCTTATCGTGGAGTAATGCTCGATGTTTCACGCCATTTTTTTGGTGTGGATGACGTAAAGAAATTGATTGAATTTCTTGCATGTTATAAGATAAATTTTTTACATCTCCACTTATCGGATGATCAGGGATGGAGAATAGAAATCAAATCATGGCCCGAATTGACAAAACATGGGGGCAATACCCAGGTAGGCGGCGGCAGGGGAGGATATTACACCCAGGAGCAATACTCTGAAATTGTGAATTTTGCTAAAGAACGGTACATTACAATAGTTCCTGAAATTGACATGCCAGGGCACACCAATGCTGTTCTTGCTTCTTATGCGGAACTGAATTGCTCAGGAAAAGCTACCGAGTTATATACCGGGACAAATGTCGGATTCAGTACTCTCTGCACAACTCAGGATATAACTTATAAGTTTATCGACGATGTTATAAGAGAACTGGCAGACATTACACCAGGTCCTTATATTCATATAGGCGGAGATGAATCTCATGCTACAAAAAGAGAAGATTATATTCCCTTCATTAATAAAGTCGAGGATATTGTTATATCTCATGGCAAGCAGATACTAGGATGGGATGATATAGCTGTCGCAAGCCTGAAAACAAATGTAGTTGCACAACACTGGGCAAATATTAAAAATGCAAATATAGCGGTTAGCCAGGGGGCTAAGATCCTCATGTCTCCGGCAAAAAAAGCATATCTCGATATGAAGTATGATAAATCAACAAAACTCGGGCAGCATTGGGCGGGGTACATAGAGGTTGACAGTGCATACTGCTTGGATCCGGCAGCATATATTCCGGGTGTGGGAGGGAAAAATATTTTAGGAATTGAAGCAGCTCTCTGGACGGAGACAATTACCAACATTAACGAAATGGAGTACATGGTTTTCCCCAGGCTTACAGGGTATGCCGAAATAGGATGGACACCTTCATCGGAAAGAAACTGGAATGAATACAAAGTAAGACTTGGAGAACAGGGAGAAAGATTTAAAGATATGGGGATAAATTATTATCCTTCGCCGCTTATACAGTGGAAGTAAGCTATCCTGTCTGACATAAAAATTATTGTATTTACGGAAGAATATAGGGAACTTTGGTAAGATTATATATTAGTCGCACAATTATTATATTAAATAATTGGTTAGAATCTTTTAGAAATGAGACAAGACATTATTGATTTAATACGGACATCATCCGGAGAGAATTTGCAATATTTTCACCAAGGATCTGAAGAATTTTTACAGACTCAAAATGGAGTGAGATACCCTGTTGATGGAAATATTTTATGTTTTCCTGAAACTGTCACATTAACCGGGAATAACAAAAATTATCAAAAAATGTATGACCGGTTTTCAGCGTTTTATGATTTAGCTACAAAAGGCTATGCACTGCTTAAGAACGGAAATGAAAAAAACAGGCTCGTGCAGTATCTGAACCTGCTTAATATAGAAAACGGAGATAAGGTTATAGAAATCTCTATTGGCACCGGCCGTAATATAAAATACCTCAATTCAGCTGCAGACTATTTTGGTGTTGACATTTCGCTTGGGATGCTTAAAAAATGCCAGAGAAAAATGAAAAGACTTCATCGGGAAATCACTTTAATTCAGGCAGAAGCTGAATCTCTTCCAATAAGGGATGAATCATTTGATGTGATATTCTCAGCAGGAGGGTTCAATTTTTTCAATGATCCGGGAAAAGCAGTCAATGAAATGTTACGGATAGCAAAAAGCGGAGTCAAAATATTAATTACCGACGAAACAGAAAAGCTAAGATTGAAGTACAGTAAAAATGAGTTTTACAAGGCCAACAAGGTCAGACAACCTGCAGAATACCTGCCTGACTTTTGTAAAAATATTGAATATAAAGAAATATGTGACGGTGATTTATATGTTCTGACATTTTGTAAACCATAATAAGTGCAATAAATTTGTTATTCTTTTAGTTTTAATTAGATTATACAAAATATCTGACTTTTAATTAGTTTTGTATTTCTGTCTTATCAGCAATTTGGGAATCAGCTAATTTCACTAAAATCAGACAATCCTGAAATATTTATAAGAATAAACACTTTAAACTATTAATGACATGAAAAAAATACTTTCAATATTCATTTGTTTTTCACTCATTGGAATACTCTCTTTTACAAATAGTTGTAAGAAAGACAACAAGATTAAAGGCTGTACGGATAAAGACAGCTATACATATAATTCAACTGCCCAGGAAGATGATGGAAGTTGTTTGTATCAGGGAGCTGTAGTAATCTGGTATGACCAGGCAGCTTCAACTGGTTTGATAGCCGATGGTGCAACAGCTCTGACATTCTATCTGAGCGGCGAAATAGTCGGTTCCACTGCAACTAGTGTCTACTGGACAGCAGCTCCTGCATGTGGCGATAATGCTTCAATAACGGCAACAGAAGATCTAGCTAAAGTTAAGACGCATGCGTACACTCTCAGTGTCAAGGATCAAACCGGATATGAATACTGGACTACGGTATTAAATATTGATGCAAACACCTGCCTTCAATTTCAGCTTCTCTGGAGTGCAAGAAAAAAATAGGAGGCAATAAAAAACCATATTGTCTCTATAATCTGCTTCTGTTCTATTCTTTAATAAATTTCAGAAGAGCACCGGTTTTTAAATTTGTTTCAATAATCTTCATAAAATATAAGCCCTGGCTCAATGAAGAAACATTTATAACAATATTCTTTCCTGACAAATTATAAGACGATACCAGAGTTCCTGTTGAATTATATATTGAAATAGTTTTTACACCCTCATATGTTGTTATAAGGTTAATATTATCTTTTGCAGGATTGGGATAAAGAGCATAATCAGATTTTGTGACTTCAGGAACTGCATCGATATCGGAGGAGATATCGCCTTCTACAGTAATATTATCAAACCTGTTATTTCCTTTGTTCCCGGTGTTTTGGGAAGAAAAGTCAATTCTCAGAACAAATTTTCTGTTGTGGTTTATTGCAGGGATAGATCGCAAATCAAGTGTAACCAGACTCCAGACCGTATCGGCGAAATTGGAGATAACCGGCAAACCGGTATTTATAAAAGTTGCAGCGCTATCGAGGCTATATGAAAAGATCTGTTCCCGCTGACCGCTTTTTATACTCGATAATTGGGTTTCATATTTAATTACAATATTCTGGTACCTTGTCGTCGGCATATACCATAAGAATTGCATACTGTCGCTGGGGTTACGGGCACGGATAGCATTGTTCACTTCACCGCAACAGTCTTTGTATCCAGTGCGTTGATTAATAGTATCGCCAACGAGATTATCAATATTGCCCCAATCGTTTACAACACCCTGCAACGGTTTATAAATAATTGCTGCCCCGCCAAGTCTTGAGTAATCAGCTGAAATAGGCTGGGAATTAAACAGGACACCGCCTGAACCATCAGCAGGTAATGTATTATTAAAATGCCAGTAGTGAATCATCTTTGCCGAACCGGTATTTACAACCGGATTAGCCACATGAATATAAAATGTTTGCTTGACAGACGATACAAGATTTGTAGCGCTAATAGTAATAGGACCTATTAATCCTGATGACGCAGGAGTCCCGCTTAATGTGCTGCCGCTCAAGGTCAGCCATGACGGGTTGCCGCTTACTGAAAAATCCGGAGCCGGTGTTCCTGTCGCCGTTATATTGTAAATATATGATAAACCTGAAGTTCCGGTTGTGGTGGGAGTACTGGTAATTTGAGGGGTTGAAGAAACAATGATATTAAAAATTTGTTGAACGGAGCCTTCGGAATTCGTGGCAGTAATGGTGATGGGACCGAATGTTCCAACTGAAGGAGGAATGCCGCTTAAGATATTACCATTAAGGGAAATCCATGACGGGTTCCCGCTTACCAAAAGATCAGGAACCGGCAACTCTGCAGCCACAATTGTATATGAATAAAGAGAGTTAGCCACTCCTGAAGTCATTGCAGTACTTGTGATCAGAGGTGCAGAAGGTACTGTTATGCTGAATGACTGCTGAACGCTGCCAAGAATATTTGTTGCAGTGATTGTGATAGGACCGAATACCCCAAAAGTTGGCGGAGTACCACTTAATGTGGTATCAGATAATGTAAGCCACCCGGGATTACCGCTGACCGAAATAGTCGGTTTTGGAACGCCGGAGCTTGCTATTTTGTAGGTGAACACTGAGCCTATTTCTCCTGTCGTTGGAGCTGTACTTGTTATTACCGGAGCTACAGGTGTGATGTCTGCACCGACTTCCAGGTTGAATACCTGCTGTGAACTGCCTCCTAAGTTGGTGGCTGTGATTGTAACCGGACCAAATGTGCCGACAGCCGGTGGTGTTCCGCTCAGGATATTGCCAGAAAGAGTAAGCCACGACGGGTTGCCGCTTACCGAAAATGTTGGAGCCGGGGCCCCGGTAGCAGTTATAGCATAGGAGTAGGGCCTGTTGATTATACCTGTGGTCAGTGCTGTGCTTGTAAATGCCGGTTTTGTGATAGTATCGCCTTCAACAGTAATATTGTCAAACCTGTTATTTCCTGATGTACCTGTATTTGGGGCCGTAAAGACTATTTTAAAGACCAGTTTCTCGTTGTTGTTCACAGCTGGAACAGAACTTAAATCAATAGTGACCTTTCCAAAGACCAGGCCCGCAGAATCATAAGCTATCGGTAAACCGGAGGTTATAAAAGTTTTTGCGCTGTCTAGACTATATGAGAATACCTGCCTGTGCTGGCCGCTTGCCGTACTTGATGACTGTGTTCCATATTTTATCACAATATTCTGGTATTTCTTAGTAGGGATGTACCATAGGAACTGCATATAATCACTCGGATTACGGGTTCTGACTGCATAGTTAGTGCCTCCGCAGCATCCGCCATATCCGGGTCTTGAATTTATAGTATCGTAATCAGCAGCAACAACTTTATAATTATCCATGTAATCGTTGACATTGCTTGTATCGGATGCTCCTGCTACTTTAATAGGTTTATAGACTACTGAAGCATTTCCCAAAGTAGAATAATCCGCGGGGATTGTTACTAAATGTACACCAGCTACTGTGTTATTAAAATGCCAGTAATGGATCAGTTTTTTTGTCTGGGCCTGGTTTTCAGGCTGAAATAGAATTAAAATAAATGAACAAGCTAGTATAAAGAAGATATTTTTTTTCATGGATTTAGGCAATTTGTTGTCAAAGGTGGAAAAAATTCGTTTCAAATTATGAGATGTTTATCAGATTATTGATTTTTTTTGCATCAAAAAAGGTAAACGGAGATATAAAACATAAATAAGGATCAAAACAATATCAATCTTAGCTTGTGGTCATGGAATTGAAAAATTATTCAATTAATTCCAATATTGTAAATACATTTCAGTTATACTGTTAAAATTAGGAGGATAAATTATGTTATATCGGAAACTAAGTAAAACAGGGATTGACCTTTCAGTTCTCGGATTCGGTTGTATGCGGCTTCCGACTATAGACCATAAACCCGAAAAGATAGACTATCCAAAAGCTGCTCAGTTGCTTCATTATGCAATAGACCATGGTGTAAATTTTGTTGATACCGCCTATTTTTATCATGCTGCAGTATTCGGACAACGCGGAGAAAGTGAGCCATTTGTAGGTGAAGCGCTATCGGGAGGATGGAGGGGAAAAGTTCATCTGGCTACCAAAATGCCGCTTTTTCAGCTAAGGCAAAAGGAACAGATGGATACTTATTTTAAAGAGCAGCTGGTAAGACTACAGACAGATTATTTGGACTTTTATCTTCTTCATGGACTTAATGGTGAAATGTGGGATAAAATGCGCGAACTTGGAGTACGCGAATTTCTCGATAAAAAGAAATCTGAAGGGAAGATCAGGTTTCCTGCATTTTCTTTTCACGGGAAAGCAGAAGATTTTATCAGGATTTGCAACGAATACGACTGGACCTATGCGCAGATTCAGTATAACTATATGGATATTGATTTTCAGGCAGGATACAAAGGTCTTAAATATGCTGCTGATAAAGGAATAGGAATAGTTGTTATGGAGCCTTTGAAAGGCGGGAAACTGGCAAATAAACTTCCGGCAGAAATGATGTCGGTGTTTAATGCATCTGTGATTAAACGGAGCCCTGCCGAATGGGCGTTGCGTTATGTATGGAATGAACCGGGGGTTTCGAGCCTCCTGTCAGGAATGAACAGCATGGAACAGCTCATGGAAAACATCAGGATCGCTGATGAAGGGCTTCCAAATTCCCTGGACAGGGATGAAATATTAATTTTTGATACATTGCGAAATGCAATGGGCACAAGAATAAAAGCAGATTGCACGGAATGCCGGTATTGTATGCCATGTGCATCGGGAGTTGATATTCCTGGTGTATTGGCTGCTCTGAATAACGCTACTATCTGGAGTGACTCAAATCCCTGGCTGACAGGATATGTACAAATAGGAGGGAAGGCAGGCAAATGTACCGAATGCAGGGAATGTGAGGAAGTGTGTCCCCAGGAGCTTCCTATATCTACCCTTATGAAAGAAGCTGTATCGTTATTCAGGGAATAACGAATTGAAGAAGGGGGCTTTTTAAGCCACCCTCTCTATTGCTGATCCGAGGTAATTACCCTGTTCTCTTCGCAGTCCTTTCTCCCAAATTTATGGCGGTATTTGCTTTTCCACTCCCTGTGGCCTCTTTCCTGTGATGAAGGTGCTACACCGGTAAGAAGTATCTTCGAAAGAAGAAATAGTCCGGCGGTCTGCCAGTAGGTGAGGACCGGTCCGTGGAACAATTGCGGAATAAGGCAATTCCAGAGGGCCATTACTCCCCAGATCACCAGTAATACTGCACCTGAACCGAGTATTCCGATTCCAACATACTTTAAAATTCTTAATGTTTTCATATCAGTTTTCTTTTAATAGTTTATATAATTCGTTCAATCTCTCCCTCAGGGCAAGCACAGCGTAGCGTTTCCTAGAGATGAGGGTATTGATTCCGGTACCGGTCTTTTCAGATATTTCTTTAAAGCTCATATCCTCAAACTCATTTGCGATAAATACGCTTCTTTGCTCATCGGGCAGTTCAGAAAGAGTCTCTTCAATGGCGTCCCATATCATTTCTTTTATTTCTTCATCTTCCGGTCTTGACCCAAGTGATGGGAGTATTTCCTGAAGTGAAAGTGGTCCGTCCTCATCTTTTTTAGCATTTTCGTAATAACTGATGCTTACGGGCCTCTTTTTCCGGAAAAGATCGGTAATGCGGTTGTCGGCTACCCTGTAAAGCCATGCCGTCAGGTTTTCGATCCTCCGTATGTCCCTGAAGCCTACGGTAAGCTGGTAAAAAACATCCTGCAGAATGTCCTCAGCCTCCATGCGGTTGGAGATTTTGTGATTTATATAGCCGAGCAGACGTTTCCGTTCGTCTTTATAAACTTCTCCGATCTTTTCTGACTCTTTGGGACTCATTTTAAAGCTCTTTATCCCCATAGACGTATCAGGGAAAGAAATATTTTAAAATTTATCGATTTTCCGGTTAAGTTCTCTCCACCAATAAACTTCCAGATTAAGTAAAATTGTTATTTAGAATATCAGGATTCTATCCGGAAATCGGCATAATTAACAGCGGGGAAAGTATTTATGGTTACAGATTCTATATAACCTCTGCCAGGACCTTTTCTGCACCATTCAACAAATATGGCCAGCTGTTCCGGATATCCTTCGGCTTCAATATAAACGCTACCATCGGATAAGTTTTTGACAAACCCTTTAATTTCCCGATTCCGGGCCTCTCTTACTGCACTCCATCTGAATCCGACACCCTGAACATGTCCGCTGACATGAATTTTATACAATAGTTTGGTTTCCATAGATGAGAGCAAATTTACTATGAATTCCGGGACAATAAAATTCATTGTCCATAAGTTTAAGTATTATAGAGAGTTATTACGGTAAAATCCGGAAAAAGCAAAAACCTGAAGTTGATTATGGATATTAATAAGGTAAGTTTATTTGCCGGTTTTCTAATGGCACTATTCATTGTAAGCTGCAAAGGCGATCGGACTTCCCAAAATGCTGTATTTATCAATCCGCTCGCAAATCCCCAGGATGGACCACCGGCCGGCAATCCTGCGGATGCCGGTACAATTGGCGGAGGAAGCGGCGGAGCAATCTATAATGACGGGAACACAATGACATTAAAGATTCTTGGAACACTAATTGAAAAGAACAAGGTAAATGCATATGGATCAGCTGTTTTTTTTGTCACAAACGATCATACAGGGGATATTCGCATCGATAATTCTGTTATCCGCAATAACACAGGAGGCTCATGGTATCCTTCGTATCCGGGGATCTCAATGCATAGTGATACTAAATGTGTAGTTACAAATTCAATTATTGAGTGAAGAAGTAAATCACGGGATATTTTATTAAATTTAGAAATTAAACCGGATCGTAACTAACAGAGTTATCTGATGCGGTTATATTATTTAATACCTTTATTGAAATGACAATCAGGAACTTCGAATCCGAAGAACGTTCACCCCTGGTAAAAATCGCAGCAATAATAATAATTTTTGCCGGTGTGATCTATGCAAAATCGCTCATTACTCCTTTTTTGCTGGCACTTTTCATAAGCATCATCTGTGAGCAGCCTGTTTCGTGGCTGGAGAAAAGAAAAATACCCCGGGGGCTTGCACTTGTAATTGTGATACTGGGAATGATTATTCTTTTTTCCGGGTTTGCCGTTTTGATAGGAGGAACAATATCTTCTTTCTCAGGCAATCTTTCGAAGTATGAGTCTACGCTTACTTCATTAAGCGATTCATTTGTTAAGTTTCTGAATGATAAAGGGTTGAATATTCATCAGGATCAGTTGTTTAGTTTTATTCAACCTGCAAAGATCCTGGAATTCACAGCGACTGCATTGAACACATTGGTCAATATGATGGGGAATACTTTTCTGATATTACTGATTGTTTTATTTACTCTCATGGAATTCGGAAGTTTTTCTGTTAAGGCGAAAGCAATTCTTATCGGAACGGATGAATCTGTTTCATATATTTCAACTATCCTACAAAATATCCGTCATTACCTTGGTATAAAAACCCTCATATGTTTGTTAACAGGAGTATTTGTTTTTATTGCATTATTGATAATTGGAGTGGATTATCCTCTCTTATGGGCTTTGATTGCAGCTCTTATGAATTATATTCCCAATATCGGGTCAATCATTGCCGCACTTCCGGCAGTTCTCTTTGCCCTGGTACAACTTGGGTTTGGAGGAGCACTATGGACCCTGGGGTCGTTTATGATCGTTAATAATGTTCTCGGGAATTTTATTGAACCCAGGATAATGGGCAAAGGATTAGGCTTATCGACTCTTGTTGTATTCCTGTCTCTGCTGTTCTGGGGATTTATATTGGGACCTGTGGGGATGTTTTTATCAGTTCCTTTCACAATGACCATTAAAATCATTCTTGAACATAATGAAAATACAAAATGGCTCTCAATACTTTTAGGAACACCTGATGAAGCAAAATCTTATCTGCAAAATAATCAGGAACTGATTGAAAAGCATTAAAATGCTTATTGAATACTGAAGAAGCGATATGACAGGAAATAAGTTTTCCGGTTTTTCTCATTAGGTTGGTGGATGAAGGCGTTTATGGAACCACACCCGTACCGAGCGCATTGTCTCAAGCTGGTATGATGATACATGTCGGTGGCATGTTGCCCGTTCATCGCTGTTTTCCGGTGCTCCCCAGCGGATTTCTATTCCGTCATTAGGATTATAGGCCATCTCAAATGCATCCCTTCTCCTGAGTATCTCACCGACAGTCAGTTTCTGTAATGAACCATCAGACCGTGTATAACTTATTGAAAGCTCTGAAACCTTTTGGTCAAGAATCGATTGAAGCTTTTTCTTTATCTGCTCCGGTGACACCTGACCTGAGATATTAAAATCCTGAGGTGTGCGTATAACAAGATCAGGAAAATCGCGCACGGCATCAATAGCGATCAAAAGTCTCAGATCGCGGTTGGGAGTTGAAAAGTTTTCCCATTGGCCGCCGGCCAGAAAAATTCCTGTAGCGCTTGAAGGCATCGGAATAATTTCCCCCGGATGCGATTTAAGATAAACCTCACCATTTGCAACTGAAGTTACACGTACCATCAGCTGTTCATGAAGTGCCTCAATGAGGTCGAGCAAAGCGGTTTCCGGGTCAAGAGGTTTGGGGTTGATTAACCGTTCCATTATTTGATAAAAAACTTCAGTTTTCATCTTCCTCTGCTGAAGTGAAAAAGGGGCATATCCGGATGAAGCTGTCAGTGATTTGTTTTGTACCAGCTTTGCAACTCCTTCGTTTAATGTTATGGGACGGAATGCTTTAAATCCGGGTTCTCCTATAACCTCTGAGGTGTTAAACAGAAAATTCCCTTTCCAAAACCTTTTGATTCCTACTGTCCCATCGGGTTGGGCATCCACAGATAAGAGTAATCCGGGGTGATCTTTGGTTTGTGATATCCAGCCAACGAGAATGAGAGTATGTCCGTAAGGATCAGCAAAAACGGTACCCGGACGCAAGGCTTTACGTTCAAGGGAAACAGGATAATAATCAGAATTTTCATCATCCAGTGCTGTTCGGGCCGTACCTGAATGGACACCATCAATCACTCTTCGTAAAAAGGAATTGAAGGCAAGTACCCGATTGGTTTTAGAACTCAAAGATTCATTAGTGATCCATCGACCTGCTTTGGGATTATGTCCTATGTAGCCTCTGTCGCACTCATGATAACCGAAAGGGAGACCTAATTTCCATGCAAAATAAGCTCTCAGGCAAAAAGGATTATCCGCGCAATCAGGCTGCATAATCACCTCGTTTTTTCCTTTGGCATCATCTTCTCCCTGAGAAAGGTAGTTGTAAAGAAAATTCTGATTCTTATTTTGAGTCACTTCATGAAGAGCTGACCAGGAAGAGTGCTCGTCAGAATCATGAAATAAAGCGTTTATCCAGGCAGAATATATTGCTTCCATACTGCTGTCCCATCCATGCCGGGTCTTCCATATCATGCCAGTTGGAGGTGCTGTTTCTCCTGTTGATATTTTAAACTCCTGAGAGAGTATAATTTTTTTATCTTCAATTAAAGTGGCCCTATATTTGCCCTCAGTGCTTCCGGCAAAATCATCAATTCGCCAATAAGGCAATTCTTCCACGGTTTTATTTTTCAGCGATTCCAGGTTTCCAGATGGGCCGCTGACTAAAACCTGTGCTTTCCTTAAATTTTCATCTCCGGTCGTCAGAATGCGGAATGCCTGGCCCGGTGATGGATTTTCAGGTAAAACCAGCATTGCACTTACAGTGGGGTATTCAACAGATGTCACAATCTCTTTTCCCGAACCTTGTGATCCGGAAGAAACCATGGCGGTTTTTAAAGAAAGGTGATCATTTGAGGATTTGCAATTGAACATAATCGGAATAAACATCCAGAGGATGAGAGAACTAATTTTGAAACCTGTCATGGTTTTCAAGAGCGGCATTTTTGATTTAAAGATAACCGAAATCCAGGGACAACATTGCATTTCAATTCAGGATTATTGCATGCAGCAATAATGTAAATTTGTAAATAAATAAAATTAACAGATGAAAGCAATTATAATAGGAGCAACTGGACTGGTTGGGAATTTGATTTTAAAGGAAGCACTGGCGGATAATGATTTTTCAGAAGTGAGGATTTTTGTGCGTAAACCAACCGGAATAATCAATCCCAAACTAAAAGAAATCGTGAGTCCCATGAAAGATATTGCTGCTTTAAGTTCTGAAATTCAAGGGGATGTGCTTTTTAATGCCCTGGGAACAACAATTAAAAAAGCCGGCAGTCATATAGAGCAACAACGTATAGATAGGGATTTACCCATTTGTTTTGCCAAAATTGCTTCTGAAAACGGAGTTAAACTTATGCTGAATATTTCAAGTGCCGGTGCTAATATGGAAGGAGGATTTTATTTGAAGACAAAAGCAGAGATGGAAATTGGTACGGAGAGATTCTTTCCAAAAAAAACATTTCATTTTCGTCCCGGATTTCTGGCAGGGAAGAGGAAAGAATTTAGATTCGCTGAGAAAATTGCCTCTCTTTTGATGAAAGTTATAGATCCGCTTTTAACAGGTTCTTTCAGTAAATATAAAAGCATGCCGGTTGAGAAACTTTCAAAAGCTATGATCAGCTTAAGTAAAAATCCTGCTGGAAAGCCGGCTGTTCTTCATTTTACTGAAATAATGCAATGTATATGACAGCAAGTATTCTGTAACCTGTTACAAAAAAAGCATACTTTATCTACCTGCCGGACACCAGGATCATCTTCGGGTTATGAAAAACTAAAAAGTATTTTGGCCCGGACTCATTCCTCATCGGATTCAGAAATTATAATCATATTAATTGGGATATTGAGAACTGAGGATATGTTTTCTCCCTGCGCCAGGATATCCTCATCATCTTCTTCATAGTACCAGTTGATAATAAATTCTTTATCCTTCAGTCTGACTTCTGAGATTTTCCTGAGCAGAGAAATGAGGATCTTTGAATTGATGCTGTTAAAATACTCAAAGTATATTTCTACCCGTGTTATTTTGGCCGGATTACAAATATATTCATTAATCCATCTCTCTATCTGTTTATAGAATTCGGCAGCATTTTTATTCATTGATCTTCCCTTTATTATTATTACTCCATCAGGATCAAGAATAACCTCAGGAGTACTTTGAGTTGCTGCAATATTTTTCGCTGTTAACAACATGAATGTGATAACAAGTTATAATAATTAATATTTAAAATTTTAAAAAATTCCCTTGCCCTCAGGGTAGTTGAAAAAACAAATTCATATTCGATTTTAAAATACCATTTGAGCTCCCGGTAGCTTTATACGGACTTAATTAGAAAAAGATATGTTTATTACTGTTGCATTTGATCAATGCAGATGTACCCGGGATCAATTAGGTATTAAGAGTGATTAAAAGAATTATCGGGATGGAACAGCGCATTGACTGCACTGGAACCTATAGTCTGAAGTACTCAGGAGCTGTACAAGAGCAAGCATTATTATTCTATGAAGGGTTTGACTTTTTAATCACCCGCTACCAATGTATTCTTATACTATCAATCAGTGATATCCATTGTAATTCCTGTCTCCCTGATCTCTCGATTCCTGTTGGTGACTGTGATGTCTGTCCCTCTGACCTCTGTTTCCCTGATCTCCGTATCCGTTCTGACTCAGCGGGTAACATGAATAAAATACAGTTGACAATACTATCAATATGAAGAAAAGTCTAAGTTTTTTTTTCATTGCAGTAAATTTTAATTAGTGATGTTACCTTTTCCAATTGTCGCATTTAACCAATACTGAATTGAGTTTTCATTGGTTGAATGCCTGACAAAGGTAGATACGCTATCTCCGGTTATCGTTACACAATTGAAGAAATATGTTGTATCATTCACACATATTTATGTGGAAACTAATGATTTAATTAAGCTTCCTTGTAATAGTGTTATCTATAACAATAAGGCTAAAAAACGATCAGTATTTTAACTTCGGTTTTTAGGTGATTAAATTGATGCAACTAAAAACGGGCATTGACACATATAATTCCTGGTTTTGACTTTACGGCAATTACAAAATAACATTCAGCAAAATATTTATAAAGGCAATAAAAGGAATTTAATCTGATCAATTTATTTCGACCTGAGATATTGTACCGCCCGGGTCAGATCCATGCCCAGCTCCCTGACATATTATTTTAAACCTGTCCGGGGTGTTATTTACCCTCTTTCCAGAAATCAGGTTTTATATTTGTACCTCTGGTTGTACAATCATAACAACCCTTGATACGTGTAGTTACCTGGTAGACTGGCGGGGGAACTTGATGGTCTATAATTATCCAAACATATGTATTCAGACTTTGAATTGGGGCATTATCAAAAACAGTATCATTTAGGCAATCTCTTTCTGTATATTGTGTAAAGATTCCTGCAAAATTTTCTTTTATGAAAAGCCTTTTAGAAGTGTTTGCTGAAACGCTGAAATAACCGAATACCTTTTCATTTGGATCATCCACACAATAAACATTGCTGGGAACGGATGATGGAATTATATCATAAAGACCTCCTACCTGTTCTGTAATACTTTGTAATTTCTCCCAATAGAGATATTCATCTTCATTAAGAGAATATTGTTTTACTAAAATGCTGTACCCCACTCTCAGTCTGTCTGTTAAATTCGAAATGAACTTCAATGGATAGCGATCGATCCTATCTTCTCCCAGTAGGGATGTGTTTTTAATATTTATAATATCTGAATTGCTGGATGTCCAGCACGTCTTGTTTGGCACTGTAAAAGGAAGAATGAATTCCCATGTTTCAGAATACTCCCATCTGTAAAATTTATTTTGATTTGTAGCATCGTGAGTATTTAAGTAAACCTGAGCACCCTCCTGAGTTTTGATACCATTAACTTCACTAATAGTAACTTTTTCATAATAAATGCTGTCTATCAGTGGAACAGGTTTCAACTCCATGGGGATTGATTCGTAATTAAGATTGTTGTTAGCAGCATTTGTCTTGATATGCAAAGTATAAAATCGGCCAACTGCACCCTGAAATATACTGGGGTCTGTAATGTAGGTTCCCGGAGATGTCTCCATGAAATCGAATATATTACCAAGATCATCGGAGATTGTGACAGTGCATCCCTTTACAGGATTTGAAACGCTTCTCGTTCCAAGTGAAAGAGATTTTGACAGTTTAATAATATTTGTATCAGGCTGGTCAGTAATTAAACCTTCAACAACAAGTAATTCTTTATCCTCATTTACCTTTGGAATAAATTGTGTGACACAACTGCTCAGAAGAAGCAAAAATGAAATCAGTATTATTTTCTGTGTTGTAATCATAATAAAATAATTTTCCTTTATTTTATTAATAATAAATCACAACGGTTTTATTTAGCCCTGTGATATTGTACTGGCCATGCTATTTCCACTCCCAGTTCCTTTGCTGCATGCAACGGGAAATAAGGGTTTCTCAGCAACTCCCTGGCCAAAAACACCAGATCGGCTTTTTCTTCCTGAAGTATTGATTCTGCCTGCCCCGCAGTGGTTATAAATCCTACGGCTCCCGTCAATATTCCTGTTTTTCTCACTGCTTCGGAGAAAGGAACCTGGTAACCCGGCCCTGCAGGTATTTTTGCATTATACACATTGCCTCCTGAAGAGCAATCTATAAGATCAACGCCTTTATCTTTTAATATATAAGCCAGTTTTACACTTTCTTCCAGAGTCCATCCTCCTTTTGTCCAGTCAGTTGCAGAAATCCTGACAAAAAGCGGATTTTCATCGGGCCATACCGATTTAACTGCATCGATAACCTCCCGTAAGAGACGGCAACGGTTCTCAAAAGAACCTCCGTATTCATCGGGACGATGATTGCTAAGCGGAGAGAGAAATTCATGCAGAAGATACCCATGGGCGCTATGAATTTCAACCACTTTAAATCCGGCTGAGAGTGCACGTTCTGCAGCTGTTTTAAAATCGGAAATTATCTTCGCGATACCTTCTATGTTCAATGCTTCAGACGCTATGTCACCGTTTCTAAAAGGGATATTGCTTGCGGAGACAGTTTTCCATCCGCCCTGTTTTTCATCGAGTTGTGTGCCTCCTTCATGCGGAACAGAACAGGAAGCTTTTCTACCTGCATGAGCAAGCTGTATTCCTGCAACAGCATCATGTAAATGAATAAAGTTGACAATACTTTTTAACCCGTTGATATGCGCATCTTTCCAGAGGCCAAGGTCACCAGGAGTGATTCGTCCCTCCGGTGACACCGCTGTAGCTTCTGTAAATATGAGTCCTGTACCACCAACTGCCCTACTTCCGAGATGTACCAGATGCCAATCGTTTGAAAATCCGTCTATTGACGAATATTGGCACATTGGCGACATTACTATCCTGTTTTTTAGGGTGATACTCTTTATGTTCAAAGTTGAAAACAGTCGCGACATAATTATGAAATTAAATTTTATATAATCTACTCCCAAAGTTCCAAATCTGACCCTGCCAGACTTTCAAAACAAACCCGGCCTTGACAGTGCATGAATTATGAATGCTTCGGCCAGTTTACAGCCGCTTTCAAGACCGCGGAATTTTGATACCTGTTCCTGGAGAGGATAAAACTTTTCAGGCGATTGTGAAGCATGTGCAAAACAAGCTTTCTGTTTACGTGATTCCAGATCAGTAATATCGATATAACAATTAGGTGAAAACATCATTGTATCTTCACCATTGGATACCTCATAATAATATAAGACCGGCTTGCCGGGGAAATTTGATTCCCTTAATTTCAGCCATGCATTATAAACCAGTGTCGATATAGCTCTATGGTCAGGATGGTTGTCTACTGGCCATTGAGTGAAGATAATATCCGGCTGCTCTTCAGCCAGGATCTCGTAGACCTCTTTATAACGAGAGGCGTCCACAATGGACTGTCCATCAATCTGGGTCAAGAAAACCGACCGTGCTTTAAGTATCTCACAGGCATGAATTGCTTCAGAGGTTCTGATCTTACCAGCTTCCTTGGCTGATTTCCCATTAATTCCGGCCTCACCCCTGTTAAGATAGAGCAATACCCCTTCATGGCCTATGTCAGTATACCTGGCGATCGTGCCTCCGCAACCATATTCCGGATCTCCGGGATGCCCGCCGGTAACTACAATCTTAAGTTTTTTGTTGAGTGTTTTCCCGGTGATATTTTGCTTAGAGTGTCCTGTCATGACTCTTCCGCCGGTCACCCCCATTACTGCGATCCCACCTATTGTTTTGTTAATGAAATCCCTTCTTGACCGTGTTTTCACAATACTTGTTTTTTCACCGACCAATCCTAAAAAAATATTTTATTCCGGTTTAATGTCATCGTTAGTTTACTTCATATTGAGGGCTTTCTGAATGGCAGATTCAACCAGTGGTTCCATTACTTTATATCCTGCAACATTCGGATGTACTCCGTCAAAGGTAAGTTCGGTCTTCAGGCCATGACGCTCATCAGACATGGGAGTGAAGTAATCGAGATAGATGCAGCCATTACTTTCAGCATATTTTTTGATCCAGCCATTCAGTTGTACCACCTTTTCAGCAGGTTGCATACCGGGACGCCAGGGAAAATCGAAAGCGGGAAGAACGGATGAGAGAACCACCGGAATTCCACGTGCTTTTGCCAGTTCTGCCATTGAAGCAAGATTGTCCTCAATCATTTCAAGTGTGCTGGGACCGGTATTTCCTGCTATATCATTTATGCCTGCAAGTATTACCACTACAGCAGGTTTGAGGTTAATTACATCAGGTCTGAACCTGATCAGCATTTGTGGTGTAGTTTGTCCGCTGATTCCACGATTAATGTAAGGTTTACCCGAAAAGAAATCAGGATGAAGGTTGCTCCATCCTTCGGTAATGGAATTGCCCATAAAAACCACACGTTTTTCATTAGCGGCGGGCAGGCCGATTTTTATGTTGTCGTCGTGAAAACGGGCAAGATTCGGCCAGTCGTTGTGCAAACGCTCTTCTTCAGCTTTTTTCCAGGCATCCTGCTGTGCCTGGGCTGGCTTGGCAGAATTATTCTGTGCAATAATTGCGATGCCGCCTGTTAGCATCATAATGATCAGTACGGATACGAATTTTAAGTTTTTCATAAGGTTTTTATTTATTCAGCCAGTAAAGATATAAAATTACGTCCAAAACCAGGAAGTTTAATAATACCTCATCACATGTAAATCTTAATAATTTTATTAGCACTGAAAATTTATAGAAACATTGACTAATTGCCACTCTTTTGACATTGAAAATTCATTGAATATGATTAACTTAGCAATTGATTAAGATATCATTCAGCATAAAGTGTCAAAAGACTTGGATAAGGATTATTGTCAACTAATAAAGTCAAAAATGAAATCAACTAAAATAAGCCTGATAATGGTTTTTGCTGCTGCCTTGATTTTAAGCGTTCCGGCTAATTCACAGACAGAATCGCAAAACAGCACATCTGTTAAGAATTCATTGCCTGATAGTCTTTTTTTTAATTCTCTTGTTTCTCTTTATGTCCGAACCATTGATGAGGCGGATACAACTCTTGCATCAGATGTGTGGTCACCTACTGCCGAAATTTCCTTTATGGGTCCGACTGAAACTGAATATGGTTGGAATGAAGTGAAAAAAGTTTACCTGAGATTCAGAGATAATTTTTCTACAAGGAAGCTGACTTTTTCTAATCTAAAATATTATTATTCAAATGATATTTCCTGGTTAACATATTATTGGATATTCGATGCGACATCGGGAAATAATAGTACTCCAGTTCAGACAAAAGGTAGAGAAACTCAGATCTGGAGAAAATTGAATCATGAATGGCGGCTGGTTCATGTACATTACTCAGGTATGCCTGTCAGCACAAATTGAATAAACAAAAGGTAAAGTTAATTCTTAATGCATCTTACAGAAAATCCCATGGTTGTCCAGAAAAAAGGCGATCTGAGAACACCTTTTGAAGGATTATCGATTTCAATTGACCAGGCTGTTGAAATATTATTATCATAAGTCGTATCGAAAGTGCTGCTCCAGAAATAAGTCTGGTATCCCATCCGTTCAGAAAGATCAGGGTATTCTGCAATAGGATTATGCATACCGGCGCCCAGAGCAGAAAAGCTGCTGCTGTTGTCGGCACCGACATTTGGAATATCCCAGGAAACAAGACTTTTCAGTTTCCCTCCTGCAACAGTTTCGCCTCCGAGATAATTTAGTAATTGCTGCCACTCACCGTTTGATGGCAAATGCCATCCAACCGGACATGCACCTTGTGACATTTCAACCGAACTATTATTTGTAGCTGAATTCCAGATATAATAAAGACCATATATATTTGCTAAGCTGTCACTATCTGAGTACCGATATACTTCTTTTATTGAATCTCCATTTGCATATATCCTCGATTTCAGATTCTGAGACATCCAGGTCTGCGTTCCGATTTCAACAGTTTTATATTGGTTATGCTCATAATCTTCCACTGAGCTGTATACAAAAGATCCGATTTGCACTCCGGTAAACTTGCCTTTGGAAATTGTTAAAAGATCACCTGATCCTTTGGACGCACTGGATACAGAATATATTCCAGAAAGACTGTTTTTACTTGTATCAGTAATTGTAACAGCACCTGAAGATGCTGAATAAGAAGATTGCTTGAAGTCAATGTTGAATAAAGCTTTTCCTGCGGAAAGTGAACCATTTGTGATTGAATAATTACCGGCATTTAATTCAGTTAATAGTATTGTGAAAGTTATTGTATCAGATGAAAGTTGCACAATATATCCTTCGGGTCGTTTATATGAAATGGAGGCATCAGGAGTGAAATTTCCCAGGTACCTTGTACCAATTGTCAGTTGTGGGAGATCGTTAGCGGGGTCATTTTTTTTACATCCCCCGGCGGATACTAAAACCAGAATGACAATAACAAAAAACCTGAATTTTCTCATCCTGCAGAAATTAGTATTAGAAATAACTTAATGTTATTTCAAATTTATGAAAAATTTAATCAAAAATGTACAAGATATATCTGAATTTGAGCAAAATCGAGGATCACAGGAGAAGTTTCAAAATATTGTGAAGCAAATACTCAAACTTATTTACTCACTGATCGGTCATCCTTAACAATACTTCTTTAAGCCAAGCCTTATGTGCTAAGGATTTCAGTAAATAATCAAGGCTAGCATGTTGTTCTGATTAAACAATCAGGCAGATGGATTTTTTGGCTAATCTTTAAGTTTTTAATAACTTTAAAAGAATATAGAATTTAATGAAATTTGCCTGGCTTCACGAATCTCCTCAGTAACAATTTGAATAATTTAATTTTAATTAAAAGATTATGGATCACGGCAAGACGTCCACAGCGTTTGAAATCATGATGAGACACGCTGAATCTCTTGGAGCTAATGCTATTATCGGCATCAGGTATGAGTCTACTGAAATTTACAGGGGGTTCCGAGGTGTTGTGTTATGGAACAGCGGTAGTTGTGGAAGAACAGAGAGGAAATTGATATGGCTCATTTTACAACTACAGGAAGTATGATGTTTGATGAATATTGTCTTGTCCGAAAGATGCGCTGTGTGGTAGAAATGAAATCAGATTCCCTGGCTTCGAAAATATTGGCAACAAATTTCTGTGGATTCCGGTCGATTATAGGGAACCAGCTGCTCTGTATCTGGACCATTATTTTGTGTCCGGCTTTAAATACATGGTTTATTGCATGCAAATCAATTCTGTATTCATAAACTTCACCTGGGTTAACAGGTTCGGGTTTTATAAAACCGTTTCTGAAGCGACCACGGAACACATCATTGGCAATCATAAGTTCATATCCTCCCATGTTGAATTGGTCAGGATATGTCTCCGGGTAAACATCTATGAGCTTAACAATCCAGTCAGCATCAGTGCCGGTTGTAGAGGCAAAAATATCAGCCATCAGGTTTCCGGTGACTTCAATATCAGATGTTAAAGTGGTAGTTTCCCAACTAAAAACATCCGGGCGATTTTGTACAAACCGTTGATCCTGTACTAGCCAGGTATACCATCTTGAACCGGGTCCGTAGGTTTCTTCAACAGGTCTCGGCCGATATGGCACCGGATGAGACGGATCAGATAAGTATTGATCATAACCAAGAGTATCCTGAGGTGATGTAAATGAGAGCTTTTCATCACTGCGTAAATACAGATTCTGAGTTTTAGTCAGATTCAGAGGTGGCCAGCTATTATATTCCTTCCAGGTGTTTGATCCAGTCTGAAAAGTCGTAGCTTCCGGGAAAGCTCCATTTCCGTTCCCCTTAAGATAATATCCAAAAAACTGGCATTGAATTTCTTTACGGAATTTCTCTGAAGTCGGGCTCCCGAATTTAATATTCCCAAGACCTGATCCTGAGCCCCTCGACCATCCTCCGTGATTCCACGGACCGATAACTATAAAATTCTTGTTTAGTTTATCTTGCTTTTCAAGTACCTCATAAGCTTTCTGGGGTCCGTAAAAATCTTCCTGATCCCACCATCCTGCCACATGTAATACAGGCACAGTTGGTTTTCCCAGCCGGTATGCCATAGATTGTTTTTGCCAGAACTCATCGAAGTTCGGATGGTTTACAAAATCGTTCCAGGAAGGTATGCTTCCATGGAAATACTTTTCATTTACATTTGAAAGAGGCCCGAGTTTAAGATACCATTCATACGTATCATACCTATCAAATGGGAACAAGGTGTCCTTTTTTGAGAACTCTTCCATAAATGCATATTCGAAAGAATAACTTAGTCTGAAAGCCCCATTATGATGAAAATCATCTCCCAGGAACATATCTGCCGGCGTAGCCTGTTCCGACACGGCTTTCAGGGCAGGATGAGGATCGATTGTTCCTATTAATGCTGTCCACCCATCATAAGAGACTCCGTACATTCCTACTTTCCCGTTGTTCAGGGGAACATTTTTAAGCATCCACTCAATCGCATCATAAGTATCGGTACTTTCATCGATTGATTTTGGATCTTTTTTGTCCCTCATAATGCGTTGCATTTCAAATGTACCTTCGGATTTATATCGGCCCCGTATATCCTGAAAAACAAAAATATAGCCTTCTTTAGCCATGTCGCTTATATAAGGATCCTTATTAGGCGATGGTATCCTGCTTACGCCGTATGGTGTCCGCAGGAACAGTAATGGCACCGGTTCTGAAATTCCAGCAGGTGAATAGATAACGGTATTAAGCCTTATTCCGTCGCGCATGGATATAAGAAGCTCATGTCTTGAATAGGTGATGGTATCTGGTGCTGTTTGCGCAACAGCGGATAAGGAATATGTAAGTAATCCAATCAATAGAAGGAATCGTCTCATTTCAGATATTTTAGGTACTAATTCAAATTCGTGATTCATCATATGCAATTTAGCATTTTTCCGGGCATAGTATAAAAATTAATTATTGAGACTAGTTTCTAAGGGAGCATAAGGATACGCCTGACATATCAGATGCAGAGGCTATAATAATAGGAAATAACAACATAAACAGCGTTTTGCCCCGATAAATAGGAGTGGAGTTTTGCTAACGCATTACTGCAGGAGCATCAGCGTTACATGATCAAGAGACTGAATGGCAAGAATATGAGGGGTTGACTCTTCTTTAAGTCTTTTTAAGGTTGAACAATAGGATAATCTCATTAAAAGAGAGTACTGGAGGTCATAGAGGAAGAGTCACCAGTTTTTACGACTTAAGCTCAATTCCTACAGGGCAATGATCAGAACCGGTTATGTCTTCCAGAATATATGCATTTTTTACAGACGACAGGAAGGACTCGCTGATCAGAAAATAATCTATTCTCCAGCCTATGTTCTTTGATCTTGCATCTGCTCTGTAACTCCACCATGAGTATCTCCCAGTCTCGTCAGGATACAGACGACGAAATGTATCTGCCAGTCCACCTACCAAAAACCTATCCATACCGTCTATCTCCTCCTGCATATAACCGGCTGTTTTATTGTAATTAGCTTTCGGGCGTGCCAGATCGATCTCTTTATGAGCTACATTGAAATCTCCGCAAACAATTACAGGTTTTACCTTTTCAAGATTTTTCAGATAATCAAAAAAGGCTTTATCCCAATGCTGCCTGTAGCCTAATCTCTTAAGCTCACTGCCTGAATTCGGTACATAAACATTTACCAGGAAAAAAGTTTCTAACTCCAGACATAACACCCGGCCTTCAGTATCGTGATCCGCGGTATTAATACCTTTTGTCACATTCAGTGGCTTTATTTTTGAGATAACTGCTGTTCCTGAGTAACCTGGTCTTTCCGCAGAATTTGAATAGATATGATAGCCATTCAGGGGCTCAAGAGTTTCGGCTACCTGATGGTCCTGGGCCTTAGTTTCCTGAAAGCATATGATATCTGTCCCCAGATGTTCAAGATCAGAAAAAAAGCTTTTTTTTGCTATAGCACGAATCCCATTGACGTTCCACGATACAATTTTCATAGTTTCAATCTTGATAATTTGTAAAAATAGTTACTATGGTTAAACAAACTGTGGAAGTTTAGGTTTTCAGTTAAAGAAACTATTTCTATCAGGATCTTAGTGGCCTATTATCTTTATATGTCAAATCCTTATTATCAGAATCATATTATATCAAATTTTATACAAACTTCAGGCTAATTATAACTTCTGCTGACCCGAATCCCGTAAATTTTAGCTGAGTCATGCTGCATTTTCTTTATTGTTGTTCTGAGATGGCTCACCTCGAATTTAAGTAATCAAGAACCACTGAAAATCAACAGTTCTAATTCCATACATCTGGGTTAAGTCCTGGGTGGGTGGATTTTTATTTGATTTGTATTTTTGTCTTTCATAACTTTATCCAGATGAATAAATTATTTTGAGAAACATTGTAAATGAGGATGTAATCATGGACTCAACAACAACCTGTCCAAAAGATTTTACTGATAAGAGAACTATTATGCACAACGGAAGAATCATACGGTTTAAAACTAGATTTTTCATTTGACTTTAGTTTATTATTATAGAATGTTTCTTAATCAAAAATAATGAATAATATATGAGGTGCATAAGTTTGGCTAATAGATTGTTTGTCCACGGTATTTGAATTTTTAAGTTTTATCTACACTGAAGATCTCACTAATAATATCGCCATACTTTTCGTACAACACTTTTCTTTTTAATTTAAGAGTAGGAGATAATTCACCTGTCTGTGCAGTCCATTCATCAGAAACAAGTCGAAATCGCTTAATTTTTTCATGATCACTCAGGTTCTGGTTTATTTCGCTTACTTCCTTTTGATAACGTGCAAAAATTAATGGGTTACGAATCAGTTCTTCATTATCCTGGAATGATATATGGTGGATAGAAGCCCAGTTATGAAGAAATATAAAGTCGGGAGTAAGGAGGGCGGACGCAAATTTCTGATTTTCACCAATCACCATGACTTGATCAATAAACATCGACTCTTTTAGTTTGTTTTCAATTACCTGCGGAGCAATGTACTTTCCACTTGATATCTTAAATATTTCTTTCTTACGATCGGTAATTTTCAAGTATTTACCATTAATAAATGTCCCGATATCTCCTGTGTGAAACCAACCGTCCGAATCTATTGCTTCTTCAGTAAGTTTGGGTTCCTTATAATAGCCGAGCATCAGATTAGGACCTTTTGTAAGAATTTCCCCGTCTTCTGCGATCTTCACCTGTACATCCTTCAATACAGGGCCAACTGTTCCAAACATAACTTCCATCGAAGTCAGATTATTTATAGAGACGACAGGAGAAGTTTCGGTTAGTCCATATCCTTCTAAAACATGAATCCGGGCAGCCCAGAAAATGCGGGTAAGCCTTGTTTGTAAGGGCGCACCGGCTGATGAAATAAGCTCTAATTTCCCTCCCAGGGCTTCTTTCCATTTTTTAAAGATTAGTTTGTTTGCGAGAGATAACTTCATCTCGTAGAACCACCCGTTTTCTCTGTTTAACTCATAACGAAGTCCAAGGTTTACAGCCCAAAAGAATATTATTTTCTTTAGGCCCTTGAGCTCTTTTCCCGTGCTGATAATTTTGTCGAATATTCGTTCCAATAAACGAGGAACAATGGCGATTACTTCAGGTTTTATTTCTTTCAAATTGTCCAAAATCTTTCCTACATTTTCTGCATAATAAATGCTCACTCCCTTATATTGGAAATGATAAGTTAACGTACGTTCATAAATATGGCTGAGCGGAAGAAAGGATAAAAATTTTGCTCCAGGCCCCAACGGATGAATAAAACTTTGTTCTATAAAATTGGAAACCAGATTTGAATGCATTAGCATCACACCCTTAGGAAAACCAGTGGTTCCGGAAGTGTAGATGATTGTGACCAGATCCGAAGGATCGACTGCTGCTTTAGCTTTCTCCAATTCTTCCTTCAGGCTGGAAGCCATTTTCTTCCCAAGAGTTATAACCTCGACAAAATGCTTTGCTTCTGAAATTTTATCAAAAGTATAAATATCTGATATTATTCGAGTTTGATCAATAATCGGTTTAATTTTTTCATACAAATTTTTGTCTGAAACAAATATAAGTTTAGGTTCAGCATGGCCGAGGATATATGCATACTCCTCGACGCTAAGGGTTGGATAAATAGGGACACTGACTGCACCAGCCTGACTTATTCCAAAGTCGGTAAAATTCCATTCAGGCCGGTTGTTTGAAATGATGGCAACCTTGTCACCCTTTTTTATTCCCATTGAAAGTAAAGCGAAGCTAACCCAGTTACAGTAATCAATATACTCTGGTACGGAATACCGGTGCCATTTACCATCTTCTTTACCTGCTACTACATCTGTTTTATCAGCAAACTTATTTTGCATCCTGGTCAGAAGGTCAAAAGTTCTCGTTGGTTCCATATGTCATTGTTCTTGTCAGAGAAAAGAACGAATATACTATATTATCGATTTTAAAAAACCAGAAACGTCCAAATCACAGCAAAAATCAACTCATTATTTCATAAATAATCTTTGATGTATTTGCAAAAACCGGATGTCTTGACCGCAGTGGATCGGAAAGATTAAGCTTAATGTACTTAACAAGAGAACATGCAATTGACTCCGGGTTTTGGTGGTCAATTTATTCCGACCAAAGGTTTTCAAGGAGGATGGTTTTTTCAATAAGCTATCGGAGATGGCACGGAAATACCAAAAATAAATCCGTGAAATCTGTAATTTGTTAAAAAGTCTATGCTTTATCCGGGTTTTCCGGTTTAAAAATAGCTGCCTTCCTTAACTCATCTTTATTCAGTTTCCAGTAAACCAGGTACAGTATCGATGGTATGGAGAAGATAATGAAGATGGTAATGAAATGTGCGCTATTTGTAGCTTCCTTGTTGAATAAATTCAGAATATAAACCAGGATATAGCATACTAGCGATATGATTCCTCCAAGGCCTTCCTTCCATAGCGCCAAGACAAGCCCGGCAAGGGCAATACCCCAGATAACGAAAATTAACAACATAAAAGGAGTGAATAAAGCCAGTGCAGATCCGGCGTGCCTCTGATGACCTTCAATAACTTCTCCGATGAAAAAAAATAGTGTGAAGGCTACCATCAGCATGCCAGTGATTCTGGCTATCCATCTGAGCCAGTTATAGGGATTTCTATTGTTCATAGTTAAACTTTTGGTTCGACAATAAAACCTGTCAATCAAATTTAGACTATTATTTCAATGAATTAGTGTTGTTTGAAGGGTATTTCGCATGGTCTGCGAACCCAGCACAAAACTGGTGCCAGTTAAGAAATGCCTAAATTTTTGAAGACGTAAATGTTTAATTTTATTTTTAGGCATAATGAAAACCCTGAACACACCTGGGCGGTCATATTTCACGGAACATATATAACAAAACAATAAGTTTTTGACTCCGGTTTTGGGTGGTCAAGTTTAATATGGCCAAAGGCAATCAAGGTCGTTGATTTTTGAATAATAAGAGTGATGTAATAGTAATTAATTATGATTTGGAATCTTTTATGTCATCAACTCCCATTATTTTAGTTTATTATACAACCTTTTTAAGTGCGTAGTAACTCCGAAGCTGGTCTAATAGTTTTACCTTTAGGGAACATTTCTTTTCGAGCTTGAATCCCCGCGAGCGCATTGGNNGCTTGCTGCGAAGAGCTTCAATTTCTGAAAAAAAGTTTAAACCAGGGGCTTACATATAAATTGATTAATATAAAATGCAGGCCTGGATTGCATTTCACTAATTTTAAAGTTCGAATTTTACTGAAAGAGGCAATTAGTTTTTTGAAAATACTTTTAAAAATTGGAGAGACGAATACTTTTAACTTTTGATCTTGAGGAGTTTGACCTCCCTCTTGAATTTGGTTGCCCTATTTCAGATGAGGATCAAATGAACGTTACAAATAATGGCTTGCAAAGGCTAACCAGATTGCTGTCAAAATATAATATTCCCGCTACTTTTTTCACAACTGCGTTCTATGCAGATAAAAACAGAGAGCTTATAAAAAGTCTTTCAGCGAATCATGAAATAGCGTCACATTCAAAATACCATTCAGAATTTAACGAGACTGATCCTTTCGATTCAAAAATTGAAATTGAAAGAATAATTGGAAAACATATATATGGTTTCCGGATGCCAAAATTCCGAAAAATTGATATATCAATAATTAAAGAAGCAGGATATAGTTACGATTCATCAATCAATCCTACCTTTATACCAGGAAGGTATAACAATCTTTTCACTCAAAGGAAAATTCATCTTGATACATGGAGCAACTTGATTGAAATTCCGGTTTCAGTGAGCTCTTTAATACGTTTCCCCCTTTTCTGGCTAAGCTTTAAGAACATTCCTTTGCCAATATATTATCACATGTGCAAAACGGCGATACAAAAGGATTCTTATCTCCACTTATATTTTCATCCATGGGAATTTGATGATCTGGAGTCCTTTAATTTACCATGGTATATAAAAAACCCTTCAGGGAAATCATTTTCTGGAAGATTTGAAAAATTGATTTTAAAATTGAGGAAGACAGGGGCTTTTTCAACAATATCCGGCTACCTTGATTCTTTGGGATCTGTGTAAAACGGAAATTTCGAAAGATCACTCTTTTCATTAGTTTTCCGTTAGCTACAAAAAACCTAAATACTTACAAGAGAGTTATCCCTATTAGCGTAACTTTACTAACTGTTTATCACTGTTAGTTTTCATAAATTGGATAAAACTTTCATGGATTAAATGAGAATCCAGATCATCCCGGATATTAATATAAATATTCCAGCCTTGCTTTTGTGTAAAGTAATTAATCATATCCTCAAAGGAGGACTTATTATAGATATCGGTTGGAATTACATCATCCCTCAAATATCTTAAGTGAATTGGACCAAATATAACAACACTTTTAGGCTCAACTTCTTTATATTTTTCTAAGATCGCACGAGAATTATCTATATAATTTGGATTTTGGAAATAATTAATCTCTTTGGTAATATTTTTATAGATATAATCCGTGTGTGGTATATAATGAATAGTTAAGGTTGTCAATATTACAAGATAAACGATAGGTAGATTCATAATTTTCACACTTGGTTTACCCTGCAGATATGATGCCAGTGATAATAAGATAAAAAAAGAACTTGGGAATAAATACCTGTTATCCAGGGGCATAAAATTGGAAAACCACTTGGCCCCAACAATTGCTCCAAAGTATAATATCCCTGTCAACAAAAAATATTTCCATAAATCAACATTGTTCTTATTGCTTTGTTTTTTCCCCCTGGACCTAAATAAATATATTCCTAGCAGCACAAGTAAGCCAAAACTTAAAGTCAATGGTATTCCGCAGTGGATAACAATGAATTCCTCTTTTAGGGCTGAAAATAGCTGCTTAAGCAGCTCACGGTTTGACTCTTCGGGCAGGCTACGAAGCATACCAGTCATAAAGCCTGTAGATATTTTATTGTGGTATAAATAAAATCCTGCGAATATCATTTGAAATAATGCAATGATCAACAATTTAATTGAAAGTAGCCAACTGCGTTTCAATAGGTTTACAAGGGCTATCAAACCTATAATGCTTACGGAAAATAATCCTATATAACGTATCAAGAACAATGCAATTCCTGAAAAGAAAAGACCAATTAGCCAAAGGATTCTTCCATTTGTCTCCACGCATTTATAAAGCGATACACTGGTAAATAGCAGAAAGAGAATGAAAGGTCCTTCGGACCAGGTGAAGGAGAATATAATAATAGTAGAATAAACGAAAAACATCAAACCTGCCCAGTGTACATTTTTTTCAAAAATATGTTTAAAAACAAATAGTACAATTCCAATTATTAAGAGGTTTAAAACTTTGGATGCCCATATAACTCCCAAGCCTGTGAGTTTCGATATAACAAAAATCAAGATCGGATATCCAACCGGCCAGATGGCGAAAAAAGATTTCCCGTCAGGTGAGGTATAATCGGCAATTCTAAAACCTTCACCAGCCACAAGATTTTTTGCGAGTCTAAGGTAAAATGTTGAATCAGGACTTAGACATCCATCAATATCAAAATACGTCTTAAGAAGGATTATTACACAAAGGCTCAGATACAATAAAAGTAATTTGTAGTTAAATAATTGTTTCACAGATGCGCTAAGGTCTGTCATAAGTATTTTAAAACAGAATGAATAATAAAATTATCTGGTTTTATTTAGATTCTATGGCTATTTGACCTCAAAGTAGCTTAAACAATATTTATATCAATCATCTAAGCTAGATATTTTTTTTAGAAGATTCTTAAAAAATTGCTGAAGAAATAATTTTTGGAGTCCAAATACAACACGTTTTTTAATTGTTTTCATTTGGTAAATAGGTGTTACGTCCCATATTCCTCAAGGATAATTATTGTTTAGATACATGCCTAAATAGCAAACACTTAATTCCGGTTTTTGGCGGTCAATTTATTGCGGACATTGGTGGCAAGGTCACTGACTTTTCCAATAATAAAATGAATGGTGTTAGTTACCACCGACCTTTGTTTAAATTTAAACAGATTGTCATAAAATCCATCAAAAACCTAGCAAGAACCTAGCAAGATGAAAAAAACACGTATTCAGAATGTCATATAATTGTGATGACATAATCAACAGAGTGATTCTTATCAATTCTGGGAGAGTTTAAATGGATTTTAAAGGAAAGGGCTTGCTGAAGAGGATCTATCCGTGGCGAACTTAAAACATCGTAAAAATGGAATTTTACTTATAACCAGTCAATCTGACCACTCTTAGTCGGTCATCTTTCACCGAAAATCCAAAACAAAACAAAAAGGATTTAACTCCGGATTTTAGTGGTCAATGTATTCCGGCCAACTATGGACAAGGTAACTGGCTTTCCCATTTATACATCTCTTTACCACTTTAACGGATGAATAATTATTCGCTCCTTACATAGTCAGCAATGCTTAAATAGTAGATTCGGCACACAAGTTTTTATTTGTATTATTGCCTGTATAGATAGCATTATAACTTTGGTTTTTAATTATAGTATTTCAGCTATTTGTTTTCTTTATAATCAGGGTCCATATCAGGGGTTCTCAATCCTGCCAATTCATCTGCCATTAGTATAAAAACATTCCAGCATAATCCTTTAGTAGATGGCCACCAGCTATCTGTCGTGGTCCATTTTGTAGGCGTAAATTCTTTACTGAAGGGCCATTGGGGATTAAGGTAAATCTCTGCCCACACCCTGTTTTCCATCAACATTGTTGCTTTCTTCCATCCGTGTTTTAATCATGACACATAAGCGCAATACTCCGCCCTGAAACAGCTGACGCCATTATAATAAAACCCATCG
>PMIJ01000163.1 GCA_003157015.1 Bacteroidales bacterium
CGTTCATCCTGATCCAGGATCAAACTCTTCATTGTAAAAATTTATTTTAAATCTCTTAACAAAAAACAATCCTGTGAACTCAATTCAAAATACTAACAAGTTAATTTTTGACGAGATTTCCATATCTCGCCTGGTTGTTTACTTCATAATTTCAAAGAACATATTTTACTTTTGGGACGACAAAGTTAATATATTTATATTCTCCTCCAAACAAAAAATAAGATGTTTTTCCTGCTTTTTTCTTTCCCCGATTCCCTTTCTTTTCAGAGCCGGAATCCTATCTCTCTAATCTCTTCAAACAACTTCTTGTCCTAAAGGGTTGCAAAGATATAAATTGATTTTTCCCCGGCAAGCATACCGGTAAAAAAAACTCAAAATTATTTCAAAATAATTTCACGCAATATATTTGACTTATTGCCTGAACATTACTATGTGTCAGTTTTTGAGCGAATTAAGATTGATATTTATCTTAAGCATTTGCTCATTATACATCCGCCCCTCCATAAATGTAAGAGAATAAGTAAATTCAAGATCGACAGTCCGGCTCTGCAGAAACCTTATATAAAAATCTGACCTGTCTGAAACTTTTGACCTGTATGTCGGATCACCCCAGTAAAGCTTATTCCCCAGCACATTGTAATAATGCATCATATCATTGCCACTGAAGAATGTGTTGAACAACCCGAACCATTTGTATTCCACCCTCGTTTCCATCATCAGTCCGTTTGATGAAATCCATCCCGAATTGTCAGCCCTGGAACGTTCCATACGAGTTGCCCAGCCGGCATTTGTTTCTAGTTTTGAAAAGCCTGTGCCATCTGAAAGATCTATACCTGCAGATGTAAGAAAGAGAAGATTGTCATGAAGAGGTTCTTCCACAACAGGATCCATTTTACCGGCATAATGAAACATAGCTCCAAAATGCTGCAAATAAAAAATCCCGGTTTTAAACCTTCCGCTGAAACCAATAAAAAATTCTTCATTTACTGTTTTTGACTGGCGCCCTGTCCAATCTAGCCATACATTAGCATTATTATCTCCTTTTCTGTATTCCCAGAAAATGCCATTTACATTCGGACGATAATACAAAACGGAATCCTGGAAAAACAGGCGCGGATAATTATCTATTGTGCCTATACGGGGGAACGCTCCCATAAGAAATCTCAAAGGTCCTCTGTCAGATTCATAATATGCTGTTGGGTACAACTTATCGATTACATTTGGGCTCCCATATTCATGAAGCAGGTTTACACCTACATTTACTTTGTTAAGCGTGTCCCAAACAACCCCGAGTTCAGGTGCAACCTGCACTCCTGCCATCGTTTGAGGGATCTTGACAGCTGAACGACCAAATTCAGTGTTGTCAAAAAAATTGTATAAATTGATTTTCCAGTCTTTCTCCTGAGAGAATGCTTCAGAACTTAATAATAAGAATGAAACAAAAATCCAAAACGATGTTTTCATAAAATAAATTTATCTGCTGTCCTTATCTTTTATTATATTTCGAAATTGTTAACTCATAGATTATTAATTATGTCTTTCCAACCGGATTAAGGCTAAGATAATTTCAAATAATCTTGTTGTTATAGTTCCTATTAAATGAAATTCCTTATTTTCGCAAAAGTATGGATGAAGTTTCAAATATAGTCATAATACCTACATTTAAAGAGAGGGAAAATATCGAAGCGATTGTTAAATCAATTTCTTCACTGGCAATTGCTTTTGATATATTGATAATTGATGATAATTCTCCTGATGGTACCGCAGATATTGTAAAGGATCTCCAGAAATCATTACATAATCTTCATCTTATCGAAAGACCCGGGAAAATGGGATTGGGAACAGCCTATATTGCAGGGTTTAAATGGGCTCTCGAAAAAAATTATAATTATATCTATGAAATGGATGCAGACTTCTCTCACGACCCCCGCGATCTGCTGAAACTGCATAAAGCCTGTTCCGAAGATGGAGCTGATCTTGCCATCGGTTCAAGATATATCAGCGGAGTAAATGTGGTAAACTGGCCTCTTTCCCGTGTTCTCATGTCGTATGTGGCATCTATTTATGTCAGGCTTATCACAGGAATGAAAATCATGGATACAACTGCGGGATTCAAATGTTATAAGAAGGAAGTACTGAAGAATATAAGACTTGATAAGGTCAAGTCAGTTGGTTATGGTTTCCAGATTGAGATGAAGTTTAAAACGTGGAGGCTAGGATACAAGATTATTGAAGTTCCTATAATCTTCACTGATCGGAAACTGGGTGCTTCCAAGATGTCGGGCGGAATTTTCAATGAAGCATTGTGGGGAGTTTTAAGAATGAAAATCAGAAGTATGTTCGTAAAAAACATCTGAAGAAGAACATCTGAAGTTGGGTATACCTTTTTATATATAGGGAAGATTAATTCCCCATTTCTTTACCCCCCACCCCCCCAAGGGGGGGCTAAGAAAAGAGGCCAATTTCAAAGTCCCCCCTTGGGGGGATTTAGGGGGTAAAAATCACACTATGAGCAGTATCCTGATAAAAAATGCCACAATTGTCAACGAAGGCAAAACCTTCAGAAAAAATCTTCTTATAAAAGATGAACTGATTTCTGCCATTGCGACTTCAGAACTGATTGATATACCCTCCGGCACAAAAATAATCGATGCAACAGGATTACTTCTGATACCCGGTTTAATTGACGATCAGGTTCACTTCAGGGAGCCAGGCCTTACACAAAAAGGCGATATTTTCAGTGAATCAAGAGCTGCTGTTGCAGGCGGAGTAACTTCTTTTATGGATATGCCCAATACCAATCCACAAACGATAACAATCGATATTCTGAATGAAAAATACCGTATCGGATCTGAAAACTCATTCACTAATTATTCTTTTTACCTCGGAGCCACAAATACCAACCTAGGTGAAGTTTTAAGAGTTGACCCATCGGAAGTATGCGGAATAAAATTATTCATGGGTTCCTCAACCGGAAATATGCTCGTTGATAATGAAACTGCATTAAGAGAACTGTTCGCAAAGACCATACTCCCTATTACAGCCCATTGCGAAGATGAACCCATAATCAGGAAAAACAGTGATATTTATAGGGAAAAATACGGTGAGGATGTTCCAATAAAGATGCATCCTATAATCCGAAGCCGTGAAGCCTGTTTCAAATCTTCATCGCATGCTGTCAACCTCGCCAAGGAGTACAATACAAGACTTCATATACTTCATCTTTCAACTGCTGATGAGCTTAAGCTTTTCAGTAACAGTGTGGCTTTAAATCAGAAAAGGATCACAGGGGAAGTTTGCGTTCATCATCTCTGGTTTGACGACTCATCCTATGATGACCTGGGCACTCTTATAAAATGGAACCCGGCAATAAAAACTAAGTTTGACAGAGAAGCTCTTACCAGCGCCGTTAATAATAATCTTATTGATATCATTGCTACAGATCACGCTCCTCATACCTTAGCCGAGAAAAAAAACAGCTATTTTAAAGCTCCTTCCGGAGGTCCTCTTATTCAGCACTCCCTCGTCGCAATGCTGGAGCTCTGGCAAAGGAAAATTTTCAGCCTCGAAAAAATTGTGGAGGTGATGTGTCATAATCCCGCTATTCTTTTTAATATCAGAAACAGGGGATTCATAAGAGAAGGATTCCAGGCTGATCTTTGTCTTGTCAATCCTGACAGCCCCTGGACAGTATCAAAGGATAATCTTCTTTATAAGTGCGGATGGTCGCCTTTTGAAGGAACAACCTTCAGTTCAAAAGTGGTTAATACGATCGTTAATGGAACAATTGTCTATGATGACGGACTCATAAATGAGGATTACAGAGGCCAGCGCCTGATGTTTGATCGATAGTATTGTAATTTTGAGTTTGAGATTGCCGCGCCCTCCTGTGTCGGGCTCGCAATGACTCTACAAGTAAGGTTAATTCTGGATGGGAATTGAACTGAAGTAAGGTAATTCAACGGTCATTGCGAGACGCGAAGCGACGAAGCAATCTTCAAATCCATGTCAGAGCAAAATAGATGGGTTCTTCATATCAGCTAAACTTTACTCCTGTCTCACCACAAACCGTACCGTGCTTCTGGTTTTCTGTTCAAGAAGGATCTCCCTCCCTTTTGTCATAAGCGCTATTGCATCGGACGTATAGTGCCTGATAGTAAGCATTTCTATTTTATCATTATAAACTGCAGTAAATTCGGTTTTAAGATCACTGATCAGGACGTCGACTTTTGACCTTTCATCATCTACACATACATCAATACTGACTGCACTGGCCTCAACAAGATTCACTTTTATACCATGTGTAATAAATGAATGAAAAATCCTGCTCAGATTATCACCCATCACGAATGAAAAGTCTTTGGGAAGGATTGAGATAAGTATCTGACTCTCTTTTATTATAAAAACCGGAACAACTTTTCTGAGAGTGGCATCAACCTTAATAACTGTCCCGTTTTTTTCAGGGTCGAGAAATGACCTGACATACATTGGTATGTTTTTGTTATGTAAGGGTTTAATAGTTTTAGGGTGAATTACCTTTGCTCCCGAGAAACTCATTTCTACGGCTTCTTTATAAGATATCTCATCAAGTTTGAGCGCCTCAGGAAACCATTTAGGATCCGCGTTAAGGATACCGGGAACATCTTTCCAAACCACAACACACTCAGCATCAAGAATATTTGCCAGAATGGCTGCCGTATAATCCGATCCTTCCCTTCCAAGCGTTGTAGTGTGACCTGCAGCCGTTCCTCCGATAAAACCCTGTGTAACGTAAATTCTTTCTCTCGTGAAATCAAAAATCCTCTGAATTCTTTTTGTGCTTTCACTCCATAAAACATTAGCGTCCCGGTACCTGTCGTCGGTAATCAGATTTTCACGTATATCGCACCAGCTTACTGAATTGAAATGCTTTTTAAGATATTCCGATACTATGATCGTTGACCATATTTCCCCGAATGATACAATTTGATCATATTCAAAATCATATTCCCCTTTTAGCGAAGTCAAAAGATAATCCCTAAGGATCGCGAACGAAATATCTATTTCCCCTTTTTCTTCCGTACCCGATCCGAACAGATCTGCAATCACTGATAAGTGTTGGTTATACACTTCATCCAGCAAGACAGCATAATCACTCTCACCGGGTAACCAGGCTTTAAGAACTTTTTCGAGGGCATTTGTTGTTTTTCCAAAAGCCGAGACGACAATTACAAGCTTATCTGTCTCTCCGGATACGATTTTTGTTAGATTTCTTATTCCTTCCGCATCTTTAACTGATGCTCCGCCGAACTTATAGACCTTCATTATTTTATAATTTATGCTAAAATTAGGATTTCCGGTCAAGAACACAATTTCCTGAATCAAATACTTTGATAAGAAAGATGAAATCGATTAACTGCAAAGATCTCAAAGTTTCAAAGAATCAACTGATTTATCTCTGTGGATCTCTGTGCTTCTTAGTGTCACTCTGTGTTAGTTCTTATTTATGTTACACGAATAACCGCAGTGGACACAGAGAGTAGCACAAAGAAAACCGAAAAAATTATTAATTTTGCAGCCTCTTTTCGTAAAATGAAAGAAACCCGGATAAACGATCACTATAATAACCACCCGGTACTTCCGGAGTTGATTGATACAATTAATGCTGATAAGTCAACGAAACTGCGTATCGAAGGACTTTCGGGTTCATCGAGAGCAATGGTTCTGTCTCTGGTATTTCATAAAACTCAGACAACTCATCTTGTAGTTATACCTGAAAAAGAAGATGCTGCATATTTTTATAATGATCTGGTTTCTCTGCTTGGTGAAGAATCTGTTTACTTTTTCCCATCGACATATAAAAGGTCTGTCCAGTATGAGCAAACCGAACCCGCAAATATTGTGCTTCGAACCGAAGTTCTGAACCACCTTGCATCAGGAAAAAGGAAAGGGATCATAGTTACCTACCCTGAGTCGGTTATGGAAAAGGTGGTTAGCAGGAAAAACCTTAAGAAAAACACCTTTAATATAAATAAAGGAGATAAAATCTCCATGGAGTTTCTTGAAGAGATGCTTCATGAATATAATTTCACAAGGACAGATTTTGTCTATGAGCCCGGGCAATATTCAATACGCGGAAGTATAGCAGATGTATTTTCTTATTCGGCAGATCTTCCCTATCGTATAGACTTCTTTGGTGAAGAAGTAGAAACAATCAGATCATTTAATACTGATGACCAACTCTCAGTGAGCATTCACAATCAGATTTCCATTATACCCAACATCCAGGATATATCAATTGAAGAGATAAATGATTCATTTACTGATTTCCTGCCTCCATCTTCTCTGATTTGGATTGAAGATGCGGAGTACATCAGGGAAAAAATCAATAACATTTATTTCCAGACAACTCAGAGAGAGGAATCAGGACAAATATCAGACAAGACTGAGATAGTTATGACGGGGAATCGCTTTCTGGATGAATGCAATAAATTCAGGATGCTCGAGCTCGGTAAAAAGAGCCTGTTTGAACCTGAGGCACGATTTGAGTTTCATACAGAACCTCAACCTGTTTTTAATAAGAACTTTGAGATGCTCACCGGAAAGCTTTTATCAAACAATGCTGAAGGATACAGCACCTTTATCATTTCAGAGAGCGCATCACAGATAGAAAGGCTGAGGGATATCTTTGCTGAAATAAATCCTGAAGCGCATTTTGATTCATTATTGCTTAATCTTCATGGCGGATTTACCGATCACGACCTGAAGATTTCAGTTTATACCGACCACCAGATTTTTGACAGGTATCATAAATTCAGGATCAGAGGCTATTTTACAAAAAAAGAGAGTATTTCCGTAAAGGAACTTACAGGTCTGAATCCGGGAGATTATGTTGTTCATATCGATCATGGAATAGGGAAATTCGGAGGGCTTGAAAAGATTGAGGTTAATGGTAAGATACAGGAAGCCATAAAGCTGGTTTACAGGGATAATGATATCCTTTATGTTGGAATTCACTCCCTCTACCGAATATCAAAATACAAAGGTAAAGATAATTCCGAACCAAAAATTTATAAGCTTGGATCAGGTGCATGGCAAAAACTTAAGCAAAACACAAAAAAAAGGGTCAAGGATATTGCAAAAGATCTGATACTCCTTTATGCAAAAAGGATGGCATCGCCAGGATACTCTTTTTCACCTGATTCTTACCTTCAGCGCGAACTTGAAGCTTCATTTATTTATGAAGATACGCCTGATCAGTTAACTGCCTCTATCGCGGTAAAAGAGGATATGGAAGCTCCACACCCTATGGACCGCCTGGTTTGCGGAGATGTGGGTTTCGGTAAAACAGAAATAGCAATCAGGGCTGCATTTAAGTCAGTCTCTGACAGTAAGCAGGCTGCAGTACTTGTTCCGACTACCATTCTTGCTCTCCAGCATTATAAAACATTTTCGTCCCGGCTCAAAGGATTTCCATGTAATGTTGAATATATCAGCCGTCATAAGAAATCTGCCGAGCAGAAAAAGATCCTTTCCAAATTATCTGAAGGGAAAATAGATATTATAATCGGAACCCATAAACTTGTAGGGCAGGACGTAAAATTCAAAGATCTTGGCCTCCTGGTAATTGATGAAGAACAGAGATTTGGGGTCTCCGTTAAAGAGAAGCTTAAGAAAATTAAAGCAAACGTCGATACGCTGACACTCACCGCAACTCCTATTCCGCGGACATTGCAGTTCTCACTGATGGGAGCTCGTGACCTATCCATTATCAACACCCCACCTCCAAACAGAATGCCTATCGTAACAGAACTACATGGATTTAATGAAGAGATAATAAAGGAGGGGATTGAATACGAGGTTTCAAGAAACGGGCAGGTATTTTTTATTCATAACAGGGTTGAGAATATTAAGCAGATTCAGGCTCAGATAAACCGGATATGTCCTAATGTAAAAACTGCAATAGTACATGGCCAGATGGATGGCCCCCATGTTGAGAATGTAATGTACGATTTTATTCAGGGTGATTATGACGTACTTCTTGCCACTACAATTATCGAATCGGGACTAGACATACCTAATGCCAACACAATCTTTATAAATGATGCACATCATTTCGGTTTGTCAGAGCTGCATCAGCTGCGGGGCAGAGTCGGACGATCAAATAAAAAGGCTTTTTGTTATCTGCTGGCTCCACCGTTAAGCACACTCACACATGAAGCCAGGAGAAGACTTAAAGCAATAGAAGAATTCTCGGAACTTGGAAGCGGATTTAATATTGCAATGCAAGATCTGGATATCAGGGGATCGGGAAACCTTCTTGGAGGAGAACAAAGCGGTTTTATTGCAGATGTCGGATTTGAAACATATCAGCGGATCCTGAATGAGGCCATGATTGAATTAAGAGATACTGAAATCAAAGAATCATCGTCACCTGAAGAAAAAGCTGCTGTCCGGGAAAAACCTAATCCAGAAGGGATTTTTGCTTCCGATTTCCAAATTGATACTGACCTGGAAATTATGTTTCCCGATGAATATATTTCAAATATTTCAGAGAGAATACGACTATATAAGGAGTTGAATGAGATTAATTCAGACGAAGCATTATGCTCTTTTGAGAAGAGGCTCATTGACAGATTTGGCAATATTCCTCAGCCGGCGCAGGCTCTTCTCGATATTGTAAGAATAAAATGGATTGCCATAAAAATCGGTATCGAAAAAATCCTGTTGAAAAACAATCTTCTTATCGGTTATTTTATTTCTGATCCTAATTCTCAGTTTTACAAGAGTTCACTATTTGTTTCGATAATGAATTATGTGAACAGGAAACAGAAACAGATGAATATGAAACAAAAGGGAACGAAGCTGAGTCTCACGATTGAGAATGTAAAATCAGTTAAAACGGCAATAACAGTACTGAATGATATACTGGAGTCGCATGCAGCGGGCCCCCCAATCCCCTGACTTTTTACCCCCTAAATCCCCCAAATGGGGGACTTTATGACACAATCATAGCCCCCCAAAGGGGGTTGGGGGCATAGTCGTCAACTTAAGCCTTAATTAATTTTAAGAATGCTGAAAATCAATTAAATATGTTTTTTCGATCCACTTACACAGTACTTTGTCTCAGCCGGCCTCTCCCCAAACCCC
>PMIJ01000137.1 GCA_003157015.1 Bacteroidales bacterium
ATGGCGATTATCAATGAAGTATCCTGTTAAAATGCTGAATATCTCCTACTTCTTTTTCCTGATTCTTCCTTTTTATTATCTGATTTTTTCCCCTGTCTCAATAATTCTTAACATTTTTGATCTGTTTTTGACTCATAAAACCGGGACCGGATTACTGGTTACCGCAAGAAAACAAGATAATTGAAGCTCTCATTATACATAGCAAAAAGATACCTGTTCGCTAAAAAATCGCGAAATGCCATAAATATTATTTCAGCTGTTTCTGTGGCTGGTGTGTCGGTCGGAACTATGGCACTGATAATTATTCTATCCGTTTTTAACGGACTTGAAACAATGGTCAGTCATATCTTCAATACTTTTGATCCTGATATTAAAATAACAGCTTCCAAGGGTAAGACATTTATTCCCGACACTGCACGCCTGAAACTTCTTGCAAAAGTTGACGGGTTGTGCTGCTATTCAATGACAATTGAAGAAAATGCTCTTCTAAAATATGGCTCAAGGCAATATATTGCAACCATTAAAGGCATTGATGACAACTATGCCATGGTTTCGAATATCGACAGTTCGATGTGGGAAGGCGAATTCAAGCTAAGGAACGATAAAGGCAGACCTTATGCAGTGCCTGGCAGAGGGGTTGCACAGTATCTTGGAATCAGGGTCAACTTTATAACTCCTCTGGAAATAATTTTCCCGAGAAAAACAGGGCCCGGCACAAATTTCAATGCCGAAAACTCATTAAATCATAAGTTTATCTTCCCGTCCGGGATTTTTGAAGTGGAAAAAGAATATGATTCCAAATATGTATATATCCCGATTGATTTCGCGCGCGAACTTACCGAAACAGATAAGGGAATTACCACTCTTGAAATCAGATTCAGGGAGCATGCTGATCCAAAAGCGGTTCAAAAAGACATTATTAAAATTTTTGGAAAAGGATACATAGTTCAGAACCGGTATGAACAACAAGCCATATTTTATAAAGTAATGCGATCCGAAAGGCTTGCTATTTTCTTTATCCTTACGCTCATACTTATTATTGCCTCATTCAACATAATAGGATCCCTCACAATGCTTATAATCGAGAAGGAAAGAGATATTGAGATTCTTAAGAGCCTGGGAGCCGACAACAACCTGATAAGGAAAATTTTCATATTTGAAGGGTGGCTGATCTCAATAATTGGTGCATTTTCAGGTATTATCCTGGGTTTTATTGTGTGTTGGCTCCAGCATACCTACGGGTTTGTAAAACTTCAGAGTCAATCTCTTATCATGGACTCATACCCTGTAGTTATGAAGATAAAAGATTTTTTGATTGTCCCTGCGACTGTCCTATTAATCGGATATTGGGCGGCCTGGTATCCTGTAAGGTTTCTCACGAAAAAGTATCTTAATAAAAAAGTTTGACAAGCCAGCAAGCTTTGGCTAAATATTTTAAATGATAATGTTGATTTATTCTTATTGTGTAATTTTAGAACCCCCTTCCCACCTTCCCCCAAAGGGGAAGGAGCAAATCTTTTCCCCCTTGGGGGAAATAAGAAAGGGGGTAAAATATGTGTATTGTATATGAAAATAAATAAACTGATTTAAACAAACCAGATGAGTAAAACCCTTTATAAAAATACGTTATGACCAGGATTGGTTATCTCATATTGATCTTTTTCTCATTAATTGTGGGATCGTGTTCAGGCAGAAAGACGAAACTTGACAAAAAAAACCTGATCCCTGAAAAAGAACTGGTTTCATTATTGACTGATATACATATTGCAGACGGGTTGCTTTCCCTTCCCAAAATTAATGCCTGGGCTTCTTCACTGGATTCTATATCAACATATTATCAGGTCATTGAAAAACACGGCTATACAAAAGAAATAATGGATAAAACAATGAAATACTATTTCTTAAATGACCCGAAAAAGTTAAATAAAATATATGATCAGGTTCTTGGCATATTAAGTGAAATGGAATCACATGTTGAAAAAGAATCCAATGTTGTACTGGCACGTATTACGAACAAATGGCCAGGTAAGGAGTTTTATTCAATCCCTTCACTCTCAGGCAACGATTCCACTCGATTTGATATAACCCTTTCCAGCAGAGGCACTTATTCACTCACATTCTCTGTTACTCTTTTCCCAGATGACCAGTCGGATAATCCCAGGCCTACAGTCTATTCATGTTATCCTGACAGTGTTGATACCGGGAAAAGGAATTATATTAAATCAATAAATTACATAAAAGACGGAAGGCCACATACTTACAAGCTGTTCTTTACTCTCCCTGCAAATCAGGTTCATCATTTAAGAGGATGGCTCTACGATTTCGACAACCTTCCCTATGGCATTGAAAAGCATTTTAAAATAGACAATATCTCATTTACATTCAGCTCTCTGGTGTCATGAAACGCTTTACTGCCCAATTCATTATTACCAATTCAGGACCTTCGCTCAAAAGAGGCATCATTACAACAGAAGATGATGGGACAATAATCAGTGTTGAAGACACTGCCGGGGAACTGGAGGAAAAACATTCCACAGAGTTTTATAATGGAATTATAATTCCCGGCTTCGTAAATTGTCATTGTCACCTTGAACTATCCCACATGAAAGGAGGCACTTCAAAAGGCTCCGGACTGGGGAGTTTTATTGAAGAAATCAGAAGTTACAGGAACAGGAATAATGATAATATACTGACTTCCGCTTATTCTGCAGATAAGTCTATGTTTAGCGAAGGAATTGTTTTATGCGCAGATGTGTGTAATACATCCGATACCTTTAATGTAAAAAAAGAGAGCATGATCAGGTACATAAGCCTTATTGAGGTTTTTGGCCTTGATCCCGATAAGGCCGAAAGCCGTATTATTGAAATTCTGGATATTGCTGAAACAGCCAGGGACCTGGGCTTACAGTATTCTCTGGTACCACATTCGGTTTATTCAATATCCCTCACTTTACTAAGGCTACTTAAAAATGAAAGCTTAAATAACAGGATAACTTCCATTCATTTTATGGAGTCTGAGGGGGAAGAAATCTTTCTTCGGAACCATACAGGACCACTTATGTCTGCCTACAAACGATCAGGATTGATACCGTCAAGGCTGGAACTGGCCGGAAGCCATATTGATATAATCCTGAATGAATTGACAAAGTCAGGAAACCTCATTCTTGTTCATAATACCTTTGCAGACAAAACAACTATAAGACTTATTAAGGAGAGAAAAAATCTATTCTGGTGTCTCTGCCCTAACTCAAATATCTATATCGAAAACAAAATTCCCCCATTAAATCTGCTGATTGAAGAGGGTTGTGAGATTGTCATCGGGACTGACAGTCATGCTTCCAATAGTAATCTCAGTATCCTTGAGGAGCTTAAAACACTTCAGTCCAATTTCCCTGAATTAGTTATAGGCGATATGGTACTATGGGCCACAATGAATGGCGCTAAGGCCCTGCAAGAAGAGGAGTGGTTTGGAAGTATCGAAGCAGGAAAAAAACCAGGACTACTGCTTCTGGAGAATGTTGATCTTCAGAATATGAAGTTACTTCCTGAGAGTTCAGTAAGGAGATTGATATAATTAGTCCCAACGCTATTTAATACTAATTTTGAATGGGATTTTAGGATTGCCGCACTCTCCTTCGTCGGGCTCGCAATGACGCTACAAGTAGTGTGGTTTGTAGTTGGGAGCTGAATCAAATTAATTAAAAACTACGGTCATTGCGAGTAGCGAAGTGACGAAGCAATCTCATGGGATATCCTACTAATATTATTAATTTTGACCCGTATATAAGTAATCTATAATGGCTACATTTCTTTTTAATGAAATAATTTTCGGACCTGTGAAAAGCAGGCGATTAGGAATGTCGCTGGGAATAAACTTATTACCAACTAAAAAAAAGATCTGCAATTTTGATTGTATTTATTGTGAATGCGGATGGACCCGTGATATTGAAATAACTGTAAACCGTCCTCCGAGCCGTGAGGAAGTTTATAATGCCCTGGATATCAAACTGACAGAGTTGAAGAAAAATAACCACCCTCCGGATGTTATTACATATGCAGGTAACGGGGAGCCCACTCTTCATCCTGATTTCCCTGGAATAATTGATGACTCTATAACCTTAAGAGATAAATACTTCCCTGAAAGCAGAATCGCTGTGTTATCAAATGCAACGACCATATCAAATCCTATAATAAAGGAAGCGTTGCTGAAAGTCGACCAGAACATTCTTAAACTCGACTCTGCATTTGATTCCACAATTAAAATTCATAACCAGCCAAAAGTTGAAATTAAAGTTGAAGAGCTAATTAAAAACCTTCACGGATTCAATGGAAACGTTATCATACAGACTCTCTTTCTTCGTGGCACATATAACGGGAAGGTGATTGATAATACGACTCCGGTTGAAATAAATGAGTGGCTCAAGGCAATTAAAAGAATAAAACCCGTCGAGGTTATGATCTACACAATATCACGGGATACTCCACATGGCGCCAGCTTGAAAAAAATACCTGTTTCAGAATTGAAAAAGATAGCTTTAATGGTTGAATCGATTGGAGTCAAAACCAGGGTTTCCGGGTAATGTGAAAAAAAAATTCAATATACTCATATGTCCCCTGGAGTGGGGATTGGGTCATGCCGCCAGGATGATACCCCTTGCCCGGTGCCTCCGGGATATGGACAATAACATTACTATTGCCTCTGGAGAGGAACATTTATCACTGTTCCGGAATGAATTGCCAGGGTTATCATATATAAATTTCACCGGTTTCAAGCCTTCCTATTCAAGGTTCTTACCGCAATATCTTTCCCTGTTTTTTAAAATCCCTGTTCTTTTGTTCCATATAATAGCTGAACATCAGGCTTTGAATAAAATTATTACAAAATACGATATTGATATAATCATCAGTGATAACAGATTTGGATTATGGAATAAGAAGATAACTTCAGTCTATATTACCCATATGCCGCTTATTCCTTTCCCAAAACCTCTGAAATTTCTCGAGCCGGCCGGTGTATTTCTGCACAGTAAAATCATTAAAAAATATTCTCTTTGTTTTATTCCCGATTTACCGGGTGAACTGAATCTCACAGGCAGGTTAGCGCACGGCATCAGATTAACTGATAATGTAAGGTATATTGGGATTCTATCCAGGTTTCAAATTCCTGATCCAGGGCTGACTGCGAATCCGTTAAGAGTTCATCGAAACACAGTGATTCTTTCCGGACCAGAACCACAAAGGGAAATCCTTAAACAGAAACTTGTAGCAATTCTGAAAGATAAAGAACCGCATACAATTATGTTTGAAGGGAAACCAGGGAAGAGCGGGGACACAAATAGCGATGGCAATATTACCTTTTATTATCATCAGCCTGCTCCCATTATGAAAGAGATTATTGAGACCAGTGACAATATAATCAGCAGATCGGGATACACTACGATTATGGAACTTGTAAGTCTGAACTCCACTGCTTTGATTATACCGACACCAGGACAGACTGAGCAGGAATACCTGGCAGAATATCTCTCAGGTAAAGGGTGGTTCTGTACTCAAATTCAGAGTAAAATAAATGCCGAGAATCTAATTTGCCCGGGCAGATCCGTTTTGCACACCGAAATTAACAGGCAAAGCAAAATTCTCTTAACCGGGGCCTTAAATGAACTCTTAGAAAAACAGCATCGAGAAAGTTAATCCAAAGAAACCGGCTAATAATCCGAACCATACCTGCTTAGGGTTGTGGAGATTAAGTTTCAACCTCGAGGAAAGAATGAAACCTCCTGCAATTATTGCAGAAATCAGGTAACCATCCAGGGGCGTCAACATTTTTAATGATAAAATAAGCACAAGACCTATTAGGGCACCGGCTCCAACAGAATGAAGCGATATCTTCCACCAGAAGTTTATTATAGTAACTATAAGAGAAAGAAAGGCAGTTGCAATAATAAATGATTTCAGGAACACAGGAACCGGAAACCTGATAATTATAAATGAAGTGGCACAATAGAGGAGTGTTGTAAATATCAGCAGGATGTTGCGTTCCTTTCTTTCACTTATAGCCCAGGATGTGATAATTTTTTTCTGAATTAAAAAAGGCAAAATAGAAAGAGGCAACAGGACATTATCCACCAGCATAATAAAAATTAATAATTTCTTTACATTAAAAGGCAGGTATCCCAGAAGGGTTGGTGCAATAAATATTATTGCCATTCCATAGACCGGCATTAGCAACGGATGAAAAATTATGGCAATTATCTTTGCCAGAGAATAGAGAATGTCTTTTGGTTTGTCTATTGTCATTCGGGTAAGTAATGTCTATTTAAAATTTAATAACCTGTATTTAAGGTGCAACTTTAGCACCCCTAAATCTCCCTTCTCAGTCTTGCTACAGGGATATTAAGTTGTTCACGATACTTTGCTACAGTACGTCGTGCGATCTGGTACCCCTTTTCCTGCAGAATATCCGTGAGGCTTTCATCTGTCAACGGTTTACGTTTTTGTTCATTTTCAATACAATCCTGCAAAATTCGTTTTATCTCCCGGGTCGATACTTCTTCCCCGCTGTCGGTCTGCAATCCTTCCGAAAAGAAAAACTTCAGTGGAAAAATTCCGAAATGAGTCTGAATGAATTTGCTGTTGGCCACTCTTGAAACTGTTGAGATATCGAGTCCCGTCATTTCAGCAACATCCTTCAGGATCATAGGTTTCAATTTTGTTTCATCGCCATCGATGAAGTACTCCTGCTGGTATTCCAGAATAGCATTCATTGTAAGAAGCAGTGTGTTTTGCCGTTGTTTTATAGCATCTATAAACCATCTGGCAGAATCGATTTTCTGCTTCACAAAAAGCACAGCATCTTTCATCTCTTTTTTCTGGCTCTTATCCTTACTGTAGGAATGAAGCATTTCGCTATATGCCGCGCTCAATCTTAGTTCCGGAAGATTTTTTGAATTAAGATGGAGGTCAAAACCATCTTCAGAAAGCTCAAGGATGAAATCGGGGATTATCGGTTGCGATGTTTTATTGAACGGATCACTGTAAACTCCTCCCGGTTTGGGATTTAGTCTTAGAATTTCATCTATGGCTCCTTTAAGTTCATCTTCAGTGATATCAAGTTTGAATATGATTTTGTCATAATGTCTTTTAGTGAATTCTTCAAAATAGGAATCCAGAATTGAATGTGCAATCATCGTTGATGGCAGAGAATTATCGCGCTTATCAATTTGCAGCAAAAGACATTCCCTGAGAGTTCTTGCACCTACCCCGGCGGGCTCAAGATCCTGAATTATCATGAGGACCTCTTCAAGTTCAATTTCGGTGGTTTCAACATTCTGAAGGAAAGCCAGATCATCAACTATGTTTGAAAGTTCTCTTCTAAGATATCCGTCTTCATCGATATTTCCGAGGATATACTCTCCGAGAATTTTTTGTTTTTCAGTCAGATCTCTCAGTCCAAGTTGTGATTCGAGATGCTCATGGAATGAAAATCCAACAGAGAAAGGTATCTCTGTTCTTTTGTCATCGTCCTTGCTGTAATTTTTTTCCTGAAGACGGTAATCAGGTATCTCATCCTCTTCTATATAATCATCAATTGTAAATTCTTCCTGATCTTTATCTTTATCGTTCTCCTCAAACTGATCCTCTTCTGTTTCAGAAGGAATTTCGTCTTCCTCTGCTCCTTCTTCCAGGGCAGGATTTTCCTCGAGTTCATTTTTTATACGTTGTTCAATCTGCAAAGTAGGAACCTCCAGCAGTTTGATCATCTGGATCTGCTGCGGTGAAAGTTTCTGAAGCAATTTCTGCTGTAACCTTTGCTTTAACATTTTTTCTACTCTAAACTAACTGCAAGAATATCAGATATTAAAATTCAGCATTCTTCGGTGTTCTTGGAAATGGGATAACATCCCTGATATTTGACATTCCGGTGACAAAAAGGATTAATCTTTCAAACCCCAGTCCAAACCCACTGTGAGGTGCAGATCCGAATTTCCTGGTGTCGAGATACCACCAGAAATCCTTTTCCTGCAACTTCAATTCTTTAATACGTGAAAGCAGCCTTTCATATTGCTCTTCTCTCTGCGATCCGCCAATAATTTCACCGATCCCGGGGAACAGAACATCCATGGCTCTTACAGTTTTGCCATCATCATTCTGTTTCATATAAAATGCCTTTATTTCTTTCGGATAATCGGTAATAATCACAGGCCTTTTGAAGTGTTCTTCAACCAGATACCTTTCATGTTCAGCCTGTAGGTCCCGGCCCCAGCCAACCTGATATTCCCATTTTTTACCAGATGAGGTCAGAATTGATACAGCTTCAGTGTATGTCAGACGTTTAAATTCATTTTCAACAACAAATTTAAGTCTATCAAGAAGGGCTTTATCAATCATATTATTAAGAAACTCAAGGTCTTCCTTGCAGTTTTCAAGCGCATATCTGATCAGGTATTTCACAAAGTCTTCAGCCAGATCCATGTTATCGGCCAGATCATAAAATGCCATTTCAGGTTCTATCATCCAGAATTCGGCAAGGTGTCTCGGTGTGTTTGAATTTTCAGCCCTGAAAGTTGGTCCAAACGTGTAAATATCTCCTAAAGACAGGGCGCCAAGTTCACCTTCGAGCTGACCTGAAACTGTCAGATTTGTCTGCTTTCCGAAAAAATCATTGCTGTAATCAATTGACCCATCATCATTACGAGGCATGTTTTTGAAATCCATAGTTGTAACCTGAAACATCTCCCCTGCTCCTTCAGCGTCGCTTCCTGTGATTATCGGCGTATGAAGATAAAAGAATCCTTTATCGTTAAAGTACTTATGAATGGCAAATGCCATAGCATGTCTTATTCTGAAGACAGCACCGAATGTATTGGTTCTGAATCGGAGATGTGCATTCTCTCTCAGGAATTCCATCGAATGCCCTTTCTTTTGAAGAGGATATGTTTCGGCATCACTTTTTCCATAAAGTTCAATAGCTGATGCAGTAATCTCAACACTCTGACCCTGTCCCTGCGACGCTACCAGTTGTCCGTTAACTGCTATGCAAGCTCCGGTCGAAATCTCTTTTAAAAGGTTTTCATCAAAAGATGCGGCTTCCACAACAACCTGGATATTGTTTATTGTTGATCCGTCATTAAGAGCTACAAAGAGAATATTTTTATTTCCTCTCTTTGTTCTTACCCATCCTTTCACCAGAACATCCGATCCTAATACCGGGTTGGATAGGAGGTTTTTTACTTTAATTCTTTTCATCGTAAATATTTAAAATCAAAAAACAGATGTGCAAAAATAATAAAATGTTAGCCGCCAGGCCAGAATAGATCGCTATTATTTCTTTATGGCACTATTTTTGTACATAAGAGCCTTCTTATCAGTTTATATGACCCTGATAATAATATTTCCCCTTAATAATAGTTATTTATATTAATCAGTTCTTATATCTGAATAGGATTAAATTTAGCCATCCTATTAAAGTCGCTTGAAAATCAATTTTTTTACCCCATCCCCAAGGGGAGAAAATTGATTTTCTTCGCTCCCCCTGGGGCCGGGGTAAACGAA
>PMIJ01000097.1 GCA_003157015.1 Bacteroidales bacterium
AACTTGTACTTCGAGCTTAAAAAATGACATATGACTCCGAATCTTTTCAATACTACTTATTGATCCAGGGACATCTTTATTTATTTCTTTTAGTATTTTACACTTTAATAGCTTTTTAGTTACCCGTGTTAATAATAGAAGTTGAGGAATTGTCCCTAAATATTCATGAAGGTTTTGTTTATTCCAGTAATGAATACCCAAATTTATAATCATCACACCCAATAAGACAAAGAAGAATTGTGGAGTAAATGTTATCAGCAATATCGACATCAGACTAGAAAAGGATAAAAGTGGAATTATAAAAAACCATTTAGGCTTCTTAATATATTCATCCTGAAATAATGTTGTTATAAAATAAGAACTTTCTATTTTTAATTTGTCTAACTGAAGTTGAATATATAATCTCAGATTTGAATCATCTGTTATCTTTTGAATGAGTTTCTCCTGTTCAGCGAATTTGTTGCTATTTGAAGGAATAGTTCTTAATGTATTGTAAAGAAATTGTTGTCCTATTTTTGAAGTAGTCCTATCTATAAACTTGAATAATTCATCAAAATCTAAATCATTGCATGTTTTGTCGGACAAAACTTGAAAGGCATCTGAATGGTCTTTATTTCTGAAGTACTTTTCAATTGATTCAAAGTAGAATGAATCATTTTTCACATTGCCAAAGGACTCAATTAATCTTTGCCTAATTTTCTTTTTGGTTTCAAACATTGTCTCTTGAAGCGATTATTTTTGTCAAATTATAAGCTCAATCCAGTGTCAAGGTACTAATTATTTATGCTGTTAGGCGCTTCAGAGTTTAATTCCGTATATATGGGCAGGATTTGTCATGTCACGATAAAGTTGTCAAGGTGGCATGCAAAAACCATGACAGCTGCACGTCGGCTTGCAACCCTATTGACATTGTCTTGGTAGCAGGAACAGTCCAGGTGGTACAAGATTTAATAAGTTGAAATGAGATTACTCGCATAGACTTTTTGGTCGATTACGAAGCTGTCCGGGCTGCCGAAGCCAATTAATTTAACCGTTCGAGTTAGGTAACGTTTTAAGTCCTGACTGTCCTGTTGAAATCTTACTTACAATCAAATATTAAATTTATAATTCATTATGAAATTTCATCCATGCTTCATAGCTACCGTAAGCATCGATGGACACAAGCGGATTCCAATATTCTCTATAGTGCTTGATTTTCCCAAATTCAAATTCAAAAAATGTTACATATCGTTGATTATATTGTGCTCTGTTACTCTTTAGATGTCCATTAATAGTCAATTCTATGACTATTTTATTGGGTTCAAGCATTGGTGAAATTTTTAACTCTGCAACAGAATCAACAACTATACTTCGAGTAGTCGAAGACATATATGTAAGTATATCTTGTTTGCCTCGATATATGGATGGTCGATTCTTTGGTGCAAAAGGGAATTCAAGAATAGCATCGTCTGCCCAAAGGTTAATCCATTTATCCCAATCTTGGGCTTGTAAAAGTTCCAAATAAGTTTGGGCCTTTTCCAGCGTCTGTTTTCGCTGTTCTTCCGCTTTGTTAGTTGTATTGTCTGCCATAATACTTTATACTTAATTTTATATATGATTATTATTTGAATGTATTAAAACATCAAAAGTAAAAATTATCATGAAACTTACCATTTCTGATGTTGCTTCACACCGATGTTACTAACGGCAGGCGGTTTAATTAGGTACCGTCCGTATCGCAGTGGCATGCATTTTGCAAAGTCCCAGTAGGTGGACAAGCGTTTGGTGTCACGATGAAGTTTTCCGGGCAGCAAAAGGCAATTACCCATAACATCCTTGTAAGCGTTTCGTTCAATTTTAAATTCAATAACTATTAAAAAGTCCGAACAGCACGAACATATGTTTTTCCCTTCAAATTAGGTGATATTATTATTGCACCATCTTCGAAATTGAACTGATAATAACTATCCGTAATTTCACTATGCGTTTTAGATGAAGACCAATAAACTTTAATTAAAGGGTCAGTTGTGCTATTGCCAATTTTTTCTAAGGCTTTATTAATTTCATTCTTAACATTATAAAGAGTTTTTAACTCGTCGATAGTTGGTAAGTGCCAATTTGAAAATATTCCAGTACCATAATTAGAATTAGAATAACTGCCGCAAAGGTCCACAGCACGATCACGATTCTTTACAGCATAATCCTTACTCATTAAGGCCTTTGCATTTGGTTCGTTTTTTATGGGTATACGATCTTGTTTTAAATCTAATTGGGATGAAACAGGATCTCTTATATCTGACATGCTACATATTAATCCATGTTGTTTAGATTCATTGACAGAGAAAACTACACCTCCTCCAAAAAGTTCTCCCACGTAATGTTTAATTGAATCATATCGCGAATTGTATGGTTTGATCTCCGTGGAAAATCCAGTTGTCACTCCCCTTGTGTTTAAGGTCATAATTAGTATGAAGGTGACGGATAATAAACATTTAAGTTGTCTCATTGTCTTTAGGTATTGATTAATAGCCAATATGGCATGTGTTTTTACAAGTCCCGATATTTAAAGCACTGCCTCGTCAGTCACAGAAGCATTTAATCAACAATCCGCTGCATCCTCAATGTTTAAAGGCTTTTGTCCGACTTCACAATCGATATTAAAGTTAAACAAAAAACAGATTGGCTTTAAAATAATTACATGGAAATTTTACTTTGGAGGTTATCAGCCAGCTCAAAAATGGCTGAAAGACCGCAAATGAAGAGTTATAAACAGCAAATCCCGGATTTCTCCAGGACTTGTCTCGAGGCATGGTGATGTGCTTTTAATTTCACCGTTAGAGTTAACTATTGCATTTTATTTTGAAGATTAGATTATTGTTGGATTTATTATTTATTTTAGCCTATAGTCATAAGGGAGGAGATCGCCAATCCGTTGTTGTGCCATTTGCCCTATAACTTTTACACCTGAGCCATCGAAATAACCTGAACTGTCAAAGAAAACAGGATCTTTAGTCTTTAATAGTTCAATCAAACTATTTGGGGATTTTGATAGGTAATAGATACTAAGAATGCCTTTGTATGAGAGATATTTTTTAAAACCGGATCTTTCAATCACAATATCTTCATAATTGAGAATTTGATCTTCTGAATTCCTGATAGTAAAACCATTCGATTTCAATTTATTTGCCCAGAGTGAAACGAAAAAGTGGCTTCTCGATCCAAGATATGCAATCTTCCTTCTCTTTTCAAAGAACTTTTTATTGGTTATCTCAGAAGTCATATCTTCATTGAAAATAGCGCTACCCTTATAAAGAAAGGATTTGCTTTTTCTATAATATTCGAACTTATCCAGATAATAAGTGATCTTGTATCCTAATGCATTATTGACAATTAAAATCGGTTTTGAGGCAAAAGCTTTTAAAGTATCATGCGAAGTACCATTTTTAAATGTTATATCACCTTCGTTCATTATAACACAATTTTGTCCATTATAACTTGATCCAAGAAATTGGTCCCGGAATAGTCTTAAATTTGCTTTTCTTTCTTTTACAGTTGATTTAGCTACTGGAAAAAACGGTCAAATTGA
>PMIJ01000220.1 GCA_003157015.1 Bacteroidales bacterium
CAGTCTTAAATTCAATACTTTACATTCTGTTTTATACTAAACTCTCTCCATAATATACTATATTCAACACCTTAAGTTGACGGCTATGAGGGGCAGGGGTGAGGAAAATATACTAAAAGTGAAACAAGGAGAGGTGAATCAGAAAAAATAAACGCATGGACTATACATCTTGATCTTCTTCAATAATTTTTAATAATTTCTCCACCGCATTTTTCTCAGGTATGTTTTTTAGTACAGGTACTGTTCCTCTGTAAATATGAACCTTGCCCTCAGCTGCCCCCACATATCCATAATCGGCACCTGCCATTTCACCCGGGCCGTTTACAATGCATCCCATAACAGCAATCTTCATCCCTTTCAGATGCCTGGTAGCCTCTTTTACCTTTTTAACCGATTCCTGCAGATTGAATTTTGTTCTTCCACATGTCGGGCATGAAAGGTATATTATCCTGGTGATACGGGTTTCTGTACACTGAAGTATGGAAAAAGCAAGAGCTGTGATTTCTCTGAATTCAATATCACCTGTATTGGTAATTGAGATACCGGCAACTCTCCTGTCAATAATATAACGACCCAGGAGTGAAGAAGCTTTTATCTGCAGATCTTCCAGATTATTTTCCCTGAAAACAGGATTAAGCACTATATTATGACTCAGATTATTCTCTTCAAGGGCTTTGAGAAAATAATCGGCTGCATACTTTTCTTTATCAGGATTAAAAGTGAAAATCACAAGCGTTTTATCGGGATCGGGTTCTTTCAGATATTCAATTCTGAAATCAGAAATAGTCAGCAAAACATTTAAATTCCCGGATATGTTTTTGTTTTCATGGAATGTTTCCGGGGAGAAAAGCGGATATAATCTTTCATCTTCCTTTCTTTCAAACCAGATTTTATAGGGAAGCACAAGTGAAACATCCTCAGGTATTTTTTCAGGGCAGTTTTTCACAATAATAAGATCTGCCGAACCGTCAGTTTTTTTTATTTCCCCGGTGATTTGATCTGCCAAATAACCTGCCTTTGAGTATCCTGATAAATCTAAGACGGGAAAAGACGTCATATTTGAAACCACCAGCGGACCATTTATCCGTTTAAGAACTTCCGGTTTGGATGAAGGTGTTTTAAATTTCAGAGGTTCCTCTGGTGCCCCTTGTTGCACTCCTCTGTGAAAATATCTGGCAATTTTTGCTGCAACAGGAATCTCATTCTCCGGGTCTTCTGATAATGATACTCTGATTGTATCACCTATCCCTTCTGCCAGTAGTGCTCCGATTCCCGAAGCTGATCTTATTCTCCCGTCTTCCCCTTCACCGGCTTCAGTAACACCAAGATGAATGGGATAGGAAAGTTTTTCACTCATAAGGTTATTTATAAGCATCCGGGTAGATTCAATCATTATTGTAGTATTGGAAGACTTCATTGAAAGCACCAGATCATTAAAGTTCTCAGCACGGAATATTCTGATAAACTCAAGTGCAGAAAATACCATGCCTTCAGGAGTGTTTCCGAATCTCGTCATAATACGATCAGAAAGTGAACCATGATTTATTCCGATACGGATTACCGTACTATTTTCGTGACAGATATTTATTAGAGGAAGTAATTTCGCATGGATTCTTTCAAGTTCGTCATTGTATTCATTTTCAGATAGCTCTTTAATTTGAAAAGATGCTCTCTTATCAGCATAATTTCCGGGATTAATTCTCACCTTTTCAACAATCCGGGCAGCTGTTTCTGCGGCAACAGGATTAAAATGTATGTCAGCTATCAGGGGAGTATCAAAGCCTGCTTTTCGCAACTCGCTCTTTATGACAGCCAGGTTTTCTGCCTCCCTGATACCTTGTGCAGTAAGCCTGACATAATCTGCTCCTGCCTCGATAATCCTTATACACTGTTCCACTGATGCTTTGGTATCGAGAGTATCGGTGTTTGTCATCGATTGGAGACGGATCGGGTAATCGCCTCCGAGGGGGGTGGCGCCGATGTTTATCACTCGTGTTCCCATTCAGCTCCGTCTTTCAGATCCTTTAATACAACTCCTGCATTTTTTAATTCGTTACGAATTTTATCTGAAGTGGACCAGTCTTTGTTATTTTTAGCTGCCTGTCTTAAATCAATAATAATCTTCATTAAATTTCCGGTAAGTTTATCATCATTCAGCCCCGCAGATTCATCCTTTAATCCCAGGATCTCAAAGACAAAGGTGCTGAACAATGATTTCAACATTTCGAGTCCTGCAACGTCAATTTTCTCTGTTCCATCAATAACTGAATTGACAATCCTCACACCTTCAAAAAGATGAGACAATAAAACAGGACTGTTCAGATCATCATCGAGCGCTTCATAGCATTTTTCCTTCAGTTTTATAAGGTCAATTGTTGAGTGATCTGAGGGTTTCATTTTATTGAGAGAATCGATAGCTTTCATAAGTTTCTGGAAACCTTTTTCTGCAGCCTGAAGGGCTTCATTGGAGAAATCAATTGTGCTTCGATAATGAGCCTGCAGAATGAAAAACCGTACGGTCATTGGTGAATATGCTTTCTCCAATGCAGGATGATCACCACTGAAAAGCTGATCGAGAGTAATAAAATTACCGAGCGACCGGGCCATTTTCTGACCGTTAATAGTGATCATATTATTGTGCATCCAGTAATGAACTGATTCTTTGCCAAGAGCTGCGGTTGATTGTGCTATTTCGCATTCATGATGCGGAAACATAAGATCCATTCCGCCACCGTGTATATCAAATTCTTCCCCAAGATATTTAATGCTCATTGCTGAACATTCGAGGTGCCATCCGGGAAAACCATTGCTCCAGGGAGAAGGCCATCTCATAAGGTGCTCAGGACTGGCCTTTTTCCACAACGCAAAATCGAATGGATTCCGTTTTTCATCCTGTCCTTCAATATCACGGGTATTGTTTATAAGCTCATCCAGAACCCTGCCTGAGAGTTTCCCATACTGGTATTTCTGATTATATTTCAAAATATCAAAATATACGGAACCGTTTGATTCATAAGCGTATCCGCTTTTAATCAGAGTTTTAATTAGTTCGATCTGTTCAATGATATGACCGGTTGCTCTTGGTTCTATTGAGGGTGACAGTGTATTAAGCTGATCCATGTTTTTATGGTAGGTGTTCACATATTTCTGCACCACCTCCATCGGTTCGATCTGTTCCTGCCTGGCTTTCTTTTCAATACGATCTTCTCCTTCTCCAAGTGTCTCATTTTCAAGATGTCCTACATCAGTTATATTACGTACATAACGCACTTTATATCCAAGATGGGTAAGATATCTGAACAGCAAGTCAAAAGTTATTGCAGGGCGTGCATGACCCAGATGGGCATGACTGTAAACCGTAGGTCCGCAGACATATATTCCAACAAAAGGCGGGTGAAGCGGTTTAAAAAGTTCCTTTTTCTTCGAAAGAGTGTTAAAGATTGTAAAGTTGTTCTGCATTATGATACTGTTTGGTATGACAAAAGTAAGGTAAATTTTCTTTAATCAGGGCTCTGCCCATTGTTACTTTCTTTGTCTTGATACAAAGAAAGTAACCAAAGAAAAATCAAGGCTTCAGATAATTTAGGGGCGTCTGTTTTTCAGCTTGCCCACGCAATACAACTCGCTCTCCGCCAGATGGCGGATCGTTCAAACAGTATTGCTTACTAAAAGCCTTCACAACAAGCCTCAAAACAGTCGCCTAATCCCAAAATTCTCTGAGGCCATTTGAAACCCAAGTGGTGACTTAGATTTTCTTGTTAATGGATATTCTAACCGAAATCGCCGTAAGGCGATAAATGCCATCAAATCTTTTTTGGAAATAGATTAACATTTTTGAGGTTGCAAAGCGTTGGCTTCAAGTAAGCATTACTGTTTGAGGAGGACGAAGGATGACGAGTTGTAATGCGTGGGCAACCGATAAAATGTTAAGCCCAAAAAAGATTTGAGGCTGCCTTTTTCTTTGGTTCATTTCTTTTGGGCAAGCAAAAGAAATGAACATATTAAATTTTGCATTTTAGAAAATCCTTTTTACCTTTGACCCCACAAATCAAATATTCCTTCCTTTAAAGGGTGTTTGGTTTTTATTAAGAAGGGTGAAGAGATTAGGCTCTGCGAAACCCTGGCAACCAATCTGCCAACTGGCGGAGAACGGTGCCAATACCTAATCCCGGAAAGCCGGGAGATGATAAAAATTTAACACGGTAACCATGAACACAATTCATCTGACGAACAACAACTTTATCATGCCGCTCATGCCTATGTGCATGTGCCGGTAACCACTTTGATTTGCAATCAGTCATTTTCTTAGTTAACGACCGGAAACTCTGGAAAAGATATCTGTATCTCATTGTCCGGTATTTGTAAAATTTAAAATTAAATAAGATGAAAAAAGGAAAAATAAAATTTGAAACACTCCAGGTGCATGCTGGCCATCAACCCGATAAAGAGACCTTGTCAAGAGCTGTCCCTCTGTACCAGACATCATCGTATGTTTTTAAAAATGCAAAACATGCAGCAGATCTCTTCGATCTCGCCGAATGGGGAAATATCTATACCCGCATCAATAACCCTACAACAGAGGTATTTGAAAAAAGAGTTGCTGCTCTCGAAGGCGGTGTTGCATCTCTGGCAGTCTCATCAGGTCATGCGGCTCAATTCATTGCGCTTACTACAATATTGAAGCATGGCGAAAATTTTGTTACCTCCCCATTTCTCTACGGAGGAAGTCACAATCAGTTTAAAGTTACATTTGCAAATTTCGGCATCGAGGCAAGATTTGCTAAAGATCTTAATCCATCATCGTTTGAAAAACTAATTGATGCCAACACAAAAGCTATTTATGTGGAGACCATAGGCAATCCAGGTTTCGAGATCCCTGATTTTAAAGCTTTTTCAAAACTGGCAGTTAAACATGGACTTCCCCTGGTAGTTGACAATACTTTTGGAGCATGCGGTTGGCTGTGCCGTCCTATTGAACATGGCGCCAACATTGTTGTTGAATCGGCAACGAAATGGATAGGAGGACACGGAACAAGTATAGGTGGAATAATAACAGATGCCGGAAATTTTAACTGGAACAATGGAAATTTTCCTGTGTTTACAGAACCGGCAGAAGGTTACCACGGAAAAATCTTTGGTGAAATATTCTCACAATCTTCACCTGCAGGAAATATTGCCTTCATCGTAAAAGCGCGTGTTGAAGGATTAAGAGATCTTGGCCCGGCTATCAGTCCATTCAATTCTTTTCTGCTTCTCCAGGGACTTGAAACTCTTTCTCTCAGGATGGAAAGGCATATTCAGAATACGCTCGCACTTGCTAAATGGCTTGAAGCCCATCAGGGTGTTGAAAAAGTAAACTACCCCGGACTGAAAGGAAATCCGTATAATGAACTTGCAAAAAAATATCTTCCAAAAGGCGCCGGTGGTGTCCTGAGTTTTATACTGAAGGCAAAGAAATCAAGAGCTGTGAAGCTCGTAGAACATTTCGAACTGGTAAGTCACCTGGCAAATGTTGGAGACGCAAAGACACTGATAATTCAACCTTCTGCAACAACTCATTCGCAACTCTCAGCAAAAGAACAGCTTGCCGTAGGTATCGATCCTGGTATGTTCAGGGTTTCGGTCGGCATAGAACATATCGATGATATTATTAACGATTTTGACCAGGCAATCAAGCAAGTACTATAAAAGATAAATTGAAATGCGGCCTCTCATAGTATTTTAAACCCCCATCCCAACCTTCCCCCACGGGGGAAGGAGTTAGCTATATCCTTTCCCCCTTGGGGGAAATAAGAAAGGGGGTAAAAAAGAGGTACGAAAATGATTGTTAACTATAAGACATATAACAAAAGAGAAGTAAGAAAATATTAGATCATTTAGATATGACACAGGAAAAATTAAGAATTGGTTTGTTCGGCTATGGCTGTGTTGGTCAGGGCCTGCATGATGTGCTGAACAGTAGTAAAGGTTTCAAAGCCGATATCGTGAAGATTTGTGTTAAGGATCGTACAAAAAAAAGAAGGATCCCGATGTCAAATTTTACTTACGATAAAAATGATATCCTGAATGATTCTTCAATCAACCTTGTGGTTGAATTAATTGATGATGCGGAAGAAGCATTTAATATAGTCACAACAGCAATGAAAAGCGGGAAAAATGTAGTGACAGCCAATAAAATGATGGTGGCAAAACATTTTACGGAACTTGTAAAGTTGCAGTCAGATTATAAAGTATCTCTTCTTTATGAAGCTTCCGCAGGAGCAAGTATCCCCATTATCAGAAATCTTGAAGAATATTACGATAATGAACTTCTGTACTCATTGCGCGGTATTCTTAACGGAACCACAAATTATATCCTTACAAAAATGCATAATGAGGGCTTAGCCTATACTGATGCATTGAAAGAAGCTCAGGAAAAAGGCTTTGCAGAATCCGATCCCACGCTTGATGTTGAAGGCTGGGATGCAAAATACAAGCTCTGCATAATTACAGGTCATGCGTATGGTTTGTTTCTTGAACCGGAGCTGGTCTTTCACTACGGTATCAATACTATATCTAAATTTGATATACAATACGCTAAAGAAAAGGGATATAAAATTAAACTGGTCCCCTTTGTTGGAAAGACAAATGAAAACACAATTACGAGTTTTGTTCTCCCACGGTTTATTTCAGCTGATAAATATCTCTACAATGTCGATAATGAATATAATGGAGTAATTACCGAAGCTGCTTTTGCCGATAAGCAATTTTTCAGCGGCAAGGGAGCTGGTGGCCATGCTACAGGTAGCGCAGTTCTCTCAGATATATCAGCAAATTCATATGGTTACAGGTATGAATATAAAAAATTCCAGCAGGGGACGGTATCCAAATATACACGCGATTTTAAACTCGAGATCTACCTCAGGTATAATAATGAAAAGGATAAAGAATTATTTGGATTTGAAGAAGTGTCGGAATACTTTAGCGGGAGATTTTATAAATATGTTATCGGAGTGGTTAATCTGGAAAAACTTTATAATCTGAGGGAACAACTTCGCAGTCTTGATGTTTTTATAGTGAATACTGGAAGAAAAGTCAACCCTCCTGACCCACAATTGGGACAATAAATCAACCCCCCTTTCCCCCAATTGGGGGGTAACTGACCATGATAGTACATAAAAAGGGCCCCATATGGGGGGTTGGGGGCAGGAAAACGGGAGAAAAGTATAACTTTACTTTTTAAAGTGTTTTATATACTAATTTCAAATAAATTGAAACAGAAACTTGAAGATATTGTAAAACAAAAGATCCTCATACTCGATGGGGCCATGGGGACAATGATCCAGAAACACAGGCTTCTTGAGAATGATTACCGGGGAGAAAAGTTCAAAGATCATCCAAAACCTCAGAAGGGGAATAATGATCTTTTGTCAATAACGAAACCTGAAATCATTAAAGGCATTCACCGGCAATATCTTGAAGCAGGTGCCGATATAATCACAACAAATACTTTTAATTCCAATAAAATCTCTATGTCAGATTACGGAATGGGAGATCAGGTTTATAATCTGAACCTTCATTCGGCGCATCTGGCTGCAGAAGCAATTACAGAATTTGAAAATTCCATCGAACCTGAAGCACATTTTATAGCAGGGACGCTGGGACCAACAAACCGTACGGCATCAATGTCGTCGGATGTAAATGATCCCGGAGCCAGGGCAATATCCTTTGATGAGCTTGTTGAAGCATATTCTGAACAGGCAAGGGGACTTATTGACGGAGGCGTACATATCCTTCTGGTTGAGACAATATTTGATGTTCTGAACTGCAAAGCTGCATTGTTTGCAATAGATTCAGTATTCGAGGAAAAGGGAATCAGACTTCCGGTAATGGCATCAGGTACAATCACCGATGCCAGCGGCAGGACTTTAACAGGGCAGACACTCGAAGCATTCATGGTATCTGTTTCACATTTTCCTCTCTTCAGTATTGGATTGAACTGTGCACTGGGAGCAGAGCAACTTCGTCCGTTTGTTGAGGAGCTGTCGATGAAGACTGGGTTTTATGTATCAGCCCATCCAAATGCAGGCCTTCCAAACCAGTTTGGAGAATATGACCAGTCAGCATCATTCATGGCATTAATTGCTGAGGATTTTATGAAAGAGGGGTGGGTAAATATTATTGGAGGTTGCTGTGGTACAACACCGCAGCATATACGGGAAATTGCGGAAGCATCAAAACAATATAAACCAAGGATCAGACCTGAAATTAAGAAATATACAAGACTTAGTGGTCTTGAGGTTCTGACAATAACACCTGAAACAAATTTTGTAAATATTGGTGAACGCACTAATGTATCAGGATCAATAAAATTTGCCAGGCTCATTCGTGAGGAAAAATATGATGAAGCGCTGGCAGTTGCCCGTAATCAGGTTGAAGGTGGCGCACAGGTAATTGACATCTGCATGGATGAAGCCATGCTAGATTCGGAGAAAGCGATGGTGAAGTTTGTAAATCTTATCATGGCTGAACCCGATATCTCAAAGCTTCCGCTGATGATTGATTCATCTCGCTGGAAAACAATCGAATCGGCTCTGAAATGCATACAGGGGAAATCTGTTGTAAATTCTATTAGTCTGAAAGAAGGAGAAGATGTATTTCTTGACCATGCCAAAACATTAAGGAAATATGGCGCTGCAGCCGTAGTTATGCTATTTGACGAGACCGGTCAGGCTGATACATTTAAAAGAAGAATAAGTGTAGCTGAAAGATGCTACCGTCTTCTTGTCGACAAACTGGATTTTCCTCCTGAAGATATAATATTCGATCCTAATGTTCTCGCTATAGCAACCGGTATGGAAGAGCATAACAATTATGCAATTGATTTCATCAAAACGGCGGAATGGATTAAACAGAACCTTCCATTTTCCAGGGTAAGCGGCGGAATAAGCAATCTCTCATTTTCATTCCGCGGCACAGACAAAGTTCGTGAAGCAATTCACTCCGTTTTTTTGTTTCATGCTATTAAAGCCGGTCTGGATATGGGAATCGTTAATCCGGGAATGCTGCAGGTGTACACTGAAATAGATCCGGATCTTCTTCATCTTGTTGAAGACGTTGTGCTTAACAGAAGAAAAGATTCTACTGAAAGGCTGGTAAAATTTGCCGAGGGAATAAAGAACGAAGGGAAAAAAGAAGAGAAGGAGGATGCCTGGCGTCAGCTTGAGATCATTGACCGGATCAAACATTCCCTAATAAGAGGAATTGACGCATTCATAGAGCAGGATGTCGAAGAGGCAAGGCATCTTTTCAGCCGGTCGATAGAGCTTATTGAAGGGCCCCTCATGGGGGGGATGAATGAGGTTGGCGATCTGTTCGGATCAGGCAAGATGTTTCTTCCGCAGGTTGTTAAGAGTGCCAGGGTAATGAAAAAGGCAGTTTCAAAGCTCGCTCCGTATATTGAACTGGAGGGTGAAGGGACAGAAAAGAAGATAGCAGGAAAGGTTCTGCTTGCAACTGTCAAAGGTGATGTTCATGATATAGGTAAGAACATAGTAGGAGTTGTATTATCATGCAACAACTATGAGATAATTGATCTTGGAGTTATGGTTCCGGCTGAAAAGATCATTGACACTGCTATTAACGAAAAAGTTGACATCATAGGTCTCAGTGGATTGATAACACCATCTCTCGAGGAAATGGTTCATGTTGCTTCGGAAATGGAACGCAGAAAAATTACTCTGCCTCTTCTCATTGGAGGGGCAACAACCTCCGAGATTCATGCAGCAGTTAAGGTTGCCCCTGCATATTCACACAGCGTTATTCATGTAAAAGATGCATCAAAGGCAGCCGGAGTTCTGTCATCGCTTCTTAAAAAAGACAACAGTTCTTATGTAGCTTCGGTAAAGGCAAAGTATAAAAAAATGCGCGATGACCATAATTCGCGTAAGGCTGAGAAGAATTTACTTTCCCTGGTTGAAGCAAGAAAGAATAAATATCTCACTGACTGGCAAACTTTTAAGATTTTTGAACCTGAGAAACCCGGCCTTCATGTTTTCCACGATATAAATCTGAATGAACTGAAAAAATATATCGACTGGACCTATTTTTTCTTTGCGTGGAAATTATCGGGTAAATATCCGGCTATTTTCAGCGATCCGGTAAAAGGGACAGAGGCAAAAAAGCTGTTTGATGATGCCCAGATTTATCTGAAGAAAATAATTGATCAGAAGCTTCTGACGGCAAAGGCTGTTTTCGGATTGTTCCCTGCTGTTTCTGAAGGAGATGATGTAATGATCTTTTCAGATAAGAACAAAAAGAGGATAAAATCTGTCTTCAGGTTTTTAAGAAACCAGGAACCAAAAGAAAAAGGGATTCCCAATCTCTCTCTTTCCGATTATATTGCTCCTGATAGTTCCGGATTAACAGACTGGATAGGGGCTTTTGTTGTGACAGCAGCTATTGATAATGTTGCTTTTGATAAATACAAGGAGGATGATTATGCTACAATAATGATCAGGATACTCAGCGACAGGATAGCAGAAGCAGCTGCTGAGTGGCTTCATGAGAAGATCCGGATTCAATACTGGGGCTATGCCAAAAATGAGAACCTGACTGCAGATGATTTACTTAAGCTCAAGTACAAAGGAATCAGACCTGCCCCAGGTTACCCTGCCTGTCCTGATCATACAGAAAAACAGGTGATCTTTGACCTTCTGGATGCAGAAAAAGCTATTGGCGCAGCCTTAACGGAAAACTTCGCGATGATGCCTCCGGCATCGGTTAGCGGTTATATTTTTTCACACCCCGGATCAACATATTTTAACTTAGGGAAAATAGACGCGGTCCAATTGAAGGACTATGCAAAAAGGAAGAATTTCACAATCGAGGAAGCTACAAAATGGCTCTCTCCAAATTTATGATATTGTTTTGAAATGACTGTAATCGAAAAGATCAACAACGCAAAAGGACCTTTATTCACATTTGAACTTCTTCCTCCACTGAAGGGGCACAGCATCGAAAGGACTTATACGGCAATTGACAGGCTCATGGAGTACGAACCTGCTTATATTAACTTCACATCTCACAGGAATGAAACAATATTAAGGGAACGGCCTGACGGCCTTCTTGAGAAGAGAATTGTTCGCCTTCGTCCTGGTACTTTTGCACTTGCTGCAGCTGTTAAATATAAGTACAACATACTTGTTGTTCCTCATGTTTTGTGCGGCGGATTCACGAAAGAAGAGACAGAAAACGTACTTATCGAGATGCGCTTCCTCGGAATAGACGATGTTCTTGCATTAAGGGGTGATCCGCAGAAAGGAAGCAGGATATTTATTCCGGAGAAGAATGGGCATGCTAATACATTTGAGCTTGTTCAGCAAATAGTTGATATGAATAAGGGCAAATATCTTGAAGATAATCTTGAGAATGCCGATCCTACCAATTTTTGCATAGGAGTAGCAGGATACCCCGAGAAACATTTTGAGGCTGCAAACAGACTTGTAGACATGGAGAACCTGAAACGGAAAGTCGATGCAGGAGCGAGTTATATTGTAACACAGATGTTTTTTGATAATAACAGATTCTGCAGGTTCCGGGATGAGTGCAGGAAGATTGGGATAACTGTTCCGATAATACCGGGCATCAAACCCATATCGGCACTTAATGATATTAAACTTCTTCCCCAGACCTTTCATATTGATCTGCCAAATGATCTGTTCTCTGCAGTTACCAAATGCAAAAATGACGCTGAGGCAAGAGAGGCAGGAATCGAATGGGCTGTTGCTCAATCCAGGGATTTAATTAAAATGGGAGTGCCCGGCATTCACTATTATACGTTAGGGAGGTCCGATAATATTGCCAGGATAGTTAAGGCTTCATTCTGAGTTTTCTCCGTGAATCTCTTTGCTTCTCTATGTGATTCTCCTGCTCCGCGGGACAAGTTGTGTCAGTTATTATTTTTGCCATCCTTCTTATGTGTTCCGGAGTTGTTCCGCAGCATCCTCCTATAATATTTGCACCGGCTTTGATAAGTTGAGGAACAAATGAAGCCATAAATTCAGGAGATTCACGGAAGACAGTTTTCCCGTCAATAAGCTCCGGGGTGCCTGCATTTGGCTGGATCATAATAGGGATTGTGTCGTCAGCTGCCCTAATGGCCCTTACAATTCCGATCATTTCTTCAATACCGTTTCCGCAGTTCGATCCTACAATATGAGCGCCGGCTTCTTTCATTGAAATAACCATCTCAGCCGGAGATACACCCATCATAGTATGGTATTCATCTTTTAAATCTCCCGAAAAGGTCATTGTAATTATAACAGTGCATTTGGTATTTTCTCTTGCTGCAATTACGGCAAGAGAGGCTTCATCTATTGCTGACATAGTTTCAACAATGATAATATCAGCGCCTCCTTTTTCGAGAGCAATTGCCTGTTCACGGAATCCATCATATAATTCCGCTTCTGTTACATCCTCCATCAGTAACATTTTCCCTGTAGGTCCAATCGATCCGGCGACATGTTTATTACTGCCGGCTGCTTCGCTCGAAATAGAGGCAGCTGCCTCATTAATTTCACTTGTACGATCTCCAAACCCATATTGTGACAGTTTTATTCTGCTGCCACCAAAACTGTTGGTTTCAATAATATCAGAACCTGCCAGCAAATAGGACTGAGCTATTTCAAGCACATCGCTCCTGCGGGTGATATTCCATAATTCCGGACATTCGCCCGGCTTCATTCCTTTAGCCTGTAAAAATGTACCCCATGCTCCGTCGGAAAGGAGTATCTTATTATTTTTCAGTTCGTCGAGAATGGTCATATTAAGACTGATACACGACACACGTCATAAGACACAAGGAAATCCAAAATTATGGTTAATCAGTTTCCCTGAGTCCTGCGTCGTGCGCCTTTTGTATATATTATAATTTAAATGCCTTCTTAATCTTATCAACATAATCAAGTTTTTCCCAGGCAAAGAATTCCACTTTTTTCTGATAAACCTTTTTGCCATTTCTATTTATAGCTTTTGATTTGCTTCCGGACACTTCATAATAAACATCAACACTCTTGGAATAGCTGTCACGACCGAAATGTCCGTATGATGCAGTAGGAAGAAACACTGGATTTTTAAGTCCAAAACGCTGGACTATTGAATATGGCCTCATATCAAAAAGCTTATTGATTGTCATGGCAATTTCTCCATCATGCAAAACATTGCCTTTTTTATCTTTAGGTTTAGCAGTACCATATGTATTTACATAAAGGCCAACGGGTTCTGCAACACCGATGGCATAGGCTACCTGGATAAGAGCCTGGTCACAAACGCCTGCTGCCACAAGGTTTTTCGCTATATGGCGTGCGGCATAAGCAGCCGATCTGTCGACTTTTGATGAATCTTTACCGGAGAATGCACCACCACCGTGAGCTCCGTGACCACCATATGTGTCAACAATTATTTTACGGCCTGTCAGACCGGTATCCCCATGAGGACCACCTATTACAAATTTGCCTGTAGGATTAACCATGAGTTTATATTTGCCATTGAACAGCTTCTGGATTCTGGCTGGAAGGGTCTTTTTAACTCTAGGCAACAGGATTTTCTCAAGATCTTCCTTAATTTTAAGTTGCATAGCTTTTTCGGCAGCCAGCTCAGATTTGTGTGATTGGTCTTTTGGAAGAACAAATTCATCATGCTGTGTGCTTATAACTATTGTGTCGATCCGCAAAGGTTTGTTATTGTCATCGTATTCAACGGTTACCTGAGATTTGCTGTCGGGTCTCAGATACTTCATCTGTTTACCTTCATGTCTGATTGCAGCCAGTTCCTGAAGAAGTCTGTGGGCCAGTTCAATCGTCAATGGCATAAAGTTGTCCATTTCACGGCAGGCATATCCAAACATCATTCCCTGGTCACCTGCACCCTGTTCCTCAGGTTTATCACGAACAACACCCTGGTTTATATCGCTTGATTGTTCATGGATTGTCGATATAACACCACATGAATCGCAATCGAAGCGGTATTCGGCTTTTGTATATCCGATATTGCGTATTACGCCTCTGGCACTCTCCTGATGGTCAACCCATCCTGTTGTTCGCACCTCTCCGCCACAGACTACCAGTCCGGTAGTTACAAATGTCTCACAGGCAACTTTTGATTCCGGGTCCCAGCGAAGGAACTCATCGAGCAGTGAATCTGAGATCTGATCGGCTACCTTATCGGGGTGCCCTTCAGAAACTGATTCGGAAGTAAATAAATATGCCATAATAATAAGATTAATTTATTATAAAAATTTTATACGAAGATTGGTTGATTGTCAAAAGGGAATTATCCGCGGTTTAGCATTTTTTTCCTGTGGTTGCAATCAGCACAAATCTTTCCACTAATATATAATGGTACAAAGCAACAAAAAAAAATCAGCATCAGAAAATTTAGGAAGAGAAATATTGAATTTCTTCTTTCCGCCTTTGTTTTACCCCTCTGACTTTCCCATGGGGAAGAATCAACAAAGGCTTAATTTTACGAGAAAAGAAATAGTGTAAATCAATACATTAAAAGTCCCCCTTGGGGGATTTAGGGCATAGCCGTCAACTTAAGGAGTTG
>PMIJ01000171.1 GCA_003157015.1 Bacteroidales bacterium
TGAAATGCCCTATGGAGCATACCCTACGAACATGCCGGGGCTTTACTATCTAGACTTGGATCATCTGAGGGAATACGCCAAAGTAGCTGAAGACCGCAGTGGCAAAGCTGTCCAGAATTATTATGCTGAGTATATTTACGGGACAAATAACTTCAATGAGTTCCTGAAAAAATGTGGGGGACAGAAAAGGCTAGATGAGTTGAGGAGAATAGAGTTGATGGAAGAAAGATCCGATGAAATTGAAAACACGGAATTGATCGAAAGGAGGGCTTAGTAGCATATGATCAAAGAGAAACCATACAATCCTATTGAGCTCATGGCGATTATAGCTTCCAGACATTTGGAGGATGGTAAGCTTATCTTTGCCGGAACTGGAATACCTATGCTTGCGGCGGCTTTAGCTCAGAAACTCCACGCTCCAAACCTCATTTTAATTTATGAGGCTGGGGGAATATCTCCAAAGGCTTCAATGCTGCCTCTTTCTGTCGCGGATTCCAGAACAACATATAAAGCTATTTGCTGCGCCAATATGCCTGAAGCAATGGAAATGCTTCAGAAAGGATTGGTGACCTATTCATTTCTCGGCGGAGCGCAGATAGACAAATACGGCAACCTTAATTCCACGATGATCGGAGATGATTATTATAACCCGAAAACAAGGCTTCCCGGCAGTGGAGGCGCAAACGAACTCGGATCTCTCGCCTGGAAAACAAATATCATAATGAACCATAGTAGACGTCGATTTGTTGAAAAATTAGACTATATGACTACTCCCGGCTATCTTAATGGCCCGGGAGGACGCGAAAGAGCTGGATTGCCACCCGGCACGGGACCTCATCTAGTGTTTTCTGAACTCGGTGTGTTCGATTTTGATGAGGAAAGCAAAAGGATGCGCTTAAAAGCCGTCCTGCCGGAAATAACCAAACAAAAAATCATAGACGAAACAGGTTTCGAACTGCTGATACCTGAAAAAGTTGTAACCGAGATCGAGCCTACCGAAAAGGAGTTAAGGATTATAAGGGAGGAGGTTGACCCGTGGAGGATTGTGCTGAGCAGAGGAGATAAACAACCGCCCCTTACGGAGGAGTTAAAACAGACATATGACAGGATATACGAAAAGTCAGAATAATAATTTCCGCAGATAAATCATTTAAATCTAAAAGGAGGAGACTTTTATGACGCTTCGGAAGAAAATTATGTTGTGGTTGGCTTTCATCATGCTCATTGCATACATTGATAGAATGAACTTTGCAATAGCAGCCCCAATCATAATGAAAGAGTTTGGCTTACTTGCCGGACAACTCGGAATCATTATGAGCGCATTTACATTAGGTTATATGGTAACGAATTTTGTGGGTGGATTCGTCGTCGAGCGGTTCAAACCGAGATTGGTATTGACGATTATACTTCTTTTGTGGTCTGCTATGGTTGCATTTACCGGTATAGCTTGGTCATTTGTAAGCCTTTTGTTTATCCGCATTCTGTTTGGCTTATTTGAAGGACCCATGATTCCTTCACTTACAAAAACGGTTACAATCTGGGCCCCCCCGAAAGAAAGAGGATTTGCGTCCGGATTGTGGATGGCAGCTCTGCCCGTAGGCGTCGTCGTAGGCAATGTGCTCAGCGCTGTCATTATTGAGGGCATGGGTTGGCGCGCATGCTTTTATATGTATGGCGCCGTAGGTATTGTGGTGGCTTACATAACTTGGCAGTTCATCAGAAATAATCCTAAAGAGCACCCGTCAATATCAAAACAAGAATTGGATTACATTGAAACCAGCATTGCGAATCATGAGGGCGAGCAATTGTCCACAGGTTCAACTGTTTTGGAACTATTGAAAAATCCCTGGGTATGGGTTCTGAGTTTTGTTTACTTTTCCATTACCCTGGCATTCTGGGCCAATGTGAACTGGCTTCCGACTTACTTAGTGAAAGTCAGGGGATCAACAATATTAAAATCCGGCTTCCTTTCGGCACTACCTTGGGTTGCCGGAGCTTTGGGAGCCTTTATAATGGGTTGGTTCTCAGACCATTTCAAAAAATCCCGGAGCACATTAATGGCAATATGCCTTTTCTTGATGGCACCGTTCACAGCATATGGCGTCATAACACCTTCTCTTACAGTGTGCATTGCTTGTTTTTGCATCAGCATCTTTTTTATTATGGGATTTTTGGGTATCGTTTATGCCGTTCCGATGGAATTATTTCCCCGTAATGATGTGGCNNGTACCGATGGAATTATTTCCCCAAAATGATGTCGCAAAGGCAAGCGGAATCATGCTTGGGTGTGGATCATTTGCTGGTGTCCTCTCACCGACCCTGGTCGGGTATATTGTCCAATATACAAATTCCTTCAATGCTGCCTATTATGTCTTTGCTGTGATGGCAGTTGCGGGTGGTCTTGTTGCCTTACTTTTCCTGGCAAGAAAAGAGGCTTCAGTACTTGAAGAGAAAGGCTTTGTAAACAAGAACAACCTGTAATGTCTAACTGATTAGAAAAAGAAATGAAGAGAGGGGTGTTGAAAGCATAAGACAAAACGCACCTCTCTTGTTGAAGGGAAATACCTGCTTATAATATTGCGCCTAAATAC
>PMIJ01000132.1 GCA_003157015.1 Bacteroidales bacterium
ACGGAAGAAAAAGATAAAAGTAAAGAATGTTGCTGGTTGCTGGTTACGGGTTACTGGTTCTGATCCGAGAGCAACAAGCAACAAGCAACATGCAACAAGCAACTAGAAACAAGTACCAAGCACCAAGTAATAAGACAACACCTAAAATAAAATATTATGAAACCACTCAGACTTTTAGCACTGTTCATAATTCCGATGGGACTTATCATTGCAGCTGTCCCTCAGAATAAGACAAAACCATACAAACTGACAGCAGATCAGTTGCTTGGTGAGGCAAACACACGCACTCAATATATTTCTCCTGAGACGGTAGCCGACATGATAGTTAAAAAAGATCCTTCATTCAGGCTAATCGACGTACGAAGTCAGGATGATTTTGAAAAATTCAGTCTTCCCGGAGCCATAAATATTCCTGTTTCTGACCTGCTTTCGGACAAATATACAGATGTACTTAATCAGGATGTTAAAATGAACATATTCTATTCAAACGGTACTATTACTGCGAATGAGGCATGGATGGTAACAAGACAACTTGGATATAAAAACAATTTTGTACTCGAAGGCGGATTAAACTATTGGTTTGATGCTATACTAAATCCTCAGAAACCGGCATCAACAAGTCCGGATGAAGAGTTTGCAAAATATGATTTTCGTCTTAGTGCCGGTAAGGCACTGGGTGGAGGTATGACAGTTCAGACAACTCAAAGCCAAAGTTCTGAATCTGCCAAACCTGCTTTGCAAGCTGCTCCTAAAAAGAAGAAAGCATCGGGAGGTTGCTAATAATCGAACTCTGATAATGGCAAACAGAATTTCTGGAGTTATCCTTGCCGGAGGTTCCAGTAAACGGTTCGGTGGAATAACCAAGGCAAATGTTGTTATCGATGGAGAAACTATTATTTCCAGAATAATTTCTACCATCAGCGACTTTTTTGATGAGATAATAATTGTTACAAATAAGCCAGAAGAATTCCAGGAATACATCAAATATAAAATAGTTAAAGATCAGTTTTTGAAGGCAGGTCCTCTGGGTGGTATACATGCTGCTTTAAAGACATCATCTGAAGATGCAATTTTCGTCTTTGCCGGGGATATGCCGTTTCTTAACAAAGAAATTATTTCTGATCAGATTAATGAATTCAACAAGAAAGAACATGATGTTTTTATTCCAAAGGTTGACAAATTTATTGAACCTCTGCATGCCATCTATAGGAAGTCTGCACTAAATCATCTTGAAAGGTTCCTGCTGGAAGGAAAAAGCAGAGCAGTCAGAGATTTTCTCAGCGAGGTTAATGTTGGTTATTTACAGATGACTAAAAATGAGAAAACCGATATTGCCTTTGTAAATATTAATTCACCTTCAGATTTAGAGAAAATCAGTTTTTAAATTTATCTTGATTACATCTGGAGAAGACTCATAAATATAAAAATTACTCGTGTTAGTATGGACGTTTATAATAAGTGCTTTCTGCCGGGCGAACGACTTATTGGTAGATGCAGGAGCAACTTGAATGTACCAATTTACTTTCAGCACCAAAAATAAAATTTCCCGGTCATGTGATATTTAAACTTGATCTGTTACTAATTAGATAAAATGTGATCACAGATTGATTTATTTTTAAAAAAAGAGGACTGATGTCCAATAACAGAGAAAAAGATCAATTCCTCGATATTTTGGAAAAAAATATTGGGATAATACTGAAGATTTCAAGAGCATATACAAAGAGAATCAACGATAAAGAAGACTTGGTTAATGACATCACTCTTGAACTTTGGAAATCATTTGGACAATTCAAAGGCGAATCTAAAATCTCGACATGGATTTATCGGATTGCATTAAATACATCGATGAATTATAAACGTAAAAAGGAAAAAGACAAATTGTTTTTCCCCGATGATCTTAAGCAATTTGAAAATCAGGGTTGGATAATTGATCAGCCAGACTCATCAATCTCTGAAATTTTATACCTGTGCATTGATGAATTAAATCAACTGAATAAAGCGATAATTCTGCTTTACCTCGACGGCAATTCACAAGATGAGATATCCGTAATTACCGGCATTTCAAAAACAAATGTCGGAACCAGAATCAGCCGTATAAAAGAACAATTAAAAGTTTTAGCATTCACCAAAATTTAAATCGATGGAACTATCAGAATTACAGAATATATGGCAGGAATATGAAAAAAAAATATCTCAAAACACCCGGCTTAATAAAGAGATATTAAGGTTAATGTTACTTTCAAAACCCAGGCGAAGACTAAACTGGATTAGAATCAGAGCCGGAATCAGTATCTTTTCACCGATAATATTTGTAACGGTATTACTTGTCCTGAAAGTTCCGTTTAATATTGGTCTTAGTTTTTATATCGGATTAGCAATGTTTTTACCTGTATATACTATTACGTATATATGGGATATTGAATATTTTAAATTGATTCGTAAGATAGATTTTTCAATGCCGGTATTAACCTTAAAAAAGGAAATTGCACAACTGGAGAAGTATAAGATTAAAAAGACACAGATAAGATACATATTAATGCCTTTCGCGATGGCAGGGTTTTTATTAATGATTATCCATAGTATGAACTTTAGCTTTAATTTTGTATCAATGATCCCATTGATATTAATGATACTGGTTTTTCTTTCATCAATGTATATTACCTTTAAATATTCAATATATGAGCGATTTAAAAAACTTAATAAAGATATTGACGAGATTGAACGACTTGAAAAAGAATAAAACCGCTAACAAATGAACGCTACAAATTTAATCTTAGGCTTTTTGTTCGGTACAATTTTGCAATCTGCATTTACAGGATTGCTAATTATTGGAAAATATTTTTACAAGAATAAGAATTAAAGCTTTAAACTGAATTTAAATAATCATTTACCCAATACGTCAAGAGTTCACTTTTACCTTAACCCAGTCGTTTATAATTAAACTACATAAGGCAAAATACAATAAGCTGCTACCTGTTACTATAAGAGGTAAAGTGGTGAAGCCTGGTAAACCGATTGATAAAATGATAAAGGCAAAAAGTATGTCAGCTATTATTGCTATTAATAAATTTTTACCTATTGGTTGTTTGTAAAACCTGGTAGGTGTACGGACAACAAATATATTGAAAATACTAGCGAAGAACAGGGAAGCGAATCCAAATGAATGTAACTGGTTAATGTCAGTAAGCCCAAAATATTTCTTTCCGATAATAAGCCATAATAATGCCTCCGCGATCAAAAGCATTCCTAATATAAATCCATGTTTTACTAATGGCTTTATTTTCCAGCTTTCAGGATTTTTTGACCAGCTAACAATGTCGGTCGATAATGTCAATGTAACAAAATCAATAATGAACAGCAGCAGAACCATATCAAAGGCGCTGACAACGAATTGCGCAGTAATAATATAAGCGACACAGACATAAACTACTGTAAACAATGTTTTTGAAATTTTACTTACTACCCAATTTGTTATACGATGGTGTATAGTGCGACCAACAGTTATCAGGTTAATTATGCTTTCCAATCCTTCATGCAGTAAAATCACACTTGCAGCCTGTTTAGCAGCATCTGTTGCTGATTTAACTGCTATACCCACTTCGGCCTGTTTTAATGCCGGGGCATCGTTGACACCATCACCAGTCATGCCTGTAATCTCATGATGTTGCTGTAATGTTTTTACGATGGTAAATTTATCTTCGGGCAACACTTCTGCAAATCCATTATGAGCAATTATAATGGCATGACAATCGCTTCCTGTTGTTTGTTGTCGCAACAAGCTGGCCGCAACAATATCATCACCCACTCCTACCTGTGTAGCTATCTCTTTAGCTATCGGCAGTGCATCCCCGGTAAGCATTTTCACAGTTACTCCCAATTCTTTAATCTCTTTGATCATCTTTGCAGAATCAGATAGTGGAGGGTCAACCAGTGCCACAATGCCAACCATTGATGTTATATTATCTCTCTGAATAGCGACAGCTATTGTTTTGAATCCTTTTGCTGCCCAGCCATCAACTGTTTTATCAAGTTTTGATTGTTGAAGATTGCATAAACTTTTAATAGTATTATAAGCACCCTTCATTACCTTAAACTGTTTGCCATCTTTTTGCACAATAGCTTCTGTTCTTTTGATAGCAGCTGAAAACGGAGTGAAAGAGGTTTGCTGGTAACCCGAAGTGTCTGTTTTATTATCTTCCGCTTTTTGTAGAAAGGCCATATCAATAGGATCGTTGTTAGCAGCTACGGAAGCCAGTAATCCATATCGCAAAATATCCTCAAGGGTATAATTTTCATCAGCTTTTATATCCTGTACTGACAATTTATTTTGTGTAATGGTTCCTGTTTTGTCAATGCACAGTGTTGTAAGTGTTGCTGCATCTTCTGTAGCGCTTAAACGACTTACCAGAATGCCTTTGGCAGCTAACTGCTGTGAACCTTTTGCTATACTTACCGTAAACATTGCGGGCATTGCGACAGGAACAGCTGTTACCAATAAAATCAGCACTAAAGGAAGCATGGATATAATTGTTTCACCCCGAAATAATGAAACTGCTATAGTCAGGCCCACAAATACCAGCACAATTGAAAATAATATCTTTACTACATTTGCTACAACTTCTTCCATGTGCAGACGTGGTTTTGCCATTTGAACCAACTGGATTGTTTTACCGAAGAAAGTATTAACCCCTGTTGCGGTTACCACCGCATTGCACTCACCATTTTTAATTACTGATCCGGAGAACAACATATCACCTCCTTTTTTGCTGATGAGCATTGACTCCCCGGTAAGTGCTGATTGATCTGCCCCGGCCTCGCCATCGATAATTTTAGCGTCTGCCGTCATAAAATCACCGGTCCTGACGCGTATGATATCGCCTGGAACCAATTGACTGGCAAGTACCTGCTGCCATTTAGTGTTTCGCAAAACACGCACCAGAACCTGTAAGCTTTGTTTTAATGCCTTAACTGTTTTAGCAGCTTTACTTTCCTGAATAAATCCTATTATAGCGTTGAACAACATCAACCCTCCAATTAAGTATACATCAATATACTTTTGAAGCAAGAATGATAATACAATGGTAATCTCCAGCATAATGGCTGTAAGACCCCAAAAGTGTTTAAGAAATAGAAGGACCAATAATTGCTTTTTCTCTACTACCTCATTAAGGCCATAAATGGTTTGTCGTTGTTTCACATCTTCATCAGAAAGACCATTTGAGGCAAGGACTTTTAATTCAGATAATACATCCGCTATCGTTTTGGTTTCATATGGGTTTGCTTGATTGGGCATGGTGTTAATTTAAGGTTTAATTTTTTCAAATAAACCAATTAATTTAGTTTCATAAATTTCAGTAATCTGCGATTCATTTTCACCAATTGGCTTGACAGGAATTAAATCCATAACTTCCCCTGCAGTTAATCCCGATTTGTACATCAGATTTAATGAAGCAATAAGAGTGTCGTTTATCGAATCGTTGCTCTCTTTTTCAGACAGACCAATTTTTTGCCCGATCTCTGCCAGCTCCTTCCACTGGAACCAGAAATATGTTGGCAGCATGGCTGACATGATGGCATAGCTTTAAAGTTTTTCTTCAGGCACTTCAAAGGTATTACCCATAAGTCTTAGCAGATCGAGAACCTGTTGCTTTTCATTCCTGGTAAAATCAGATGAGAAACATACAGGGTTATAACCTTCGTTTACGACCAGGGCGGGAGTTGTCATGATGTTGAATTTCATGATTTCCACAATGTCCTCAACCTTTGTGATGTTGTCATCAATGCCATTATCTTTTACCACTTTACGGGTAATTTCTTCAAGAGTTTTGCATTTTGAACAACCAGTGCCCAGTATTTTTATTTCCATAATATTGTTGGTTACTATTTTCTATTAAAAAAAGTGCCAAGTAACTCTTTCGCCTCTGACCAACCTGTTTTGTTAATGCAGTATTTAATATAAGGGGGATTTATTTCACCCTGAATCAAACCAGCTTCTTTTAATTCTTTCAGATGCTGAGAGAGTGTTGAACGGGCAATGGGAAGTTCTTCGGCCATATCGCCACTATAACAACACTTATCTGTATTCTTTACCAGAAAATCCATAACAAACACTCTTACAGGATGTCCTAACGCTTTTGAGTAACGGGCAATCTTTTCCTGTTTATCAGTGAAAACCTTTTCCTTTATCTCCATTTCATTTAGTGTTTCGTCTAATTACGAAACGAAGATATAAAAAATTTATATGCCCAAGGGTTTTCTTGCACTTATTTAAAATAAAATTATGCAAATACATATTAATTATTTGCCAATAATATTTTGCCAGGATAATTCTGGCAATACCCAAATAAATTACAAAGGTTTTTTGTTAAATCTTGAATGAAAGAATACACGCAAAATTGCAATCAAGACAGATTCCGGCAGGTCAACCAGAGGAATATTTATCTTTAACTATTCCTTATTATCAAATTCTGATTCAACGAATTCAGGATCAGGAGGGTCCCCGGGCATTTTCTTAAACAACCCCTTTTTGTCTTTATGATTCTTTGCAATAAGAAGAATTATAATTGCAAGAAAAACCAGAACAACAATTATAAGTACAAATAAATTCTTTTCCATAACTTCATTTTTAAAACAACCGGATAACTTTTACTGTCAAGCATTTGGGATATTATTTATGTGAAATAAATTTTAACTATTTTTCCACATAAGCACTTATCTTCATATTTGAGTCTTTTCCATCGTTTCGTTGTATTTTCCTTTTCTGGCAGCTCTGTTACATCTGACACGATTTAACAGAGCTTGTTGAGCAGCCTGCTGGTTTGACTCTTTGCCATTCCATATCTCCATAGCCTGTTGCTGGATTGCCCGGGCAAAAGAGAACGACAGAGCCCATGGGAGATGTGATTTGAATCTAACATTCATTGCATTTAAACGGGCTGAAGCCAGTTCACCCGATTGTCCGCCCGACAAGAAGACTATCCCCGGAACAGCAGCAGGAACGGCCCTGAGCAGGCACTCTATAGTAACATCAGCTACCTCGTCAACTGATTCCTGTTTCGGACAGGTCAATCCGGGAAGCACCATATTTGGTTTCAGGAGTAACCCTTCAATTGTCACACGTTGTCTGTAAAGCTGGTTAAAAACCGTCCGAAGTACTTCTTCCGTCACTTCGAAACACTGCTCTATTGTTTGAGAACCATCCATCAGTACCTCAGGTTCAACTATCGGGACAAGACCGGCTTCCTGACACAGTGCAGCATATCGGGCAAGCGTATTTGCATTTGCTTCAATGCAACCGCGGCTGGGCTTGCCATAACCTACAGTCAGAACAGCCCTCCACTTGGCAAAACGTGCACCCATCAGAAAATATTCATGTAACCGGTCACGTAATCCGTCGAGGCCTTCTGTTATTTTCTCTCCCTGATGACCGGCCATATCCTTTGCACCGGTGTCAACTTTGATTCCCGGAATTATACCAGCATCAGTGATCGCTTTGACAAACGGAGTATCGTCTTTCATCTGCTGCCGTATTGTCTCATCGTATAAAATAACTCCACTAATGCTTTCTCCCAGACCCGGAGTAGTTATAATCATTTCGCGGTATGAGCGCCTGTAATCTTGGGTTTGAGGAATCCCAAATTCAGCAAATCGACTGTTGCAGGTGTCATTGCTTTCATCCATAGCCAACAGTCCTTTGTCGTCGGCAACCAATATTCCTGCCGTTTTAATAATGTCCTGTAAATTCATTTTTATTACCTCCTTTTATGCTAAATATCAATTGATTATATCAATTAAAGCTCATTTCAGGCTGGGAAGGAACTTTACTCCGAACCAGCTTCATTTTTTTCAAGTGTTTCCACTTTCCTGAGCCGGCGTATAAACCTCTCTTCTCCCTTGAAAGTTGCGTTCAAAAAAGTAACTACCAATTCCTCAGACAAGGCATAACCTGTAATCTGTCCACCCAGGCAGATAATATTCATATCATCGTCCTCCACACCCTGATGAGCGGAGAAGTTATCGGTGATCAAGGCAGCCCTGACACCGGGTATCTTGTTAGCAGCAATACTCGCTCCCACCCCGCTGGCACAAATAGCTACTCCCTTGTTTACCTTACCACTTGCAACTGCAATGGCCAGAGGAATCACAAAATCGGGATAATCATCACCGGGGACCAGCGTATGAGCACCGAAGTCAGTCAGTTCATAATCAGCCTTTCTGAGGGCGGCTACGAGTTGTTCTTTTAACTCAAAACCTCCATGATCTGCAGCTATGCCAATAATCGTTGGTTTTCCTGACCTGTCGGGATTTTCTTTATTTATACTTTTTTCGTTTTCCATTTCCAGTTAAGAATTTCAGGCATATCAACACCATTCTTATCAATATACAATTTATGCTCAATGAGCTTATCCTGTACTATCTTCTTAAGTTGGGCACCTCGTTCACCCAACCGGGGGATTCTATTTATCACATCCTGTACCAGATGAAATCTATCAAGATCGTTTAAAACAGTCATATCGAAATATGTTGTTATTGTACCTTCTTCTTTGTATCCTCTCACATGCATATTATCGTGATTTGTACGACGATATGTCAACCTGTGTACCAACGAAGGGTAACCGTGAAAAGCAAATACGATCGGCCTGTCTTTAGTGAATAACGCATCGAACTCTATATCGCTCAGGCCATGAGGGTGTTCTGTATCTGGTTCAAGTTTCATGAGATCAACAACATTGATCACACGGATTTTCAGATCTGGCAGATATTCCTGAAGAATGGAGACAGCGGCAAGCGTTTCAAGTGTTGGCACATCTCCGCAACAGGCCATTACCACATCAGGTTCCGTATCCTGATCGCTGCTTGCCCATTGCCAGACTCCTATACCCCTTGTACAATGTTCAACCGCAGCATCCATAGACAGCCATTGAGGCGCCTGGTATTTGCCTGCAATGACTACATTAACATAATGACGGCTTCTCAGACAATGATCCCATACCGACAACAGACAGTTGGCATCAGGAGGAAGGTAAACACGCACAATGGATGCTTTTTTATTTACCACATGATCAATAAAACCCGGATCCTGATGTGTGAATCCATTATGCGCCTGCTGCCATACATGGGAGGCGAGAAGATAATTCAGCGAGGCAATTTTTTTTCGCCATGGCAATCCGGCACTGACTTTCAGCCACTTGGCATGCTGATTGAACATCGAATCGACTATGTGGATAAAAGCCTCATAGCAGTTAAACAACCCGTGTCTTCCCGTGAGAAGATATCCTTCGAGCCAACCCTCACACTGATGTTCACTTAGCATCTCAATCACTCTGCCCTCAGATTGAAGAAATTCGTCATTCTCTTTTATCCGGGCTACCCACTGCCTGCTGGTGACTTCGAAAACAGCATTCAACCTGTTTGAGAGCGTTTCATCAGGTCCGAAAATCCGAAAATTCCGTTGCTTACTATTCAGCTTAATAACATCCCTCAGGAATGCACCAAGTAATTGAGTATCGGCAGCCTGAACTGATCCGGGTGACGGCACACTGACTGCATAATTTTGAAAATCAGGCATAACCAGGTCACGCAGTAATAACCCGCCATTAGCATGCGGATTGGCACCCATTCTTTTTTCACCTTCAGGCGACAGTTCAGCAAGTTCAGGCAGAAGACGGCCTGCTTTATCAAAAAGTTCTTCAGGTTTATAGCTTTTCATCCACTCTTCCAGAAGTTCCAGATGGCCGGGATGTTCAGAATCTACCAGTAATGTAATCTGATGTGCCCGAAAAGTACCTTCGATTTGTAAACCATCAACTTCTTTAGGTCCGGTCCATCCTTTGAGTGAGTTAAACACTATCATTGGCCAAAATGGCCGTTCAGCATTGTTTTTGTCACGGGCATTCCTCTGTATTTGCCGTATTCTTTCGATAGTTTTTTCAAGGGTTCCGGCCATCAGCTGATGCATTTCTTCAGGATTATCGCCTTCCACAAAATAAGGTGTCCAGCCATAGCCACGAAGTAACTGATCAAGTTCATCATGACTTATACGGGCGAGCAAAGTTGGATTAGCAATTTTGTAACCATTAAGATGTAATATTGGCAGCACAGCGCCATCTGTTACAGGATTTAAAAACTTGTTAGAGTGCCATGCTGTTGCAAGCGGTCCGGTTTCTGCCTCACCGTCTCCGATTACACACGCGACAATCAGTTCCGGATTATCGAATACTGCTCCAAATGCATGGCTCAGAGAGTATCCGAGCTCTCCTCCTTCGTGAATTGAACCTGGGCATTCCGGTGAAACATGGCTTGGAATTCCTCCGGGAAAAGAGAACTGTTTGAATAATTTTTTTAACCCTGATTCGTCCTGAGTGATTTCAGGATAAATCTCACTATAAGTCCCTTCCAGGTAGGTATTGCCAACCAGAGCCGGGCCACCATGGCCGGGACCAGCGATGTAGAACATATCCAGATCATACTTCTTAATGATCCGGTTCAAATGCACATATATAAAGTTCTGCCCCGGGGTGGTTCCCCAATGACCAAGCAACATCGATTTTACATGTGATTGTTTCAGGGGTTCTTTGAGCAATGGATTGTCGCACAGATAGAGTTGACCTACAGACAGATAGTTTGCAGCGCGCCAGTAGGCATTCATCTTCTGCAGAAGGTCAGGTGTCAGTGGTTTTTCTTTTAGTTTTGTCTTCATGTTTATATCAATCTTTGATATTATGATTTAAAATATGATTTACTGTTTTAGCTATCATCAATTCCTCATCGGTATGAATGATGCGGATAGTGACCTTCCCGTTATTTGTCGAGATAACAGGGGCATTATCCATATTTAGTTTCTTTTCTATTTGTATTCCAAGAAATTCGAGGCCCTCACAAATACGAGAACGGACAACCGGGCAGTTTTCCCCAATGCCTCCTGCAAAAATCAGCGTATCCACTCCGCCTAAAGCAGCAGCATATGCTCCTATCCACTTTTTTGCCTGGTAACAAAATAATGCGACAGCTTCCGATGCACGTATGTCATCAGATTCTTTCGCGAGCAGATCGCGCATATCGGAACTGGTTTCAGAAATACCCAGAAGACCCGATTCATGATTAATAAGACTATTGAACTTCTTTGGTGTCATATTTTCTGACTCCAGCATGTACCACGCAACGCCAGGATCCAAATCACCCGGTCGCGAACCCATAATCATTCCTCCTGCAGGCGTAAAACCCATGGTGGTGTCAACACTTTTATTATGATGAACTGCAGCCATACTTGCCCCGTTTCCGAGGTGAGCTAATATCACTTTCCCTTTTGCTGCTTTTTTCCCTGCTACATGTGCAAGTTCCTCCATCAAATAAGCATATGACAGACCATGGAAACCATACCGATGTACTCCTGCAGAGTCGAAACGGCGTGGTATCGCTAACAATTGAGCCACACGAGGCATTGAACTGTGAAATGCTGTGTCAAAACAAGCCACCTGATGCATATCCGGATAGCGTTTCAGAAAGATTTCAATCAATTTAATTTCGTCAGGCAAATGATCCATATCAAAAGACCTCAAACTATCGAGATCATTTAATAATTCCTTTGTGATGATTTGCGGGTTGGTATGCTTCATGCCGAAAACAATACGGTGTCCAATGCCATTGATTAATGAAAAATCAACTTTCTTTTCCAGAAAGTCAATCAGAAAATTCCCGGCTGATTGATGATTGGAAACGCTTGTCTTTATGACTCCCTTCTGAATTCCTTTTTCGCTTGTGAAAGTTAATTCAGGATCGTTCATGCCAATCCTGTCAATTTTTCCATAGAATAATCTTCTCCTGGATTTATCATCCTGATAAAGTGAAAATTTGATAGAGGAAGAGCCACTATTAATGGCTAATATGAATGCTTTGTTATTATTCATGAATCATTTATCATATATTATCCGGTTTTTAGTCCCATCAGGGATAGCTCTGTCGATGTCGATAAAATATTCTTATGCTGAATGCTTCTGATTCCAAGATCTCTGGCTACATCGGTGAACATCTGTGTATCTTCAATATAAACAACATTTTTTGCCGGTACCTGAGAAATATCGAGAGCTATTCTGAAAATATCGGCATCGGGCTTTCTAAAATGAACGAAGCATGAGGATATAAAAAAATCAACAAAATCGTTAAGATGAAATTTATTTATCCTGTGTTCGTTCATCTCCCTGGCTTCGTTATTGACTACAGCTATTTTCAGATGGTTGAGTTCTTTCAATTTTTTAATGAACTCAATCATTTCTGTATATGGAGTTGACTGGTCAAACATAAATTGCCGGAATTGATCCGGGGTAAATTTGCGCTTTTCATAAAACACAACCATGCTTAGGTATTCTTTAAGAGTAAGTTTTCCTTCTTCATAAGTGACAAAAGTGAGATTGTGTCTGTCTTCCAGTTCACTTAGATTGAGATTAAAAACTTCAGCGGCCAATCTTCGTGAGACATGTCCCCAGCCATTGCTAAGCATTACACCCCCAATATCTAAAAACAATGTTGTTACCGGAGGTAATTCATTTATTTCCATCATCATCTGTTTTGCCATTCTGTATGATATGTCCCTTTTGCGTCAATCCGTTCATATGTATGAGCGCCAAAATAGTCGCGTTGCGCCTGAATAAGATTAGCCGGCAACCAGGAACTGCGATAAGCATCGAGATACCCAAGTGAAGCCATGATACCAGGGATAGGAATACCGTTGGTACTTGCCAGACATACGATCTGACGAAGATCTTCCTGATTTTCCCTGATTTCTTTTGAGAGATAAGGATCGAGTAGTAAATTTAACAGATCATGCCTTGCATGAAAAGCTGCCTGTATGTCTTCCAGTAGGGCTGCGCGAATGATGCAACCACCCCTCCATATT
>PMIJ01000234.1:0-40354 GCA_003157015.1 Bacteroidales bacterium
CTGAATTAATAGTTAATGCCATATATGTAATGATATAGTTTATCAATTAGCTTGTTCAAAGATAATACGTTAAAATTTGTGTCTGGGAGCTGCTGATCTGGACCGGCCGGCTATGAACTAATTAATTTCAAATTTCTATTCCTAAAAGCCTTATTTTAATATCGCTTATAACACCATCAAGATGTTCCCCCGTAATTTGAATTACATTATTCCCCAAAGATTTATGTTCTTTGCCTGCAACATCGCATAGAGCCTCTATTCCGAGTACGTTTTCTTCTTTATACGCTTTTACTTTTCTAACCTCAATCATAGTTTTATTTTTTAAGTTAATGCTAGTGAGATTTTCCTCCGGAACCGGGTAAGATTTCGGTTTTATCCCCACAAGCTCATAGAAACGCTTTTTATAAGTTCCGTCTAATAAGCTCTTCAAAAAATCTGATTTTGCCATGGTTACTGTATTAAATTTATAATTGTCTCTCTATTTTTGAATTTTTTTCTCTCTCCCATTGCCAACAGAATTTAGTATCCAAGATCTATCTTCTATATTGCCATAGGCTATGCTGCATGGTTCATCTTTGTTCTCAAAACTGAGATATTATACTCGACCTGCAGACGCATCCAAAACTCAGCACTGATACCAAGAATGTTTTCTAGTTTAAGGGCAATCTCTTCCGTAATGTTCCTTTTCCCCTTCAGAATGTCGCTCATGTGAGAAGGATACATTTTTATATCCATTGCAAATTTTGATTTTGTGAGTCCTCTTGATAAAATTTCCATCTCAAGAACTTCCCCAGGGTGTAATAAAACATCCGTCCTTAACTCTTGTCCATTTGATCCAACTACTTTATTGTTTGCCATAGTATTATTATTTATAATGGTTTGACAGTTCTTCAATGATTGCGATTTCTGTTAATAGAATAACATCATTCTCAAGTTTAAATTCAAGCCTATAAGAGTAATCGACTCTTATTGAATATAAACCTTTCTTATTCCCTTTTAATGCCTCAAAGTTTAATCCCCGGAACTTTGATAGTTCAATCGAGCTTTCAACGTTCTTTAGGATTAAAATGACTTTTTTAAATTTTGTTATTACTCCATCACTATATTTTGGTTTTCCTTTTAAAGATTCCCCGGTAAATAATTTTTCTAAATAATCATTCTCAAATTTTACAATCATCTTAAGAAATTATTATACAAAGATAGTAATTATTTATATTTTACCTATAATGTGTAATATATTATGTTTTTCTTTTCGTGAAACCTTTCACCTCTATTCCCTCTTTTCTAAGATACCTGTATATAGTTGACCTGCTTATATTCTGAGTTTCCTCGATAAAATTAATGGTTTCTTTTTGTTTATAAAGCGTNNCCTCTTGCCCTGGCTGCTTCAAGTCCTTTGATCGTTCTTTCCCGGAGAACATTTACTTCCATTGCCTTCAGGATGGCAATAATTTGGAAGATAGCCTCTCCCATCGGGCTTGACGTGTCAAAAATTCCTTCGGTCAAGCTTTTAAATGTTATTCCCTTTTCTTTAAAGTCATTTAAAAGGATTACCAGCTCTCGGGTGGTTCTACCCAGACGATCCACGCTAAAAGCTATTAAAGTGTCTCCGGACCTTATTTGTTCCAGTAGTTTTAAAAGCTCAGGCCGGTTCGGAGCTCTCCCCGAAACTTTCTCCTGGAAGATCTTTTCACAACCGGCTTTTTTAAGCGCATCGGTCTGCAAATTCAAATTTTGTTCCTTGGTGGAAACTCTTGCGTAGCCAAATATCATAATAGTTCTATTAAGTGTCCTGACAAAGATAAATAGAACTTAGATTAATAGAAAGCGTTAATCGAACTTTATTGTTTTATTTTTTATGATTTTAGAAAGTTTCATTATACGGTCGTTAAATAAAACTTATTATTCTGTCAAGATGAAGACAATTAACTATGCTGATTGTGATTTGTACAAGGTTAATTTTAAAATTGACTCGATTTAAACACCATTAGATCTTTGACTATCATATTTATATATTCGAAATATTCATATATTTACTACATGATAGCAAACAAAAGAACACCACACCTAAGTCAGAAATAAACGCAACTATGGCGTTTAGCCACGCGTTAGCCAAAATTATAAAAAACGACACCGAACCTAAATATGATAAAAGAAGATGGAATATATTGATGTAAGAAAGAAAATAGCTGAACTTTCTCTTAGTGAAGCTAATGGTTTGATATTTTTACCAAAGAACTTTGAAACTGCAACGTGTATTGATGATTTTATATATCAAGACTCATTAAAAGTTGTAAATAAGTTAATGAGGCAAGAAGGAATATCAATTGGAAGGCTCGAGGAAAATAATACTTCAACAAAATATTATGTTGAGAATGACATTACATGGATTGGACCAACAATTTTCATAGCGTATTCTTTTTGGACTGAAAATCAGAATTTAATTTCAATAGGTCTCTCAATGATTGCCAGTTATTTAACAGATTTCTTTAAAGGAAAATCTAAATCTCCTAAGGTAAAACTTGATTATGTATTAGAAAAAAATCCTAAAAATGGAAAGAAGAATATTCGTTTTACTTATGAAGGTGATATTGATGGATTGGATAAACTACCTTCAATTTTAGAAAAATTGAAAGATGAATAATCAGATTAAAGAATACAGAAATAAAGCAAACGACATTTTTGAAGATATTGGGAAATTTGCTTGTTATACAAGAGGGATTGAATTTCAAAAAGATAGTATAGTAAAACTAACTGCATTTAAGGAAGATGTTATCTCAGAAAAAGAATTAGCTGCTAAAAGTAATGACAACGATTTAGCGAATGCATTCGCCAGTTTTGAATTTGTAACGGAAGCTATGATTAGTGAGTTTAAAATGTGGATCGAACTGAAAGAAGAAAATTACAATTCGGCATGGGATTCACTGGTCGATGCACAAAGTTATGCTTCAATGTCAATGCAAGCTCATGAAACTAATGGACATTTAGAAAATTACATTAGAAGACTAGAAGTATTAGAAAAGGTATTATTCCCTCCACAACTTTTCTTTAGTGATCGTTCTGTCATATCAGAGAGTACTTGTTCTATTTGTGGCAAAAGTATGGATGATTGTGAACATATTAAAGGAAAATTTTATTTGGGGAAGCAATGTTATGAAGTAATAAAAAAAATTGAAACCATATATGCATATGACATTGTGAAGGACCCAGCAAATAAAAAATGTCGAGCACTAACATTTTCGGAAAACGGTAATGATACTGATTTAATGACATATAGACAAAATGATTTTGGTTAACACCGGTTCATACGCCATGAGGGTTTCATGGGTATGCCAAGTGCATCACCTGCTGGCAAGGTTCGGATCGGGTGATAGGAACGTAGCCACGCAATCCCTTACAGCGCATAGCCTCAAACGTTATAAGCAAGCCTAAAAAAAATAACGAGCATATGATACTAAATTTTAATGAGTTTAAATTAGCAAGTGAAATCGTTGAAAAGATTATTAAAGAAATTAATATCAACGATGTTGAAAATAGTTTGAAAGAATTAACTAAGGATATAAAACCTGACAGAAGAACAGCGTTTTTCAATCATGTAAATTCACTATTTCTTAATGTGTTACTCAATAGACTAGATGAACCTGGATTTGGAGAAGGAGCTAAAGAAAAGGCAACCAAAGCAAGGAAAGTATTAAACACATTAAAATAGTTAGAAATGTTTGAATATTACAAAGAATGTACTTTTCATTTATCCAGTTCTACTTCGTGGATTGCTTTCTTTAGTACAATGATTGCTTTTTCTGCTCTTATAATTGCAGTAAGAAATTTGAATTCAGTTAAGCGAGCCCAGTGTGTTCAGTCTCATATGAATCTGATTAGCCTTGAAAATGAATTACGAAAGAATCAAATAGCATTTAAATCTATTATGGAAAAATACACAAAGGCATGTTCTCCAGAAACTTTTAGTGAAAAAGAAATTGTTTCTTTAAGCAAAGAAAAAGACGTCGCTTTTGAATTATATGTGTCATATTCTGATAAACTTGCATCAATAATTAATACTGACTATTTACAAAAGCAATTTAAAGATACAAGAGATTGGAAAGATGAATATTATGATATATTTAAAGAAGCCAAAATGACCTATGATGACTATCCCAAAATTACAATTACAGGTCGTGAAAGCATGATTAGAAATTTAGACAAAATACTTAGAAACTGGAATAAAAAGGCCAGTTCACAACAGCAAGCATAAAACCCGGACCGCCGATGAAAAAAAATAAGTAATCACTAAAATCAAAATAATTATGACATTTCTGAGCGCTGAGAGTCCAAGCTGGACTGATATTTTACAAGCATTAGGAGCTGTAATTGCGATACCCTTAACTTTAATAACTGTTTATAAATTAGTAAAAAAAGATCATGAACGAGAATCAAAGATTAAAAGTTTATCAACTATTGCAAATCAATTGACTGATATGCAAATTGAGGCTGAAAAAAGATATAAATCTTCCAAAAAACCGCATATTAATATTGTTTGTGATGCGAATATCGAAAGGAAATATGTAAAGCTTGATTTTGTTAATACTAATACAAATACTACCATTGTAAATTTTAGGATATCAAATGATTTGACTGATTTTAAAGAGTTTACTGCTTCAAACTCATCGATAAATGATATTAATGGAACTCAACAGTTTTGGTTAGCATTAAGTTTTAAAGGAGAACCTTTTGAATATGCTGCATTACATTTGGATTATACAACTGAAGAAGGATATTTATTTATACAAGATATATTGATATGGTTTGAAAGAGGAAAATATGTTTTTTCGCCATCTGCAATAATAGATAAACAAAATAGTCCTATAACTTAAATTATAAGAAATGCTAGCTGGTAACAAGGGCTCATACGTTATGACTAATCCAAGTTAAGAAAGTATTTTTTAAAAAAGTACCAATAATTCACTTTTTATGGTTCCAAAGCTAGGCAATTCTCCTGTTATCTGATGTGCCTAACTATTTTCCTAGGCTGCTTTAAGATGCTTGTCGTTTTCTGAGTTAATCAATTGTTCCACTGCGCTAAATGAATGTCCTTTAAATGCAAGTTTCTTATGAAATGCATCAACTAGAGATTTATATTCTAATTCTGGAAAGTGTTTTGAAAGATACCAAATATCGTAAAAATCATGTGGGGCAGTATAATACTTGACAGGATCGTGTATTGACAAAATGGTGGATGCCGTATATATTAAACTATTCCATCAGGGTTAATAAAAACAAGATCCCCAGTTTCCCTCAATCTAGGTTAACATATTAGCTGTTAATGGAGCAGGTGTGTCGGCTTCCCCAAAGTAGGTCCAGTTAAAATTAGAGTATAATCAGAGTGAAGTCCTCCCATTTTTAGGACACTTCTAAAATAGAGTTTTTCGGGAATTTTGCCTAAGTTTTTTAACATAATTAAGTTATAGATTAAATATTCTTTATTAATCCTTTTTTTTGAAGTTAATAAATTATCGAATAGCCTAATCAGTTATTCAACTTAATCAAATTTACAATTTGATTAAGAGAATGACAATTAAATTTTTGAGCCGGTTTTGATAGAAGAAAGAATTGAATATGTATCGACTGAATAGCTACTGCATCTGAAGTATTTGGCACTAACTTGAAAATTCATGTTTTAATGCTCAAACTCCAATCTATCTCTTAATTCCTTCGGGAAATTAGAATACATTACCACATCTTTTTTTTGTATGTACCCTAAAATTTCCCCATGATTATATACCGGCCACCAATCATTATCACCAATTGGCGTAAAAAAGAATGTTTGGTTTAACAAAAGCTGACCGGTCACAATGGACGAGTTATTTGGCTTTTCATATATTTTAATTGATCCTTTATTGTTTTTTGTATTTATAATTCCTACCCATTTTAATTTTTCAGTTACATTATCAATAGTTAACTCGCTGAGATTATCACCATTGTTAAGCCATATTTCTGAAATTTTAGACGGAAAACCAACATTTTCTGTATCAGCATTAAGTGCCAAATATATTTTCTTATCATTCGGAAATGTAAGGATAGCATATTGTATATTAATATCTCCATCATAATGTATGGTTAAATTTTTAATAATTGTAATTATTTCCCCAAATGATAATCCTTGTGTTAATTCAGAATAATATTTAGTCCTAAATTCCCAAAAGACACATGAAGTATCAGATAAACTGAGATTTTGAAAGACATTCCCAATTTTTTGTAATTTATTACAATAATTCTCTTCCTTCCTGTTACATTTTTCTTTAATTAGCCAAGATTCTGTATTTAAATTCGCTTTTTGATAAACTACATTAAATTCTGATATAGTTAGTTTTTCTTCCTTAAATAAATATTCATAAAACTTCATTATCGCTGGATGTACGTCCGAAAATATTTGTTGTGCAGAGATAACGATACTAAACATCGTAAATCCTAAAATTAAAGCTACTTTATAATTCTTAATGATAATTGACATATAATTTAATTGTATGGTTTATTAATATATATGTGTTTATTCTGCTTTGAAAATCTAATAACTCACATTGATTCCCAGTCAGGCCCACACATCCAAGGGTTCCTCCACTTGCAGGATGTATAAGAAATCCTCCATCTCTATAACAATCTTGAAGAGGATCATAGACATTTCCAGGAGTTAAATCTACGCCAAAGCCTACTCCATTCTGATAATAAGGACTATTTAAAATACGATAGTTAGAAGCAGAATATTCTCCTTCAGGAATCGTATAAGCTGGAGTGTTCCGATTAAGTGTACGTCCGCTGCCACTAACAGCAGAATAACGTGCCATGATATTACCATTATGATACCAAAGTAACGATCCTGAAGATCGATAAGTATTAGTCATGTTTGCACTGTACACAATCCAATCTCTGGATGTTTCTGGTATTGTGGCTATTGTAGGCCTAGGAAACAAACTCGTTGATAAGACACCTCCAGTAATTCCTGAAGACAATGCAGTATTAGAAACTCCATTTATTACTGAACCAACCGATAGTATACTTGCAAGTGATTGATTGCTCATAGTTTGACGTATGCCAATGTTAAAGAAGTCATTTATACCAACACGATCATAACCTATATAAATATTATCTAAACCATATCCAATAGCACTTGTCACACCCAAAGTTGCTAATCCTGTCGCCGCTCCCATAATTCCTCCCATTACCGCACCGGAAAAAACATCTCCACCATTTAAAGCTGCACCTAGTCCTCCCGAGGTAGCTCCTGACAACATACCTCCTACAAAAGCAATGCCAACAGCATTTAACCCAGGTATACAAGCAACAGCAACAGCAACAGCACAAGCAGCAGTTATGGTAACAATTGTTTTGCCTGAGCTTCCAAGCCAGTCGCCAAAATTGCTAAACCACGTGTATCCGCTTGGATCAGAATATTTCAGTGGATTATTCAGGCAATAAGTATATCTGTTAAAGCTTTGAGTATTATCAGGGGCTTGAACTTCGGGATCGGGACTCAGGAAACTACCCGTTAGAGGATCATATACCCTGCCGTTCATGTTAATAAGATTGAACCAAGGTAAGTGTTCGTGTCCTGTGAAACCGCGTCCTGCAATAATCAGTACTGGTTCAGAACCCGGAGGGTAATTTTCCCATGTGATTGGATCACGCATTCGTCCCCATGTGTCATAACTGTATTCCACAACCTGAGTATTAGTTGTTGCATTTACAACCTGCATTATACTTCCTAGATAATCCCGTAAAAGGTTATAATAGGTTATCGTATCGTTCTGCTTTATGGCAACCACAGGGGCAGAATAAGCATCACCACCTATAAAAGTATATTCTTTGGTAACTCCTCCAGAGGTCTCGATTATATAACTGCTGGTCGGATACCACCGTGTTAATATGGAAGAACCGCTTTGCTGCACGTCCATTTTTACTCGTTCATTATCAGAGTTATAGGTAAAGTGGGCAATATTATTATTCTCATAAATTGCGTTTACACTTTCAAATGATGTATATGTAAGTGAATCAACCGAGTTTGGAATAATCCCTGAGGAAGGGTTGATATTGCTAACTGCATATGGTTTGATACCAGAGGTAGGATAATTTAGAGTTCCCACATCACTCTTAGTTGTTATTCCTCCAATGTTGATATCATATGTCATTTGAAGAGTCTTCACTGGTGAAGTGGTACCTTTATAAACACTATCAATTCTATCCAGATTGTCATAATAAAAAGTTTCTTTTAGGTTTGAATGTTTATTATTCTGCCGCCAGTTTAAATTACCTGTAACAGGATCAAAGTTATAAGAATAATTTTGTATTGTATCTGTAACGGTAGATGTAGGAAATCCATAAGTGTCATATCCATATATCGCGTTCAGATTATTACCATATCGCCCTGAAGTTACCTGTTGCCTTGCATTTACTCCGGTGGTAGTCCAGTGTACGACACCATTTGCTGATATAGAACTTAAATATCCATTTAAATTGTAAGTGTTTGTTTCAATGATCCCGGACGGATGTATGAGTGTATCGATACGGCCTTTATTATCATACGTAACAGAAGTTGTATAGTGGGAAGATCCAATGGTATCAATAGATGTTATTATTCTTCCTTTGTTATCATACCTATAAAAACGGTATATATTCCCCGGTGAATGAACACTAATTAATTGTTTATTAGTGTTATATATATAGCGAGATGTTCCTTCAGGAGTAATTTTCTGAGAAATTGTACCTTCCGGATTATAAACAAGAGATGTTGTTTTGTTTCGGCCACTAACCTGACTTACTAATTCCCCAAATCCATTGTAAGAGTAAGTAGTTGTCCCGGCGCTGGGATCAACAAGCTGGCTCTGATATCCAGCTGGGTCATATTGCATACTTGTTATGATTCCACCTGGTGTTGTGATAGTTTTAACTTTTCCATCAGGATAATAAGTATAAGTTATCGTTCCTCCCTCATCAGTGGCTGATGATATTGTTCCATCTGAGGAGAAGGTTTTGGAGGATGATTTACCTGCAGTTATTTCACTAAAAGTATTATTTTCATACCCCCATACTGTATTCCTTCCTGATGGGCGGGATAAATTAGTTTTCCTTCCATAATCATCGTAGGAAAATGTATTCAACAAGGCTGTACTACCAGAATAATATGGATCGGATGTGCTTTCGATTTGTCCTTTTGTGTTATATATAGTGGATGTATAAATCCATGTTCCATCGAATCCTTTTACCCCTGACTGTATCACTCTTCCAAGATCATCATACCAACTTTTGCTCTGAGAACCATCATTCCCAGTCTTTTGAACAGAGTATCGAGCAGGGACTGGAGCCGCTGTTGGATCTTCCCATGCATAAGCTGTTGAGGTTTGAGTACCATCACTTTTGGACATGTTAGATTCTCTGCCCATATCATCATACTGATACGTAACTGTATTTCCAAAATAATCTTGTAGTGTGTCAATCCTGCCATAGATATCATATGCCTTTGTGATAACATGAGATAACTGGTCAGTAGATGAATACGTCCTTATACTGTCAGACTCATATGTATAACTTTTTGATCTAGACACCCCGTTTGCAGTTCCCGTCTCTCTTTTTAATGTGCCATTCGGATTGTAACCAAATGAATTTATAATCTGATTTGTTCCTGAATACCATGTTTCACTAGTTAAATGATTGTTATTTTGATCAAACACCCGTGTTCCTGATCTGGTTATTGTAGGACTACCATTCAATGAATATTGTATAGTTGATGTATCTGGTCTCCCTAATAACCATCTAGATGATGACACCGTATTATTATAAGTCGTGCTAGTAGTTTCCGTGAGTCCATTAGAGTAGTTTTTTGTGATTAAAGTTGGATTACCATAGGTATCATATTGGAAGTTAATTGTTGAAGAAAGCCCGGTAAGATAATTAGATTGAACTGAACTCTGAATATAAGGGAAAATTCTCTTTTTGGATGCGTCAATAACAACCTCTGAATAAGTGTTATCGGTTTCATCTACTGTTTCAGTCACAAATCTTCGTCTTGATAAAGTTTGTAGCAATTTAGGATAAAAATAGGTAGTACTATAGCCCGAGATATTCTCATTTTCAATCCCTGCTGTAACATCTGTAGTCCTCGTTTTCGAATAGCCTAAAAATCCTTTCCCCTGGATATGAATTTTTGCGCCTTCATAGTAATACATCTGAATGTTTTTAGATCCAACTCCGTTATCAACCTGAACTGAATCTACTACTGTCAAGGCTCCCTGGAAATCTATGACAGGATATGAAGCTCCTGTACCACGCTGATAAGTCCATGAAGTAGCTTGAGACAATTTTATATAGTCAAATTTGGTCAATACGCCAAGTCCATTTGAGAATTTTCCCATCATGATTGAAGTATTACCAGTAGTTTTGTATACCTGGTATCCCGTCCAGAAGGGGGAAACGCCATCTGTGCAGATAAAATCTGTATGTCCATCACCATTATAATCTGCTAAATAAAAATTATGTGATGGAATTGGATATGAGGGTAAACTGTCGGTAAAAAAATCAGTCCCATTATTTTCAGAGATATAAAAATAGCTGCCAGTCCAACTGAAATCTTTAGATGTGACCATAATGTCAGTAGCTCCATCTCCATTAAAATCTCCTAATCGAACATTATCATTTTTAAGGTTGCTTTTCTTTTGAGTCATTGAATGCCCCTCAAACCCTGTACCTGTCGACAACTGAATCTGCCAGTCTGCCCAGTCATATTCAGTACCCCCCTTACCATAACCATATAAAAACACGTCGACTTTGCCATCACCATTAAAATCGCCTAAAGTGAAAAAATGTTTGTTTGTTGGCCAGCTCGAATGATATAACAGGCTGAGCGTTGTGCCTGTAAATGTATAAATATTTACTCCGTTGTCCTCAAAACTCCAGATATCTGCTTTCCCGTCGCCATTGAAATCACCGCTTAATACATCACCATTCAATGTACTAATAGTTCCGGAAGCTAAAAGATTCATAACTGAAGTCATCTGTTCAGAAGAATTGACAAGTGAGTAAATTTTCCAATTCCCATTTAGGTCGTTCATAAAAATATCATTTACGCCGTCTCCATTGTAATCAGCATCTACAAAATTTTTGTATTTAGAAAATGATAATGATGAAGATGATGAAGGCCTATCTCTGGGATTAGCTGTATGTTCATTATCATCCTCTTGCCTATCTAGAGTTCGCCTTGTTTTTCCTGTCAAACCAGCATTAACACTAAAGGTTTGGGGGTCACCCATTTGAACAGGTTGGGTAAATGAGCTACCATTACAAAGCATATAATAAAATGTTGATGTTGTTGAAGTAGGTGTTGTGCGATATTCATATACTATATCATCTATACCATCAGCATTCAAATCTATTACCCTAATATCCTGCAACCGTGTAAGATCAATCGAAATTGAACTGCTAAAAGATGTAGGGAAATTGTCATTACCATCACCAAAAAAAACTTTTATTCCTGTCCAGGTTCCGTCAGTCGGCAAGCAAAAAAAGTCAGCTTTGCCATCACCATTGAAATCCCCTGTACGTAATAATGAATTATAATTTATATACTGATGATTCGTATTATAAGTAGTTTGTGAGAATGCAACATTTGCAGGTATTTGATAAGAGATTGCGGTGGAATTTAAGCGACTTGAACCTATTCCATATTCTATTACCTCATTCAAAATGGAATATGAATTATAATTAGATCCCTGATAAGACTGATTGAATTCATAAGTCTTAATAACGGTTGAATTATATTTTATGACAATTTTATTGAGTAAAAGCCACTGTTCTATTTTTGCTCCTTTTAAGAATAAATAATTTTTGTCGGTTCTATTTTTATAACTAAATGTAATTGAATTTGCACCATAAGTGATTTCAGAGGGATAAACACTACTATGATCCTGAATATAAGTGAAATTAATCTGGTTCCCAAACAGGTCGCTGACCTTTGAAACATACCAGTTTAATACCTGAGGATATCCGCTTATTTTTTGTTTTGAAGTAGGAATATTGCCGTACTCATAGACTAGTCCTGATTTGGTTTCTGCTTTAAACCATGCAGGACCATTAACAGGGTCTGTAGCCTGGGGAGTGACACGTGTAAATATATCATTCTCTGTTTGATAAACGGCATTTGCATCACCATAATCTATCGAAGTAGTCGGGACTAACCTTTGTCCATCTATATAAAAACGGTCATTTATGTCAAGATTAACTCCATTTGCAATACCATCACTATAAATTGTCTGTGGCCCGCGACTAATAGCAGATAGACCGCCTATTTGCCAACCAAATCCAACAACTCCTGGTCCGCAATTGCTAGAATAACCTATCGATAGGCTCGGAACGAGTCCATTTACCCCAGGAGGTGATTCAAGAGGGATAGTGTATGAAGACCCTCCCATCGGATTAATGGTGAAGCTTCCACTAGTTGCCCCGACTAAATCAGAGGTGTTTAACTGGCGTGTTTCAGGATCAGGAATATCATTCCCTGTTAAATAACCACTTTCAGGGAAAACGAGGACTATTTTAGCACTACCCGAATTAATTGTACTGCAATCAGAAGTAATCCTGCACCTATAGAAATTATCTTCAAATGTAGTAGACCCTTTGATAGTCAAATTCGCTGTTTGATAATTTTGGGCAGGTAACCCCGTTAGATTTGTCCAAGTAGTATCTCCAACTACTAAGACCTGCCATTGATATTGTAAGTCTGGACCAGTTGCAGTTACTGAGAATGAAGCATCACTTCCCAAATTAACATTTGAATTCACAGGTTGAGCTGTTATTACTGGCAATGGTTTCACATTCACAGTTATATATGCACAAGAGGTAATAACGCAACCTCCTTCGGCGCGTACTGAATAAACTGTTGTTACAGTTGGATTAACAGTTATGCTTGTAGTATTTGTCCCTTCATTAGTTGTACCACAAGGCGTACCTCCTGAGTACCAATGCCATACTCCGGCGCCTGTTTCCAAACTTCCTCCAACCAGAGTTAAGGTGGAACCTCCCCCCGGATTTCCTCCAGGACAAATATTTGGAGGATTTGCATTTATCGATGTAGCTGGGGTTGAGGGTGTTTTGACAGTAACAGTTGCACTTCCATTCATTGATATTACGCATCCATCAGTATTTACAGCTTTGACAGTATATGTTCCAGCAACATTATGATTTCCAAAAGAGACCGGTGATCCAGTCCCATGAACCGGAGGAGACAAGGCAGACTCATTTAAATAACAAGTATACATAATGCTTGTATTTGATGAAGACCCATCAAGTGTAATCTCATTCGCATCTCCAGGGCATATAGTGTTCGCTGCAGAATGAACAGTATAGGGGTATAGATAGCTGAAAGTAATGTAGGCAGGATTAGAAGTTGTTGTAAAACTACAGGACCCTGTCACTACACAACGAAAACCACTTCCATTCATTCCTGTAGTGTTTGAAATAGAATATGTTGTACTAGTTGCTCCCGAAATATTACTCCAGGTACCACCAATTAAATTTTGCCATTGATACGAAATTGCTCCTGATGCAGATACACTAAAACTAGTTGATGCTCCATCACAGATTGTCACATTTTGAGGTTGTTGAGTTATTACTGGTGGAATTAATACTGTAATTGTAATACTTGCACAAGTAGTTGTATTGCATAATCCTTCTGCCCTGACCCAGTATGTAGTAGTCGAGGAAGGATTAACAGCATAAGAATTGCCTGTGTTTACCAATGTCCCTCCACAACTAGCTGTATACCATTTCCAGCTGGCACTAGTCCCCAAACTACCGCCACTTACAGTTAAGGTTGTACCTGCACCTAAACACATCGGATTTGATGTTGGATTTATTCCAGTAGGATTAGTTGATTGTACATAGTTACTAATAATAGCACTCCCGCTCATGAGCACTTCACAACTACCATTTACTCCTGTAATTGTATAGGTTCCTGGGGCATACTTATTCCATGAAACGTTATTTCCACCATTTCCTGTTATCATGTCACCACTCGACCAAGACCCATTTACATAAAGCTTATATGTAATTCCATTAGTTGAACCCTGTAAGCTAACAGGTATGCCAACACCTGGACAAGTTGTTCCGGATCCTATCACTGAATATTGATTTAAATAATTTACTGTGATTCCAAGATTAGCAGGATTACTTGTACAACCGTTACCGTCAGTGGCCGTGACCGAAATTGTCCCGGATGTTGATCCAAAAGTGACATTAATGCTGTTTGTTGAGCTGCTTCCCGAGGAACCAGACGGAAGGGTCCATGAATATCCTGTCATTCCAGAGTTAGTAGTATACGTATATGTTGAACCTGGACAAACTGAGGTTGTTCCAGAAATTGATAGTACAGGTAATTGATTGACAGTTACCGTTATGGATTTACAAATTGAATTATTACAACTAGTTTCCCAACGGGCATAATAGGTCGTTGTTGTAGTCGGTGCAGCAATAGTTATTGAGGACGCATCAGTATATCCAACCTGAGTGCCGTCGCAACTTCCGGAAAACCATCTGGTTGCAGATCCTGATCCGCCAATAGCATTAAGTGTGATATTACCTCCAGCATTTGAACAAAAATTATTTCGATCAACAGAGAGTCTTGTGGGTGCCACCGCAACATTTCCACATGCCTGGTGAACGGTGACTGTATAACTTCCTATGTAGACATATCCGTCTCTTGCTGCACCTGTGTTTGCTTGAACACTTATGGTTACACTGAGTCCGTTCTGTGAATATGAGAGCCAACTACCGTTTTTTGAAAGTGTGTAATTTGTGCAATTATTCTGCGAAGTAACGCTTATCGTGGGATATAATTGACCTGCACCTGATCCTGCATTTATATAGCTGGTAGATATTGAATAAACTGTACATTGACCAACCATTGGGAGAACCTGAGCAAAAGCATTACTAAAAGATATTATTGTGAAGAATACTATGAGTGATCGTTTAAATTTCAGGTTAGGATTCATTTTGAGGTTTTTAAATAGGGTTTATAAGTCTTGAAAATATATATGGGTAATGATTTTGAAATATTTTCTGGTCAATTGTTAGTCGTGATTTTTTATAACTTTCCAGTCAAATGTTTTTTCATTGATTTTAATTTGCAGAATATAGACTCCATCTCTAAACCGGCTGATATCTAGTTCCGAACTGCTTTCGAAATTACTTTTTGATGTTAACTCCATTCCTGATAAATCATAAAGCTTCATCTCAGTTACCGGGTTTAATGGCATATTTGATATGTCAATTTTTAATAGCCCTTTGTTTGGATTAGGGTAAATAAGAGTGGTTATTTCCCCGGCTTCAGTTAAAGCTTTTTCATTCATTGCTTCTTCCTGATCATTTACTTTCAAATTTTCAGAAGACTCTCCTGCTAGTGTTGATGCTGTTTGTCCTGTCCCTTTTTCAGCCGTAGCGTTCAAATTTTTGGCATCAATAACACGAGAATTAAGAGGATTTGATTTAAGTTGCTGTACTACTATTGTCCTGGTTATTCTATTTCCACTATCATCATAAGCGAATGAAACACTTTGACTGAAAAGGGTTGCCATTTGGAACAAAACAAGTGTTATCAGAATTATTCTTTTGTGGTTCATCTTAAAATTATTGTTAAAGGTTAGAGTGATATTCTTTTTTGCTTATTTGCGTATGAGTATAAAAAATAAATTAAATAAACTATTAGTCATTACGGCAATGGCAATATCAATAGATACATCAGACTGAGTGATGAATTTGAGATCAATCATGGTATTAGATTATTGACATGTATTTGCAGAACGATCACTTATACGTCGATGGTCATAGAATTGTGACAAGGTTTATTGTTATTTTGATAACAATACTTTAATTCATATTCATTCTAAATATAAATTATTGATTTATTGATATATTGGAAAAACCGTTGGGAGATGATCTATAATACTTAGCTGATTAAATAAGTCAATATTGCACCAAGTACCTACATAATCAAGATCGAAACTTAGAACAGGATAATAGTTGAATTCTTCTACCGGTTTGCGCTATTTAAGGGGAAAAACATTGATTAAGAATTCTCCCAGTAATTTGATGGTGTTGGTCACTACCATTCCGGTTCCCGATGCCCCCGGAATGATTGATTAAAAATTTTTGCTCCCTGGCAAAAATAATTATTGTAAACCATAGTTTCTACCAGAAACAAAAAAGGTTCGTTTAATAAAACTTATTGCTTTATCATGGCGGAGACATCCGGTGACTTCCGTTTCTTGAGCCAACCCCTATTTGTTGCTTACTTAGCAATTACTATTTGCAAACACATTGCAAAAAACTTACATTTGTAAGGAAACATGTTAATCATAACTAAATTAATTAGATCATGGAAGGATATTGCGTAAAATGTAAGTCTAAAAAAGAAATTAAAGATTCTGTTGAAGTTACAATGAAAAATGGCAGAAAAGCAATTAAGGGTAAATGTCCAACTTGCGGAACCGGGATGTTTAGGATACTAGGCAAAGCGTAGATTCGTTAATCTTTCATTTTAAAATTAACGACAACTAACGAGTGGATAATTATGGTTGAATTACTTTTCTACCATAATTATTTCTTTTTGTAATATATAACACAGTATTCTTATACAACTTCTAAGTTGGAAAAACTAGTAGGTTTGACCAAAGTTGGCCGAACAATATTGAACACCTAGAGGCTGAATTAAGTATTTGTTGTTTAGCTATGTATGTAAATAGTACCCTTCCAGACGAAATGTGTCAATAAGACCGGCTTTTGCACGTATGTGAAGGCTAGAAAACTAATTAAATTCCCTACAAAATGCATATCAGAACTAATACAATTTATTTTGCAAAGGTAAACTCCGATGCTATTATCCCTAATAAAAGAGATGAAGATGCGGGATACGATTTTTACCCAAATTTTAGGGAAACAAGTATCGTTATACAACCCAATGAAATAAAATTAATCCCTACAGGTATAGCCTCTGCTTTTAATAAAAATTTTGTCTTAATCATTAAGGAACGAAGTAGTACAGGAACTAAAGGGATGTCTATAAGAATGGGGGTTATTGATTCTGGTTTTAGAGGTGAAATCTTGATTGGTATTAATAATACTGTTAAAAAGCCAATAATAATTACGAAAGATGAAAGTTTTGCCGATGGAAATTATTTAATTCACTACTATACCAAATCAATTGCCCAGGGGATTTTAATACCAATACCAAAAATGAAAATTCAAGAAATAGAATATAGTGAGCTTTTAAAAGTTGATTCCAAAAGGAAGAAATCATTTTTAGGCTCTAGTGGCAAGTAAAAGTCCTAATCATGTTTATTACATAGTCGAAATTAGTGTATGTTTAATTTTGTAATTTTAATGTAACCCTAGGCATGAATAAATAAAACCAGTCGTTCATACCAATTATACTCTGTTATTAATCTTATGGCTCAAAATGACCCAATAAAAAAGACGACTCTTGAAAGAGCAAAGTTTTTTCAATCAGTACAAGTTTGGCCTTTAACTGAGGATATGAATTACTCTGGCTGGCTAAATAATTTTAAAACTGATAATGATAAGATGTTGGCGTGTCTTATATTAGATTTTTTTACTTATTATTCTGCAAAGATTATAAATAACATGTTTGTCGCTTCCATTGGGAGAGCTGGATCAAAATTATTAAAATTATTTCCTGATTGGAAGCATAGTGATTTTTATGACCGATGCATCTATAGTTATATCCCAGGTGAAGTACCAAATATTTCAGATAGTGGATTTAATTTTGCTAGAAAACTAAAAGATGTAGGCGAAATTCCTGAAGAACAGCTAGTAGAATTTAGAGATATCCCTGAAACACTAGAACGATTTAAAAAGCCTGTTCCTGTAATTCTAGTCGATGACTTTATAGGTTCAGGAGAACAATGCTCTAAGGCCTGGAATAAGAATAAATTTAAATACAATAATAAAACGCTTAAAGAAATATCTGAAAAGGACAAACATGTTTTTGTCTATGCACCGCTAATAGTCAATCATATTGGATTTAAGAGAATTCAAAAAGATTGTCCGTCCCTTATCTTAACACCAACTCACATTCTAGGTCCAGAGTATAATCTTTTTGATCCAACTTGTTTTTGTTGGAAAAATCAGCCCGATCTATATGCTGCCGGTATTGAATTAATACTAAGGAAAAGTGGGGAGATTGGAATACCTTCAACTGCTGGTAGAGATCCACAAGATGAAAAGGGTTTTTGGGAACAAGGATTAGCATTAAGGTTTGAACATGGCGCCCCTGATGCAATTCCTTCATTCTTTTATTGGTGTCACGAAAACTGGACTCCCTTATTTAAAAAATCTTATACAAGATGAGTAATGATACAGATTTAGAGAAACTTAACAGTCTTTTTGGAAGCTATAAAGCTGAATGGCTGAGAAGTAAGATATTCGATTTATTTGCAGAACCGTCATACTTTCCTGAATTAAAGGATAATAGGCCATGCGTACTTGAAGGAGGTAGAGGTACTGGAAAAACAACAGTTTTGAGGGGTTTGTCATATCAGGGACAATTTGCCTTGGTCAAAAAAAATCTTGAGTTGTTTGACAACAATGATTATATAGGTTTGTATCAAAAATCTGATACAAATCAAGTTAGAGCATTTTCAGGCGGAGGATTATCTGAAGATGTTTGGACTAAAATATTTTCTCACTATTTTAATCTTATTATAAGCAGAGATATTTTGATCTTCCTGAAATGGCATTATGATATTAAACCATCAGATGAGAAGCTAACCAACTTTGCTTGTGATTTGATAGCAAGGTCTTTAAATATTACAGAAAAGGCGGATAATCAAGAAAAACTTCTTGATTTGATAAATTTGAAATTTGTAGAATTTCAGTCTAAAATAAACAGTCCGAAGGAAGATATACTCTCAATATCATCATTGGCTGGTGTTCCGATTGGAATAATTACAGAACAGGTCTTATTGTTAAATCAGTTCAAGAATAAAATATTTTTTATCCTTATTGACGAATATGAGAACTATGAAGATTATCAACAACAAGTTATAAATACTTTAATAAAGCATACAACTGAATTTTATACTTTTAAAATTGGTGTGAGAGAGTTGGGCTGGCGAATTAAACATACTTTGAATACAAATGAATTGCTACACGATCCGGCAGATTATGTTTTAATAAGAATTGAGAAAGACTTTCAAGATTCATACTTCTCAGAATTCGCTAAAAGTGTATGTCAACAAAGGATCAGTCAACTATTTTCTGAGACAAGTGAAAGCATTCAATATGACATTGAATCTTCATTAGAGAGTATGACTATAGAAGCAGAAGCTATAAAACTTGGTGTTGAAAAAACAGATTACTTTATCAGTTTCAGTTCAATTCCTGTGGAGGAATATGATAAGGTTAGCCATTTATCAAAATTATACTTGTATTTTATTGCATATTGGGCTATGTATCATAAAATGACTCTTCTTGTAGCAATTAATAATTATTTACATAATATTTCAGAATGGGATCAGCGTTATGGGAATTATAAATATGAAATGCTTTTTAAAATTCGGAAAGGAAGAGGGAAGGGAGGAATTCAGAAATATTATTCCGGTTGGAGTACTTATGTCAAATTAGCACAAGGGAATATCCGTTACTTAATGGAACTTATTTATAGAGCATACGAAAATCACCTCAGGGAAAATGAGCCTTTACATAAGCCCGTAAGTGTCAAGAACCAGACAAAGGCCGCCCAGGATACAGGTGAAAAGAATCTTATGGAACTGGAAGGACTTACAAAGAACGGAGCTCAAATAATTAAATTATTACTAGGATTTGGCAGGATCTTTAATGTCTTGTCGAGCGAAGAAGGTAAGTTTGCTCCTGAAAGAAATCAATTCTCATTTGAGAATTCTGAAGGTTTATCCAAAGAATGTCAAGATATTCTGACTTCTGCAATAATGCATCTTGCCATTATTAGAATACCTGGGAATAAATTAAGTGAGGAAGAAAATACTCGTGAGTATTTATTCACGCTACATCCCATTTATGCTGCATTTTTCGTATTTAGTCATAGAAGAAAGCGAAAATTAACAATTAACCAAGAAGATTTTTTAGGTGTAATTAACACACCAAAGGAGAGCATTAAATCACTTCTTGAAAAATTCAAGATCAATATTGATAACGATGTAAGAAGACCTTTGCCATCTCAATTATCAATGTTCGAAAACTACTATAATGATTAAGGATAACTATTTATATTCAACTATTTACGATAACCTAGCTGATTTTACTCCTGAAAGAGGGAGCGTATATTTATACGGTCATTCAGCAGAAGAGCGAAGTTATATTTCAGAGGAATTAATTGCCAGGTTTCCTTCGGAAATTACATTTATTGAATTAAAAGAAATCAGTCATGATATAATAAAAGACAGCTATTCGAATAATGAATACCATCTTCGAGATAGGGTAAGTATAAGCAAATTTTTATCATTGTTTAATGCTACAACTCTTTATTTAGATTCAACTGGTTTAAATAATAGAATATGTGCAGCTTTGCTTAATAATGCTTTTTCCCTATTTAGTACTTTAAATATTTCTGATATTAAGGTAATCTATGCAGAACCTGAAACTTATAAGGTTGTACAGTTTAGTACTGAGGGGATTTTTCATGATCTTTCAGAAAGCATTGATGGGATAGAACCATTACCCGGGTTTGCATCTATAATTCCCTATAATGAAAATGATACATGTCTTGTAGCTCTTTTAGGTTTTGAAGGAGGAAGGTTTGTCTATATCTTGGAACATGTTGAATCATCAAATGTATTTCCAGTTATTGGAGTCCCTGGTTTTAGGCCTGAATACCCCTTTTTAGCATATTGGGGAAATCGCAGACCTTTGGAGAACGGAGATATTTGGAGTAATATTAGGTATGCGTCAGCAAATTCAATCTCGGATGTCTATATTCTTTTGACCAAGTTCTTAAAGGATAGCCCTTCAGGGAGAATTAAGGTTTCCCCTATAGGAACAAAGCCTCACGCAATTGCTGCCATTCTATTTGCAATTAAAAATCCTTTAAAAGTCGAGTTGATCTATGATAATCCTAAGAGAGTAAAAAAAAGAACTGAAGGGGTAGGCAAAATCGTTGAATGTTCAGTATATAAACTTTTAATTGATAAGTAGATTTGATTGATTCATATTATACTCCACCAGACTTAGCCAGTCGGCTTATTAATCATATTCGAAAGAAAGATATAAGCAGTATTATAGATTTTTGCATCGGAGATGGTGAATTAATAAGAGCTGCCTTAAAGAAGTGGCCAAGTACTAAATGTTTCGGAACAGACATTTCAGATGCAGCTGTTTTGAATGTTAAATCGTTACATCCAAATTGGGAACTCGACCGTTGTGATTTCTTAGATGAAAACTCATTAGACCAAAGTAATATAATAATTAACAATAGAAATGGATTTGACCTTATCCTCTTGAATCCACCATTTTCTTGTATTGGAGGCTCAATTCACAATGTTAGATTTAAAGGAGAAGATTTTAAGTCAAGCACAGCAATGAAGTTTCTTGTAGAATCGATAAAGTATTTATCGAAGAATGGTTGTCTGTATGCAATTATGCCGATAAGTGTTGCTTACTCACAAAAAGACAAAAAAATTTGGGATATTCTTGTGTCTGACTATAAACTAAGTATTTTGGAAATACCGTATGGAAATCACTTTAAAAATTGTACCCCAAATATTATTTTTATCTCACTCAATGATGATTCAAAACCTTTAATTACAACTAAACTAAAGAAAATCTCGATAAATGGATATAGCTCATCAATATTTAGGGGGAAAGTTAGCATGTGTGATGTAAAAAACAATGCTGATGGCAGACCACTTATCCATTCAACAAATCTAAGAAACAATCAGATTGAAGGACTCAGCCTTAATGTCCAAAACAAGTTGTCAGAATTGAAGGGCCCCGCAGTACTTATTCCGAGGGTTGGAAATCCAAATCCGAATAAAATTTGTATTATCCCGAAAAATAAAATTTATGTGCTTTCTGATTGCGTATTAGGAATTAAAACTAAGACTTTGAAAGATGCTAAAGCTGTTAAATCGTGTTTAATAGAAAATTGGAATGATATGAACGATCTATATAAAGGAACTGGAGCCAGATATATAACAATAGAACGTTTAAGTGATTTTCTTGGAATAAAAAAGAGCTAAAACCAATAATATCCTAACCTATGACAACAGAGCAATTTAAGACATATGTTAAAGAAACATTAACTCCTGAAGGATGGGAACTAATTACTGAATTTTTTATTTCATTCTCACGATTTGAATGTGCTCTTAAAGAAAGTGGTTTTACTAATGGCGGAGCTAATAGCGTGACCCCTAATTGGAATAGGTTTGTCTCTAATATTAAATCAAAGTACTATCTACCTAAATCACAGCAGATAAATGATGCAATTGACTATATTATCGGTCAGCCTCCAAAAATACAAATACTCATAGATGGAAGATTAACCTGGAGGAATAGGGTTTTCAGTTCAGGTGATGATGAGATCATAAAATTGAAACTCTCTATCTGCGATATTAGGAACAATCTCTTCCATGGTGGTAAATTTCAAGGGATTTATGAAGAGGACGTTTCCAGAAATTACATGCTTTTAAGATCTTCTATAACTATTTTGAACTATTGGTTAACATTGAATGCACGTGTCAATCAACTTTTTTCTGAGCATATCGCCTAACTTGAGCCAAATTTACATTTCTCGAAGATTAAAATTATAAACAACTTCATATGGATTATCTAACGATCTCAACCCTAGCAAATGAGCTTGATATTTCGGTTGGAGAACTCTTTAGTAAATTTAAAGATCGGGGATGGATTAAGAGAATTAATGATATATGGATGCTTACGCATCTTGAAAAACAAAAGGGTGGTCAAACAAGTACAAATCAAAAGTTTGGTGAATTTATTGTACGACCAAAAAACATTTCTTTAAACTTGGATCAACAAACAAATAATAACAAACCAAAATTACTATATGCTACTTTGTTAGGTAAGCACTTTAAAATATCAACCAACGGCTCACTTTGATACTTTCTGAACTTGGATGGATTGCAAATTCGTGATTCAATATTGAACAGACTTACAATATATAATCCCGATATTTATTTCCCTGAACTTGATTTTGGTTTTGGTGAATAAGGATTTACAGTATTAGGGTTTGGTCTTGGTGATGAAGTAAAACCGTTTGTTCTTTTATACCCTTTTGAATCATAAGGATTAACTGTGCTGGGGTTTGGTCTTTTTTTGTTCATGATAGTTGATTTCTAGTGTCAAAAATAATAAAAATCTACATGGAACAACAAGGATTCTATTCATTTGTTTCGTTAAGGTAGAAGTTCCAAAAAGAATTTGTTAAGACTGGATCTCCAGTAATTACTCTATAGATGCAGTCAGAAAGCTTCTCTTGAAGGTATGTATATTCTACTCCATTTTCATTCACGTCAAAAATATCATACTCAACCACTTTAAGAACATGAGATCTTATTAGTCTTGCACAAGAATCAATATCTCTTACTACTAAAACGCCAGTAGCCACACCTGATTCTAAATTAACTTGAATCCCAAGGGGATGGCTTTTCACAAGCGTTTTATATCTATCATTATAATGTTTTTCTGACTTAGCATATAAGATTTTAAGCATTTGTTCCTCAGAAATCTTTTCAGAACCTTCGATATACTCCCGAATAGTCTTCCCTTCATTTTCTTTAGACCATGCTATTGCAGGATCGAAAATTTTTAGTAATTCAAGGATAATTTTCTTCTGGTCAAACTCAGGATAAGATTCTCTCATTAATTTAATCTGGTTCTCAACATATTCTGTGTTTCCATGAGGAACTATTGCAATTACTGGTTTCCCTTGAGCCAAGGTTGATGCTAGTTCAGAGTCTTTACCAAGAGTATCAGATTCTTGAACTAAATAGACCGTACATTTCGCCCTTTTTAACATTAGCCCTTCAGATAGTCCCTTGTCAATTCTATTTTCACAATATGCTTGTGTAGGATCAAACAACCTTAATGATAAATCTTTAAGAATCTTATTGTTTTCTAATTGGTTTACTGTTTTACTAACAGAAACAAATTCGTGTTTTAACCTCATGGACGTCGCAACGTAAACATCAAGGTGATCAGAGGTTAAATATGCGACTTGATTCCTTTTTCCTATTTCAATTACATCAAGTCTCTTTTTATTCAAGGAAATTAAGTCTGGATTGTCTGGATTCTCCTTTAAGGATTCTAAGAGTTGATCTCGTATTTTATACCCTAATAAGTAAGTCTCCTCAGGTTTAATTGGAGTAATTTTAAGTATTGGAAGATGTCGTTTTGTAAAACTTGTTTTATCAAGAGGAGAAAGGGTCAATAGCTGATACTCAAACTCTTCAGTATCTCTAGCAAGTTCTTTAAATCCATATTTGACATTTGCATATAAAAGAATTGCTAGTTTTCGAAATTCAGTTACCCCCTTCTCTAACTGAGACATTGACCTTATTGTGGAATTTTTTTTATATTCGATATCTTGATTTACCAGATATTGAAAAAAACTCTGTGTTATTCTATCAAAGCCTAGCAGTAATAATATCTCATTAAATTGGCTATACCCAATGATAGTCCCATTTTCAAAAAAGGTGAGTTCATCAAACCTGTCACAATTTACAGTAATGGGTTCTCCAACTAATTTCTGAATGAGACTCCTTAACTTATCTGTGTTTTGCATGACCTTCTTTAGACAACATATTAATAAAATTAACTATAGTCTGGGATATTGATCATGGATTAATCCAGTCAAAATCTATGAGATGACCTAAATTGTCGGTTATTTTTTCATTTGGATTAGACCTTAAATACTTCCCGTCACTTCCATTTACAACTTCTATGTTTTCTCCAATACTCCAGAATGATTGGTTATAGTTCCATACCCATGTTGTTGCAGTATTCCCATATGTCTCTAACAATTTGATTGCCTCCGCCTTTGTTTTTTTAACGGCCCTTGAAATTGTATTTTCACTGACTGTATGAAAGGCGTAATGTGTTATAACATTATTCATGTCTTTCCAAACTCCAGAAATTCTGTACTTAACCATTTTTGTTATTGTTAAATTAATATTAGTTACAATTACTTTTTCTGTCTAAATTGACCAATATATTTATTTTAAATGAACGATATTGACCAAATTCAGAGAATCGAAATTCAATGATATAGGATCTAAACAAGGATTTAAGAAGCCATAATTAGCGTTTAATAGGTATGCCTAATGATTTGTTACCTCACGGACGGTATTTTTATTTTAATCTAATAAATCTCTTTTTAACAATTGATTGAGGTAAATTCAAGAAGTCTTTAAGGGGAAAAATATTGATGAAGAATTTTCCCAATACTTTGGTGGTGTTAGTCACTACCATTCCGGCGCCGGATGTCCCACCCGGAATGATTGATTAAACATTTTTTCTCCTTGGCAAAAATGATACTTATGTGAATATCCAGGGTAACAATTTCTATATTATTCGTATTAAATCATTAATGATAAATTAAAAGTCATGAATACGAGTATAAATGGGAATCTAATGGTATTGGAACTATATATCAGTGCAAAGACTGCCGTTCAGTTGAATTTGTTGAAATAGGAAAATCTAAAACACATTGTTAGACTAAATATAAATAAACATGAAAAAAGAAGAATTAAGAAAAGTAAAAATCTCCAAACATGAAGACGGTTCTGGAGAACATATTACAAATGGTTATTTTCACAAATGGATTGAAGAAACTCACGTTGGAGACTCTGGATTAATTAATGAAAATTTTGCTTTAATTGAGATGGAAGACGGGCTAATTAAAGGAATTAGACCTTACAGAATAAAATTTGTTGAAAATTTCTAGACAGAAAAGGGTACATACTGCCAACAAAGGCTATATGCAATAAGGGTTTCAGAGTCAGTTCAAACATTCTGCCCTGCTCAAAATATGGTGCAAATTGACAGGATAATCGCCCGTATTCCCTTAGCCTCAAACGTTGGCGGTCATGCTAATAGCGCCACGACTATCGAGAGTAACTAGTGAATTTAAGAATAAAACTGACATAATATAATGACCTATAAAGCAAAATTTGAAGCTTCAGAGCATAGAGCCCATTATCAAAACATCGCTACAAAGATATTACGGGAAATGTCCATTCTAAGATCACTAGTCGAAAGTTCTCCAATTGCTCCTAGACGATGGGTATGGGAATTAATTCAAAATGCAAAAGATGTTCATGCAGAGGAGGGGGTAAAAATTAGAATTGAATATCAACCAGACATAAGCGATCCATTTATTAGTTTCAAACATAACGGGAAGCCTTTTACCGCAGACAATATTCGTTTTCTGATAGAACAGATTTCCACAAAAGATAGAAAGAAGGATGAAGACGGAAAACGAAAAACAACAGGAAAATTCGGAACAGGTTTTCTTACTACACATCTATTATCAGAGACTGTAACTGTTAAAGGCGTAGCAAAAGAACCAGAATTAGATTATCGAAAATTTCAGTTGGAACTTGATAGAACTGGGTTCGAAATAGAACAAATAACTGATGCGGTTCAAATTGCAAAAACAGCAGTTCAAGACATGGATGATTTTCCAACATATTCTGAATACATTGATGGAGAATTTAATACAGAATTTTTATATCCGTTAGCTGATTCTGTTAGTCTAAGAGTTGCAAAGTCCGGGCTTGAAGATTTAGATAACTGCTTGCCGTATACATTGGCATTTGTAAAAGAAATTAAAAGTATCGAAATATTGCCTTCTAATCTGGTTTATACAAACATAATTGAGGAAATAAAGCTTGCTGAAAATTTAAGTTTAGTATCTGTTTTCATTGACAAAGGCTCGGAAATCAAGGAACGAAATGTTTTTACTATAGCATTTTTAAACAAAGGATTAACAAGTATTGCACTTCCAGTAAAAAAGGAAAATGAAAAAATATTTTTACTCTCAATTAATGAACAAACCCCACGCTTATATTGTGATTTCCCATTAATTGGTACTGAGAAATTCCATTTCCCAGTAATAATTAATAATCCAAACTTTAATCCGACAGACTCCCGCGATGGAGTTTTCTTAACTACTCCACAGCGGACAAATCCATTAATTGAGGAGAACAAAATTATAATGCAGGAGGCTGTTGAACTCTATTTTGAGCTATTGGAATTTGCTATTGAGAATAAATGGGAAGGTTTACATTTATTAGCTCAAATAAGATCCATGTATGATTTAACAGATTGGATTGATGATGCATGGTTTAAAGCAGATGTTTTGAATCCAATTCGAAAAAAGCTTCTTTATGCCCATATCGTAAATAATTCTAACGGAGAATTAAGCTCAATCTTAACTGAAGAAGGTGAAAATTATATTTGGTTCCCAAGCTCGGGAAGCAAAGGTGTTCGGAGTCAAATTTGGCAACTCGCAAACTATTGGTTTCCTCATTGTTTACCACAACAATCTGATGTTGAGTTATGGTATAAATTATCATGGAACGAGTGTGGTAAATTAGATGTAGACCAATTTGCAGCATTCTTGGAAAATAAAGAAACCTTAAAAGAGCTTTCAGAGGTTCTTGGCGAAAAAGATGTTTACGAATGGCTAAACGACTTTTACTTATTGCTAACGGAAGAAGATAAAGAATACGATATAATAATTAACAAACGGGCCATTTTCCCAAATCAAAATGGTTTTTTTTGTAAGAGAATCCATCTCAAACGAGACATGGGGAATATTGGGGATGATTTTAAAGATATCTTAGGTTTGTTAGGGAGAGATATTCGAAACGAATTAGCAGATGAAAAAATTGAAATAGAATTTGAAATTGACGATTTTCGGGATTTGACATTTGTTGTTAAGGAAATAAACTCAGAAGTAAATGAAAAGGCAAGTGATAGAGAAGTAGCAAAAGGTTATAGTGAAGCATTTAAGAAACTGTTACGGTGGTTTCAGGAACAACCTGAAAAAGCAAAGTCTCTTTTTCCGATACTTTATAAAAATAAGCATCTCCTATATGATGATGATGAGATATTGGAGAACATTTCCAAAGCAGAACAGTTAGCCGACTTATTGAAGGATTGCAATGCGAGCAGTATAACCGAGCTTAGAGAACTTATTGCAAAAGGACAAAATAATTCCACAAATCTATTGCCTGTTACCCAAGAAATTTTGCTAAGTATGGGTATTTCTTCAACTGAAGAATGGGCAGAAGCCATTAAAGACAAAGACTTAGCTGCTATGTTTTCACACGAGTCTACGCCAACGACTGATATGTTTATTTATGTTCAAAGTCTTATAAAAAAAGCCAAAGAAAACATAATACAGCATTTACAAACACTTAGGAACTATGATCTTAAGCTTCTTGATGATTCTACAGCTACCACAATACTAGCAGGCATTCAGAAAGATGGTCAAGATATTAGTATTGTAGCAAGACCAGCCTATGCTGGAGAAGTGATAATTTATTATGGTTCTGAAAGAGATGTTTTGGATTACGAACCTTCTGAACTATGGATTGACGATGGTATAATTCCTCGGAGAATATCTTTAGGTCATATTTTGAAAAAAGCGCAAATCATTAAATTTCCAATTTAATAATATGGACATATCTGAAGAAATCGCTCAAATTATTGGCAATCCTGAAAGTGAACAATTAGAATATAAAGCAGTTCTTCCACCTGCAAGGAATATAGGTCAATTGATTTCTGCTTTTGCAAATAACAACGGTGGAATTATAATACTCGGGGTTTCGGAAACACAAGGACAAATTGTTGTAAATGGGTTGAGTGAAGATTTCCATGCAAATAGTGTTACTCATAAAGCTTTGGACAAACTAGACCCCAAACCTTTAATTAGTTACCAGTATGTAACATATAGAGACAAACGAATATATGTCATTAAAGTTGAAAAATCTGACTCGCCAATATCAATTGAAGGCAAAATCTATATTAGACAAGGGACAAGTGTTATTCTTAAAGATCCACCCCAAACGGTGATAAGGACAATTGGGATTCCTATAATCGAAGAATTGACAAATAAACTTGAAGCTTATCGAAGAACTAGTACAAGTTCAAAGACAAAATTTATAGACCATTATCAAAGTGTACTTAATATTATTGGAGATTTAAGTAGTATACTCTACCCGAACTCAACCAATACTCCTACAAATAATCAGGAAGGCAAAATTCTTATTAGAATTTTATTTTCTTCTTGTGCGGACAATTTTGAAACTTATTTAGCGGACCTACTATATGAAATTTATTTAGCCAATCCATCTTCTCTTAAATCAAATCAACAGGTAAGTATTAAGGAAGTTTTAAACTGCTCTGACATGCAAGAGTTCGTTATTTTTTGGGCGAAAAAAAAATTAAGTAAGTTACAACGTGGAAGTGTTAAAGGTTTTGTTTCGGACAACTCTCAAATCAATGATCTTAATGTAATTGACCCGTCACAGCAAAATGAGATAGAAAAGATACTACAAATAAGACATCTTTATGCCCATAGGAATGGGATAGTTGATGAAAAATTTTTGCAGTTTTATCCTGGCCAATTTAATGTAAATGATGAGCATCAACTGTCAATTATCGAATTTCTTAATCACTTTTCATACCTTACGGAAACCGTAGACAGAATTGATAAAGCAGCAATTCAGAAATATCAACTTTCAACTTTAGATTAATTCAACAACGAAAATTTTATGGCCTTGACCATATTTGGCCGGACAATATTGAACACCTAAAGCCTGTGTTAGGTATTTGTTGTTTAGTTATGTATGCAAATGTAATCTTATTGAACTAATGTTATGAAGGCATCCGGCTTTTGCACCTTTGCTCCATATTTGGGATAGCCATACTCTAAAGTACATCTGGTTTTCTGATATTTTATGTGAAATGTTTTATTGAGTCAATTCAAATCAATCCATATATGCCTCAAGTCTATTGAACATCCTGATTTTCTTTTAGGTTTAGATACACACTCATAAATATTATTATCTGATTTGACAAATTTCAAAAAATCATCATTATCCCAAGACAAAGATTGATCATGTGGATTATTAATTTCATCTTGCACAAAGCGATCTATTTTACCTTTCCAAAAAACAAATGAATCAGATTGAATATATCCAATAATGCATGCATGAATTATATCTATTCCGTGTCTTCCATTTTTGAATCGTTCAATTCCACCAGAATTTCGAATTTGTTTACCTTGCTTATAATCACCAATAACATATTCTCTCTCACGCCTTTTGGGCAAGTTGTTTATTAGTCGTTTTGCTTCAAATTTTATTAAAGCAGGGGCTTCGTCATTGTCAGCGAAATTTAGTAGTTGTACATAGGAGTAAGTGCCAAAAACCGCAAAATCAGTTGAAGTATTTTGCTTAGCGGATTCAATATTTTGATGATGAAAGAAGAAGGGATATTCTGGTGGCTTTTTGAATTCCAACATTTTACACAACCTATTTGTGATCCCATTTTCATTTTCATCCTTTGTCACCTTGAAATCATGGAGAATCGTCGATACATAACTAAAGATGTGTCCGACTATACTTCCATCTGATGCACTGCTTAATGAGCCAAATGTGTTTTCAATAATAAAACTCATTATTTCCCCTGATTATATAAGTCTATAAATGTCTCATCTGCATCACGAATGGCTATAGATCTTAACCAGTATCTTTTTTGATTTGGTTTGTATAGAAATATCACATTTTTGTGAAAAACCTTTACAATTCTTTTTATCCAAAGATTATAGAGTACCTTATTGTCAATGAGACTTCTGAGTTTGTCTTCTATTGTTTCAATAGACTTCGGGATATCAATCTCTGGTTTGTTTCCTAAAATGAAAGGATACGCAATAAATTCCGCTCCAATGATTGGAGAAAAAGGTTTGAAGTTTTTATAAACACTATTTAATATCTGGCAATATAATTCTCCAAATGCATCCAAATCTTCATTTGAAGTTATGCTTAGAATATCACTTTTTTCACCCATTTTTCTGAATTCTGAATAGTAATTTGAAATGTCATTTAACAAAATCCTTTCAATATAGTCAAATGCCAAGGGCTCAATAGAATAAGGAAGCGACAAAATATCATTTTTCAATACAACACCTTCTCTTGTAGTAATAATTCGTCCACTTAATAACCACAGCAGTGAGGAATATGCGGAATTTCCTTTTAATCGGCATTCGATTTCTTTCAAACTTTCTGAATCTGAAGAGGGGCTTGATATTCCAATAATTTCATTTCTGAAAGTAAGGTACTCATTCCTAAACTCAATGGGAATTGAAGAAATCCCTGATTGCTCCTTTATTAATAAATGAGGGGGTTGAAATATCTCTTTACTATTTTTTGCTGAACGATAAAAATATTTTATTTCACAGGTATTAATTTTTTTAATCCCATTTTCCGTAAAATATTTTGTTTCCACAAAGGGGTAACCGGTAATCCAATCAGCTTTATGCATTGATTCCAGCTTATGTAATTCTTCAATTTCTTTTTCTGAACAATTGCTTTTATTAGATAAATACTTTATTCTTTTTAGAGGTTTAGCGGTGGGAGACTCGATCCACCCCTCACCAACTTTCCAACCTCGTTTTACAATCATATCATCCAAATATTCTTGAAGCGTCGATTCTGAAGCTACTTTTTCTACAATCCTATGAAGCCTTCCTCCTCCCATAAAATTAGTCTGCCAAACACCAGGAACATTCAAAGCTAGGTTATAGGCTACCTGATGGATATCATAATAGTCAATTTCAAATTCAATTTTTTCACCAGACGCCCTTGTTCTTCTAAAGATGAGATGAGATATCGGTTTCCCTTCAGGTGAATTCTTCTCAGCAAATACGGCAATAATAGCAGGTTTCGCTTTAGAGCTGCTACCAGTGAAAAGTTTCGCCCTTAATGGGGTAAAATCAAAAATCTCACTGAAATAGTAAGTTTCAAAAAGGTACTTTTTAAAATAGTGAATCTTTGTATTATACAATAAGGGACCTGATGGTAATATTAAACAACAGTTCCCCCCTGGTCGAAGTAATTTAAACGATTGTTCTAAAAAAAGTAAGGCAATTTGATTATCTGGAATTTCTGGTCGTATAGGTTTTAATCGCCTTTCTGTCGTATCAGCAATTTTAGCCCATTCTGTAAAACTGGAATCAAAGGGAGGGTTTCCAATAACTAAATCAAAATTGTTCAGAAGTTCCTCCTGTTGTATTATTTTAAAAAAATCCGTTGGAAAAAGATTCTGTCCAATTAAATTATCGAAATGAACATTATTCCAAATTTCTTTGGGAGACAATGCATCCAAAAGAGCAAGACTTAAACTAAAATAAGTAAGTATTATAGCCTCTTCCTCTAAATCACATCCATAGATATTGGACAAGAGGATATTCTTTAATTCTTCAATATTTTCTTTATGCGGTTTTTTCCAATTGTTCTTTACTCTCCACCATTGTATCATTCTCTTAAACGCACCAACCAAAAATATACCAGAACCACATGCTGGATCTAAAACCCTGAATTTCATTTTAGGGTGGCCCAGAGGCATACTCTTGTCAATAAGAAATTGTACTAAATATGGGGGAGTATAAACTACACCTTTCTTTTTTTTGCCGTTCTCGTCAGCAAGAAAATCTTCATAAATGTGGCTAATAAGTTCAATTGGCAAATAGTTGAATTGATATAACCGCCACAGAGTCATTTGACCAATTACATCATTTGCCGAGGAAAAAAAAGCAGTATTGCCTATTACAAATTGTTGGAAGATTCTAAGATCGATTCCTCCTAAACTTGTTAGATCTTCCTTACTAAGGAAAAATATCTGTCCATTAAAGTGATCTATTCCTGAAAGTTTAGAAAGAACCGCCGCAAAAGTATCTGAATTATTCAATACTCCTGTAAGCGAAGGATCCTCCTTATTAAACTCAGTATAAAACTCCTCCGGATTTAATGCACCCTGCCCCTGTTCATCCTTTCTTTCCTCAAGGTATTTTATAAGAATTAACATCATCAAAACCCGCTTGACCAATCTGGAACGCTCCTTCCCTACACGAGAAATTATATTATTCTTAACATTTTTAAGCTGAGTTAAAAGTTGTTCGTATGCACTCTGATCATATTTAAAATCTTTCCCCAAATCTGAATCCCAGAATAGACCGGAATCAAATTGATAGGCGGAATAGGATAAAAGTTTATCCTGAATTTCGCTTAATAGATCAATAGTGTCATGTGGGGAAGTTATAAAAGTACTTGATGATGAATCAACTTCTGGTTTCCTGCCGCAATTGTAAACAAGAATTTTTGAGTTCGTATAAATAAAGCAATAAGGAACAAGTCCAGCATTCCATAAATGATGATGTATATCAGCTGCTTTGTTTTCCTTAATACTTAATTCATTAAAATCATATATGAAAATCTGTGGCCGGGGTGGACGCCCATCACTAAATAAACGAAAATAGACAGCTGTAGTTCCAAATAGGGAAGCCTGCTCCAATGCCAGATAGATATAGGGATCTTTTTCTTCCTCTTTTTTGGAAATCCATCTTAATCCAGAAGAATTAGCATCATCCATCCTAAGCTTGCCTAAAGCGTCCTTTAATCCTATCGTGGCTTCAAATCCCATTCTATGTATCTATTGCTTTTCTATATATATTGTAAACTCATTTCACTGAATCATGGTCTTTTTAATCAACAGCCAACTCCTTTATTGCGACATACCAGATTTTAGCAATATTCAGTACTTTCAAATTAATCTCATCATTTGGGAGATCTCTTTTTGCACACAACAAACTATGAGTATTATATACATCCGTAAATATTTACATAATTGATTAAAATCTAATCATAACAAGCTATTTAAAATTAATAAAAATATGAATAAAAGCCAACAATATATCATACCCATTTTTATACTTCCACCATCACATCCTATTCCATACATCAATCATACTAATCAACAACATTATTACTAGGGATATAAATATGGGACTCCTTTTCAAAAGGTTTCAGAAAAATTGACTTTGATTTAAACATTGTATAGTTTTGATTTTTAGTTAAATTATAATTTAAAACTAGTGTTATATCAAATTATCATGTTTCAAAAGACAAAGAGACTGGGAAGTTGAAAATAAACCATTCAAAAATTTTGAATCTTTTCCATTATGGATAACCAGGTCAGATCTACCCCTTGTATTAATATAATTATTAGGTGAATAGTATGTGTTCTTAAGGCATTCAGAAATAATATTTTTATGAAACTCTTCGGATTCCGATCCTTTAATCTGGTCAAAGAGGTTGGTAATGTTCTTCTTGAAAGTCTCAATTTGGGTCCGGTTTGGTTTGACTTTCAGGTAAGCTTTATTAATTGAGTTTCTTAGGTTTAATATATTGATCTCCATTTATCTGTCAGGGTTAAAATCTTAAAGTTACAGAATCGTTGTCATATAGTAGTCCCTGTTTGGCAAAAAAGCACCGCGTTTGATAGTCGAACTGCTCTGGCTTTTGAAGCTAGTATAGAATTAGGAAAATCATGCCTCGAATCTTAGGATGCTTTTCCTATATTTAATGGATATAAGTTAGCAACCCTAGATCCATAAAAGGTTACCCCCCTCATCTATATTTTAGTATGCTATAATAGTTTTATTAATCAATTCAATACTTCCTAAAGATTCAAAAAGGTAAATCTTCCATAATAAAGTCTCCGATCTCTGTGTCTTCTTGCTCAAATTGTACTTTTCTTGAAATTTTCTTCTTAACCGCAAGAACTGCGGCTCTGCCATTCTCTAATATATTTCTAATTATATTTTCTAAAATCATTGATTGGTTATGATTTGTTCCAATCCACCCTCCCTCAATTATTGTTTTAAAGCCAGTATTATCAAAGTACCTACTAATGTTGTGATAGGAGATTGCATTACCTCCGCGAGCACCATTAATTGACTCATCTATTTGTAATAATTTCAAATAGTTAAGAGGAATATACATACCGGAACTTAGACCTACATTGTCAGGATCAAATTCAATTCTTGGACATATTTTGATAAAAAAAGGTTCCTGACTGATCCTAAAATCATCAATATTATTTTTGCTTTCAATGTTGGATAATGAAGTTACGATTGAATCCATGCGTGCAATTTCTTCGGTAAGTTGATCATTTGGAACCCTATACACGTAATTCTCATTTTCTTTTTCCATAACTTTATATTGAACCATTATAAAGCACTTAAAATCCTCATTAAAATAAATCAAATCTGTGCCTAGTAATTCTTCAAGAGGTAATCGATTTGCCAATAAGACAATAAGTCTAGTTTTGTCATTTTCAAAAACTGATGAGGAATATTTAGTAGTTCTTATTAAATCAAATCCAGGAATATTAACAAGATCATTAAAAATCATAGAATCTTCCCGTAACTTGACTTGCTGTATACCATCAAGATAAGAAATAGGCTTTTCGCCTTCTTCGTAATCCCATCCAAGAGCATTTTCTTTATCAATACCTGCAATGTTCAATGCTGTTAATACCGCTTCCTTTTGTCCAGCTAACGATTTTCTTGTTGAGTCAGGAAGTTGTTCTATTCTGGCTATTCTTTCTTTGGAATATTTATTTAACATAGGTGCAGCCTCAGGAGCTATTTTCAAAAAAACAACAAGAAATTCTTCAAAACTTTTTGCTGCTATTAGGCCTCCGTTTTTGACTTTATTAATTAGATAACTTCTACTCGATGATGATGTTGCATTAGCAACTTTTTTCGCAGAAATGGGATTTCTTAAATGAAAGATTTCTTGAATATTGAGTCTCCTAAGATCAGTTCCAGCATGAAAGCCTCTTTTCCCAATTCCTATATGTGTAATTTTACCATGTTCCTCGATAATAAAGCATATTAAAGGAACATTTCTTGAATGTAAAAATTCTGGAACAGGCTCCGCAAACCTATTATCATTACGACATTCAAAGGAAAAAGATCTTTCAGAATCAAGAACAACAAAATATCCAGCAACTTTTGACATTTTTCATCTATATTTTTAACTTATCATATTAGCAATAACCTTGATTTATATCATTTTCAACTAGCTTATTACGTAATTACTAAATGAACTGAATTCTCTTCTCGGAAATCAATCTAAGTAGCGAAGGGTTTTTTTTGTCAACTGTTGAAATTAAAAACGCTTTCTTTTTTGTTCTTGTCAATGCTACTAGAAAATTGCAAATGTCTTGGTCAGTAATAGTACTCCCGTCTCTAAGAAAATACCGATCGTCAAAATTAGCTATGAATACAACATCAGCAGAAAGTCCCTTAGAACTTTGAATAGTAGTTACTTTAATTGGAATGTTTCTCAAACCCGGATTTCCACTTGGGGAATTCAATGCATGAAACTTCTCGCACAAATAATCAGAAGAAATCTTATCGGGACTAATTCCAAAGTGTTCAAAAGTTGAAGCAAGTAAATCCGGGCTTACAGATTTCTCATTCAAAATATATTTCACTGCTTTTGCAGTTTCAAGTACTCCTTTTGTAAACTCAGAAGGCAGAATTTCAAAAAGTTTTTTTGATAAATCTTCTGATGACTCTTTAATCAACGCACTGAAATCTTTTGGTGAAAAAAGAAGCGAAGCAATAATTCTCCAACCAAGATTATCCTCTTTCTTTTCAATAAGAATGTCAAAAGCGTCAAGAAAATTTACTTCCCTATCTTTTCGCTTTTCGGGATAGTCTAGATTTCTAAATCCTCTTTTAATAAGTTCTTTCGCAATTGCTCTAACTTGATTATTGTTTGATGTTATAATGAGAACATCAAATTTATTCTTGAGTGCATTGGCGGTTTCTCCGATGCACTTTTCAATGAACCATGGGACTTGTGTTGCAAACTTATTTGAAAACCCTATGGAAGGAAACTGATTGCCTATTTTGTCCTTGTCTATATTTGGAAAATAAATATAGGGTTTCTTAATTCTCTCTTTGAGGAACCCATTTTGCTTTGCATTATTGATAAGGTCATTAGTTGCTTCAACCACGACTTCCGGACATCTAGAACAAAAAGGCAAACTAAAAGCTGCATAATCCGGCATCTTTTCTCCGTGTCTAAAACGAATGTGATCTGCACTTGCATTTTTCAAAAACTCATAGAGAGCTTGATCATCATCACCAGTAAGAAGTATAGGACTTTTTTCAGCAAACAAATCAATCATTGAAACTTCAAGTTTGTTGAAGTCTTGAAACTCGTCAATAAGTACTTGTTCGTAAGTCGGAACTTTATTCTTGTCGGCTTCAAAAGCTTTTACTGTTGCATGAATTACATCAGTGAATCCGTAATAGTCATAATATTGTCTTCTCGTTTCGTAAAATTTTAAGTTCGCATCATCATCAAGTCTTTCATGGAAAAGAATATCAAAGTCAGTATCGCCACCAACTAAAATTTTAAAGTCCTCACGAATAATTGTAGATAACTTGGAATAAATATTTACATCATTTCTCAGAAGTTTTGAAAGTTCGCTTCTGCCGAAACTATGTAAGGTTCTAACTTCTGATATGCCATAGAGTTCAAGAGATAAGTCGTCAACAAGTGAATTGACAAAAGAAAGTGTCAGAGTTTTTGTTTTGCCACTAAGGACTTTCTTAAACAAAAAGGTTTCCCCCGTGCCTGGTCCCGCCACAACTACCTTTTTCCTCGCGGTAGAGGAAAGAATTTCGTTTACGAATTTAATTCTTTCTAGCTCAGCTTGTTCATATTTGTCAAGATCTTTTGATTCTATTCTCACTGTTCCCATTATACTGATTTATATTCATTCCGTTCAATCATACTATACTTCTCACAAATGAGTTACAAGTAATTTTGTTCGATATAATACATTAGTTACATTTTCAATCAATAATTGGAAAAACCTGTGGGCCTGACCATAGTTATCCGGATAATATTGAACATCTATAGTCTGAGTTAAGTATTTGTTGTTTAGCTATGTATGTAAATAGTACCCTTCCCGACGAAATATGGTCAATAAGGCCGGCTTTTGCATTATAGGGCGGTTTTATTTAATGTCACTTAATTTTAGTTCACCTGACGAAATAGCTTTATTGATTTCTTTAAGCAATAAATGGTTATCCATTACTTGTTGAGTCAGATTATTATCAAGCTGGGCAATGTCCTCTATTGCTAATTTATGCCCAATCTTATTAATAAAAGTTACAATACTGTCAAAGTTGGTTTTATACAAATCTCGAATGCTAGAATATTTTGGGTTTGTATTAAATTCAGAAATATTGTTTCTAAGATTTCTTTTTAGCTGTTTATTAAAATCGTCCATTGGTTGCATTTATTTATGTTAAACTATCACGTCTTTTAGGTGTCATTTTTTCTATCATCTAATTCGTAATCCGACTCTGTCATTGTCTATGTATATGTTGTTGTCCAGTTCTTTTGTTTCAAAAATAAAAGGTTTCGTTTCATTTGTTAAGCCAGTCTCCGCATACTCTTTAATGCTCTTTGGAAGAATTAATCTTGGTCTGTAATAATCAAGAATTTCAAAGTGCCAGAAATGCCTAAATGGAAATTCGTCAGGAAATAGTTTTTCAAAGTTTTGATATGATAATTCAATTTCATAAAATTTCTCGCCATGATAGTCAAACTCCTGATACTTAAAATATTTTTGTTCAAGAAAATCTGCTAATCCTGCGTAGTATTTTCTTGTTACCCTTTGAAATGTCTCGTTGTCGAAAGGAATATTATCATTAAAAGGGTCGTGATACTTACAAGTAACTTGTCCGAACAAATTATATGAAACACAAGCGACTGAAAATTTTCTCGGATAATTTCCAGAATCTGCTTGAGCTTTATGATTTGCCATATTGCCAGGATTTGTTTGATGGCGACCCTTTGCTTCTAACGTAAATTGCGTGTTTTGTGTAAAAGCAACTAGGTCTGGTCTTTGTCCTCGCAATGGTCTTGAAGCAACTGATTCATAATTTGTTGTATATAAACTACCATCAATTTTCTTCGATAAAAAGTCGGCTATCGCCTTACCTGTCAAAGTAGAAAATTGTCCTTGTTCTGTCGGGTCTGATAAAATTCTAGGTGGTCTTGAAAAATGATTATTAGAAAAAGCTTGTCGTTGAAGATAGTTGCTGTAATGAATAAACATGCCAAGTGTTCGCATGAGTTTTTGTGGTCGAGGAGCATAACCTTGTCCAGCAATTGCTAAATGTTTTGCAAAAGCTAATCTTGTCAAATTATAAGTCCGATTCGAAATTATCCCCGAAGTGTCTTTATATTCAACTAAAATATTCATTGTTTATCTTTCGTTTTTAAATGCCCTATAAAGATTGCATAAACGCCATAGTGGCGTTTATTTCTTACTTAGACGAAACTCGAACAAGATGTAAACATTCTAATAAACAGGCGACTATTAACTTGTTCGTGCTTTTCATCCAATCGCGTTTATTTATGTTGATTTAATTCTGTTCTTATAAAAACGAAGTTAATCTTTTTTTAGTTGCAAACTTTTTACAATAAATCTCTTTTTAACAATTGATTGAGGCAAATTCAAGAAGTTTTTAAGGGGGAAAATATTGATTAAGAATTTTCCCAATACAAAAGTTGTGTTAGTCACTATCATTCCGGCGTAAACCCAAGCCGGAATGATTGATTGAACATTTTTGCTCCCTAGCAAAAATGATCTTTGTAAACCACGATCAAATGGTACATAGATTCAATGAAGTCCAAAACCTCTGCAGAGAGTGTAAAAGGCAAAGGATGTTTTTATTCCCCTGTAAACAGAAAAAAATACCCTGAAGGGTACTTATTTTATATTTGACCTTCATCCGCAAAACTTCTGAAAATTTCTTTTTCCGGGGTAAGAATTATGTGATCGAGTAACTGAATATCAAGAAGATTTCCTGCCTCTTTTATTTTCTGGGTTATTTTTAGATCGCTTTCGCTTGGGTTGCTAACTCCGGAAGGGTGGTTATGAGCGATTATTATTCCGGATGCGTTGCCTTTTATAGCATATTGGTAAATCATACGAACATCCATTAAAGTACCGGATAGTCCTCCTTCAGAAAGCGTGGTAATTCCCAGAACTTTGTTTGCCCTGTTAAGTAGAAGCATCTTAACGGTTTCCTTATGTTCAATTGTGGATTTGTCCCAGGAGTCGAAGAAAATTTCTTGTGCATCCCTGGAACATTTAACCGTTAGGCGTTCGGAAGGTTTAACTTTAGTCACGTAGGTAA